>JBNJGK010000034.1:0-24375 GCA_051747665.1 Bacteroidota bacterium | reverse complement strand
AGTTACTCCGCTGTATGGAACTGCTTTGGTTATTGAGGTTTCGCCTTGCTGAATGATAAACGACTCCTGGTTGATGGTAGCAGAATCCATCTCATCACTGAAGGTTGCTGAAATCATTTGATTGAGAGGTACATCAGTAGCCTGGTCAATAGGGATTGTAGAGATCACTTCCGGGCATAAATATTCCCCGGGCTCAAAATCGTCTTTCTTACAACCGGTAAAAAAAACAACTAAAGCAGTGGCGATAATTGGTATTAGGTTTAACTTTTTCATTTTGTGATTTTTATAATTATTTATGAAACAAAGGTACCGTACAAAATCACCATGCCTGTTACACAATTCATATATAAGAGTTACAACATTCACACATTTATTTCTGTTGTCCTCTGATTATCAGATATAAGAAAATATGGGTTTTTTGAAAGGAACCGAAGTGATGTAAGGTAAAGGCTGGCTTTGCTTTTTAATTGCTGAGTCCAGTTTAATAAGTTCGTAAGTTTTTAGGTTTGTAAGTTAATAGCTAGAGAATCAATTAGAGAAATATAGAATGTAACTTTTTATAGCGTTGACAATATGGCCAGTAAGGGATTGCGGGCGATTTCCTAACAGGGTACACAAAAAGTTGAAGCGGGCTACAAACCTTCGCATATCACTGAAACCCTTATTGGCTATATTGTGTGTTAGGCTTTCGTGCATTATTTTTTTAGTATTTCAATCAATTCTTTATTTATATACAAAGTCTCTCTCCCAACTTTTTGAGATTCAAGAATCCCAATATCTTCAAGTTCTTTTAAATATCTGGAAGCTGCTTTTCTTTCTACCCCTAATTTATTTACAACAAATTCAATTTTCGAGTATGGTTGTTCAAATAACAATTCAACAAGCTCTTTTCTATAAAGTTTGGGAGCTTTTTCTTGAACTTTTATTATTGTAGAATCTAGTTGGTCTTTAATATTTGTAATCCTTTTGATAGTATCTTTTGATGTACTCTCAACTGCTCTAAGCATAAACATTATCCATTCTTCCCATTTTCCTATCCGATTTGTTTGATTTAAAAGTCGGTAATATTCTGGCTTATTGGCTATGATATAAGAGCTTAGATACAAAATAGGAACATCAATCAATTCGTTTAGTATTAAATACAAAATATTTAAAATCCGACCAGTTCTACCATTTCCATCATAAAAAGGGTGAATGCTCTCAAACTGATAATGTAATATTGCCAAGTTTATCAAAGGCGATAAATCATCCTGTTGATTAAAGTGGTTAATAAAATTTGTCAACAAGTCAAATATTTCTGCTTTGTCTTGCGGTGGAGTATAAACAATTTCTCCTGTAGTGTCATTTTTCAATACAGTTCCAGGTGTACTTCTAATTCCAGCAGTATTATCAACCAATTTCTGTTGAATACTAACAATGTCATTAACCCTTAAGAAACCTTGTTTTTTTGCAAGGTTATATCCTTGAAATATTGCTTTACGATAATTTACAACCTCCTTAGTCTCAGGTGATATATGAGTTTTATTAATAGTTAATGCTTTATAAAGCTCATCTTGTGTTGTAATAATATTTTCAATCTCAGAACTATCTTTTGCTTCCTGTAAAACTATGGCATTAATAAGCATTTCTTGATTCGGAATTGTCTTCGCAATCCCTTTTAATTCCGCTAATGCAGCAGTAGACTTGTTTGTTTGTCTAAGAATTTCAATGGTTTCCACCTTTTCTCTAAGCGGTGGAAGTTTTTCCAATTGATTATGTGGTGTATTTTGTCCCATATTAATTTTATTTGTCCCAAAAATACAAATTATGGTACAATAATCAATATTTACAGTGTCTTTTTTGCATGAAGCCTAAATCATTATATATTCACCTTTTCCGACTATATCTAAAAGCATATTGCAGATATAAACACCTTTTATTGGTTTTATGAATTCCATTCCCAGGCAGTGGGTATCACTTAACCCGCTTCTGATTATTTTAAAATATTTACTTGCTGCTTTCCGGGTTTCTACTGATTTCATTGGCCTGCCGGTTAATGTGTGGTAAATGTATAAAAAATCCGTTGTGCCTCCAAAGAATTGCTTTCCATAATGAAAAATTATCGCAGTCAGTTTTAGCTCCTTTCGTAAGACAGGGAAGTTATCGGAAGCCGCTGGAGGCGTGTTGTCAAAAGCTGGGAAGTTTGCCAATACATAAGCATAAAAAAACCAGCGAAGGAATTTCTCCGCTGGTTTTTACCTAAAATGAATCGTGAATTCTAATAACATCCCCCTCTTCTGCCTTGTTTGCCAAAGCCTGATCGCCCATAACCTTCTCCAAATCCTCGTTTATGGTATCCTCTTCCTTTATGGAAATTTCCGGGGCCATTTCCCTTATTATTCCTGCCAAAGTGATGTCTGTCAAAATACACTATCTGCTCATCGGTGAGCAGATTACGCACTTCGTCGCGGTGCTCCAGGTTTTGCTTCATCATTTTATTCTTCACATCGGTCAGGGCATCTGCTTTTTCAGACGCTGCTTTGATGTCGTAATCGCTGCCGCTGGTAAGGTCGGCATATTCAGCGCGGAGGGTGCGCATGTCTGCCCGGTATTCGTCCATCTCGCTGCGGTGGTTTGTGCGTAATGTGGTTATCTGTTCCTGCTGCTCTTCGGTAAGGTCAGGAATCCGGCATTCGTTTTGCTGCTTTCCGTCGAATCGTTGACCTTGCCCGCGTTGTGCAAAAGTGGTTGCGGCTAGTGCCAGAAATATCATAAGAATTCCGGCATTCAAAAAATTGTGCTTTAATGTGTTCATAGTATATTATTTTTTATGTTCTGAGGTTTGACAACCCTGTTTTTAAAATCTTGTGCCTTACGGCCTTTTATTTTTTCTTTTCTGGAATTTACGTCTTTTATCATGGCTTTTCGGGCCTTTGTCGTCAATCATAACATGCCTGTAGAATCTTTCCAGGTGCTTTCGTTGCTCAGGCGAAGCTTTTTCATTCATCATCAAAAAGACATCTGCCATATTTTTTCTGATGCTGGCGTGAATGTTTCCTGAAGCCTCGGCCAGAGAATCCAGCTTTTGCTGGTCGGGTGATTCCTTAAGCAGTTCTTCCATCATTTCGCTTTGGGTTTCCCTGATTTGCATAACATGCGGATGCACCCGCTCTCTGAATTTATCACGCGCTTCATCAAAAAACTGCCTTGCTTCTGCGTCGGGCTTGTATTTGTCGCGCCTGCTGCGATAATCTTCTCTTTCTGTTCTTATAGTTGGTTTATCATCATTTTCATAATAGGTATAATAGAGTATAGCTCCCAAAGACCCTAAATTCACAAGGGTAATGATGATAATAATGCCAATCAATAGTTTTTTGTTTTTCATTCTTGATTGTTTTCAGTATCCTGATAATAGGTTTCAAAGGCGTACTTTTCTTCGGTATCGAGATGAAACTCGTTTGTCAGTTCCTGGATGTAAGCATCTTCATTGTTTGCTGTTGTTGCCGGCGCAGACAGGTTTATTGTCAGAAAAAGGGCGCTGGCCAGGCCTGTCATAATCACGATGCTGGCGGCAATATTTGCAAACATTTGCAATGATTGGCTTAAGACTCCCGGGTTGGCATTGCTTAGCTTTTCGCGGATGCCTTCATAAAAGGTTTCGACTGAAAACTCCGGCAATGCTTCATTCTGGTCAACAACATCGTAAGTAGCCGTAACTTCCTGATAAAGCCTTTTGCATGTATTACATTGCTGCATATGACTTTGCATCTCAGAAGCCGTTTCCTGCTCCAGGATGCCCTCATGAAAGCTGATGATGTTTTTTTCAAATTCGCTGCAATGCATTTTTATCGGTTTAAATTTATTCTTTTTGTTCTGTGCTGATTTTAATCATGCTTTTCGATTCTATTCGGGAATCTAAAATTTATTTTTGGCCTTGCCTGTTCCCTTTTTACTTTGACAATCTTTTCGTTAAAAACTTGCACTTCATTTTCCTTTATAATATGAAACCAGCCTTTTTTGCAAATTGTTTTTAGCACGGTGCATCAAAGACTCCACAGATGAAAGTGAATTCCCTGTTAAGCTGGCAATTTCCTTATATGATTTTTCTTCAATTTTATGCAATACAAAAGCTGTTTTTTGTGATTCCGGCAAACTATCGATGGCTTGTGAAAGAATAAGATGCCTTTCTTCATTTTCTGTTTTGAACGATGCGTCTTTTTCCGATAAATCTGCAGAACCATACTTTGAGATATCATCCGTCAGCGTTCGTTTTTTATGTTTTTTGATGAAGTTTAACGATTTGTTTATCGCAATGCGATAGAGCCAGGTGCTGATGGCAGACTGGTTCATAAACTTGTCAACAGACTGAAAAGCTTCAACAAAAACATCCTGGGCAATATCCTGGGCGTCGTCCTTATCCTGAATAATGCGGAAGCAGGTATGGAAAATCATTTTTCCATAACTACCTACAAGCGTCCTAAAGGCTTTTTCATCTCCTTTTTTGAGTTGGCTGATGAATTCTTTTTCCTGCACAGGTTTTGCTTTCGTTTGTTTTATGACAACGATAAAGTTACAAACTTGCTCTTATTTATCTTTAAATTTGAAATCCATTTCGCTAAACCCGGTATTTAATAAACTAACCTGGACAAGCCAGAAAAAACAAAAATCAAATTTCAAAAAACAAATAAATCCCAAATTCTAATGACCAAAATACAAATAGTTAAAATAGTTAACTTCTTGCAATAAAAAACCCGGCTAAGCCAGGGCCGCCGGGTTTAAGGTGAAAGGGTGCTTCATTTTATTCTGCTCTTTTGTAAACGATAGCCATTACCGTTTTATCGTCTCCGCCCATGTTGATGGTCATGCCATAAGGCCGGTTTTCCGGGATATTGATTTGGGCTTCTCCGGCATTTCCGGTAAGCTGCTCCCAAATGGTTACGGCCATATGAACGCCGGTAGCTCCTGTGGGATGGCCCCAGCCGATTAAACCTCCAGTGGTGTTAAAAGGTACTTCTCCGTCAGCGGCTGTGTTTCCTTCCAGGATATATTCTGTTCCTCTGCCATATTCAGCTAATCCTAAAGCTTCTACTGACATTACTCCCGCAATGGAAAAGCAGTCATGCGTCTCTACAGTGGCCAGGTCGTCTTTGGTAATTCCGGCGCTGTTCAGCGCTTTGTCTATAGCGGCCTTCATGGTTTGCAGACGGGTTGGGTCTTGCGGGTTTTCCGTCAAATCATCCACAGCATGACCATAGCCGACGATCTCTACAGCCTGCGATTTGTCGATGTTCGCTCTTTTCAGCCCTTCTTCTGAGAGAATGCCTATAGCTGATGCTCCATCAGAAACTTTTGATGAATCAAAAACCGTCAGGTTTGGCACAAACGCAGGCGTTGGTTCAGTAGACAAAGCCAGCTTTTCCGGGTCGGGATGGGTGTTTTCATATTCTTGCGCTGTAGGGCACTTGCGTGCATTTTCAATGGCGTTTTTATACCAACGCGCAAAGGCTTTGCGGGTCTTTTCCCTGCCGAACTTTTCAAAATAGGCGCCGGCCCTGTCGCTGAACTGCCCCGGGAAAAAGTGGGCATGGCCATCTTTACGGTTTTGAAACCAGCCTGCTCCAGCTAAAATATCGGCGCCATACACGGCTTTAACCGTGTTTTGGACTTCTACGCCCATCGATAGTACGGTGTCGGCTGTGTCAGCCAGTACCGACTTAATGCCGGTAAGTAAGGACATGCCTCCCGAAGCACAAGCGGCCTCTACTTTTAGTGAGGGCTTGTAGGTTAGTTTTGGGTCTATCATCGGGGCAAAGGCACCCAAATGCCCTTGTTTATTATAGCGGGCTGCCATGAAATTGCCTACAACGCTCTCGTCAATATTTTGGGCTCCTCCCAGCTTTTCTATAGTTGCCTTACCCGCTTCCGAAAGGTAATGCTCTAGTCCGGGACGTGATTTTTTCGGGTTGAATTCTTTTCTTCCGCTGCCAAAAGATACGGTGTTGTATCCGGCTGTTATATATACTTTTTTACGCATCTTGTCATCGTTTTTAGTCAAAATATCTGTTTATCGGTCCATAAGCATGGAAAAATCCGGTTGTCAAAACCGTATTTACATCAGCATCATTATGAGCAACTTTTTGTTTCACCAGTTGCCTGGCGATGTCGCGCGATTTCCTGCCATAGTCTATAGCTAATTTGCTGCCAGAGGTGTCTTGCTTTTTCAAGGCATGGAAGTACTTGCTCAGCAAAGCTTCTTTATCGCTGCTGCGAATGATCTTTTTCCAGGGTATCCATTCTTTTGGCAAATCGCCCAGTTTTTGATCCTCTTCTTTTGCAAATGAATCAAACGGTACGTACGTTTCTTTCTGCTCGTCATAAGCAGCAACCGGCTTCCCTTTTTCGTATTTCAGAAAACCGTCTTTCTGCGATCCGTCGTGGTTTTGTCCGCCTTTAATGCCCTTTTCATACAGGCGGTCCAGCAATCTGCTGTGAAGCTCTTCATCAAAATACGGATTCATCACCTGCAGGATGTAGCGAACCACATCAACACCAACATAGTCAATAAGCTGGAATATGCCCATCGGGCGAACCAGAAAATCCTGTGTTACTTTGTTGATGACGTATACGGCCCGTGCCATTCCTTTTTCCTCAAAGAGTTTTTCTGCCTGACTGATGCCATGAAGCGCATCTCTCATAAAATGCCCGTTTCCAATGAATCCGGCAATGTCATTTGAGGGAACAACCACTTTTTTCAGCGCTTTGGCATAAGCTTTAGCAAAATCATGGATTTCATCAAGTGTTTTGTCTGCCGGGATGAGCTCCACAAGCTTTTGCACTGCCGGAGGATTGTAAAAATGAAACCCGATGATTCGGCCATCCAGTCCGGCTTTCTCGTTCAGTGCGTGGATAGGCACAGATGAGGTGTTTGTAAAAAACCAGGGTGATTTATCTGAATTCTGGTCAATTTGCTTGATAAGTTTCACCTTCAGGTCGGGGTTTTCATTAACGGCCTCAAAAACCAGTCCGGCATCATAGGCGCTTTCAATGCGGGTGGTAGGCTTTATGATTGCAACCACATCGTTTACGAATTTCTCAATCACATCGGCATTTTCAATAACCGACGAGTCATCAGCATAGGTTTGCCTGAGCTTTACAATCGACTTTTCGGCCAGTTTAGTTGCCTGGCTTCTTACATAAGCAATCAGACCTTCTAATGCTTTGTCAGAAACATCGACGGCATGCAGCGAAAAGGTTTCGTTTTGGTTTTCTTTTTTGAGCTTTTGGTAGGTCATTTCCACGGCCGTAAGCAGCAAAATGCCACTGCCCATTTTGCCGGCCGAACCCAACACAGCTACGTTTTTTAATCTATTTATATAATCCATACATTCAGTTTTTACCAGTTTGGTTTTCTTTTATTTAAAAATGCATCCATACCTTCATTTGTTTCAGGGGTTCCAAAGAGTGAACCGAAGTTTTTAGACTCCAGCGCCTCAGCTTTATCAAAAGGCATTTCCATTCCCTGGTTTAATGTGTTTTTCAGCGTTCTTACGGCTACAGGGCCTTTAGATGCGATTTCCTTAGCTACTTGTGTGGTGTGCTCCATGAGGCTGTCGGCTTCAACTACTTTTTGTATCAGGCCAATGCGCAATGCCTCATCAGCCATGATGGTTTCTCCGGTCATAAGCAGATAGGCTGCATTGGCTTTGCCGATGATTCTCGGCAGCCGCTGTGTGCCTGAATAACCCGGGATGAGGCCCAGCCCTACTTCGGGTTGTCCGAATTTTGCTTTGGTAGAAGCGATACGAATGTCGCAGGCTGTAGCCAGCTCGCAGCCTCCGCCCAGAGCATAGCCATTTACAGCAGCTAAAACCGGCACAGGGAAATCGGCAATTTTATTGAATACTTTTTGTCCAAGGCTGGAAAACTCTTCTCCTTCCTTAGCATTCATATCCGCCATTTCAGCAATATCCGCACCGGCAGCAAAAGCTTTGCCCTGGCCGGTGATTATTGCCGCGCGGATTTCTTTATTTCCCCGCAGCTCATCCAAAAGCAAGTCCATTTCTTCAAAAAAGGAAGAATTTAGTGCATTCATAGCTTTGGGACGGGAAATGGTGATGAAAGCAATGTGGTCTTTTGTTTCTACATTCAGAATTTGATAGTCCATAAAGATGTTTTTGCATTTATTTATCCCATACAAATATAAGCATATTTACATTTATAACCCGGAATTGTTTGGGAAATGTAAACCGAAAATCAAAAAACTACCGGAAGAAAAGCCTGACACAATCCAGCACCTCGCTTGTTTTTTCGAAGTGTGGGCTGTGTCCGCAATCGTTAAGAAACATTTTTTCAAAAGGTCCTCTGACACGTTTTTCAATTTCCTCAGCCTGACTGTAAGAACCAAACATATCATTATCACCCTGAATAAAGCAAACCGGACAAGTAATTTTTGTAAGCTCCTCAAACATGTTCCAGTTTTTATTGACCGGATCGAGCCAGTAATTGGTCCAACTTAACACCACATGATCGGTGTGCGGGGCATGAAACTTTTTCAATGCGGTTTTTAACTTTCCTGTCATGAAAGCATCGCGGGTTTTGCTTATGCCTTTCCGGGATATGTCTTCCAGGAATACATGCGGAGCTACTACAATGATTTTTTGCAAATTATCAGGGTTTACAGAAGCATAATAAAGTGCTACACTGCCGCCGTCGCTATGCCCGAAAGCATAGTGTTTTCCTTTGGCATTTAGTTTATGCAGCAACTGAGGCAGCACAATCTCCCCTTCGGTTTTCAGAAAATCTTTTGGCCTTTCTTTCTGAGCGGGAGAAGACTTTCCGTAGCCGGCTCTTTCATACAGCAATGCCGGCATTTTAAGCATATGGCTCACTTTTTCCGGGAAGCGTCTCCATTGAGGAATACTGCCCAACCCTTCATGCAAAAAAATCAAATAGGGTTCCGGAGGGTATTCCCGGTTTATCCATTGATAATGGATTTGTTTTTCGTTTATTTTCACCCATCCCTCTTTCATGCCACAGCTTTATAATGTATTTGATGACAAGGAATCAATGGTTTGCCGGTAGTTGTTGAGAATCTGATTCATCACTTCTTCTGCCGGTAATATTTCGCTAATCGAGGCAGAAACCTGGCCGATTTCTAACTCACCTTCATCCAAATCGCCCTCAAACATGCCCTTTTTTGCCCGGCCTTTCCCAAGGTGGTTTTTCAACTCTTCGCGTGAAGCGCCACGAATTTCCATTTCCTGTATTTCTCTGAAAAATTTGTTTTTCACCATCCTTACCGGCACTACTCGTTTCATAATGAGCTGGGTGTCTCCGTCTTTCAGCTCCACTAATTTATTTTTAAAATTTGGATGCGAGGAAGCTTCTTGCGTAGCGGCAAAACGGCTGCCGATTTGCACGCCATCGGCTCCCAGTGCTATGGCGGCTGCCATAGCCTGACCGCTCCCGATACCGCCGGCAGCAATTAGTGGGATGTCAATTTTTTCCCGAAGATAGGGGATGAGCGTTAGCGTGGTGTTTTCTTCCAGCCCGTTATGTCCACCGGCTTCAAAGCCTTCAGCTACAATAGCATCAACGCCGGCCTCCTGGCTTTTCAGGGCAAATTTCATATTAGCAACTACGTGGGTAACCGTAATGCCCTCTTCCCTGAGCATGGCAGTGTATTTGGCCGGGTTGCCGGCTGAGGTGAATACGATTTTTACCTGCTCTTCTTTTACAATGCGGATAATTTCATCTACATTGGGATACAGCAGAGGAATATTAACGCCAAACGGTTTTTGCGTTGCCGCTTTGCATTTTTGCACATGCTCTCTGAATACATCGGGATACATTGATCCGGCTCCTATAAGTCCGAGCCCGCCGGCATTGCTCACGGCTGAGGCTAACTTCCAGCCGCTGGTCCATACCATGCCTCCTTGTATGATAGGATAAGATATATCATAAAGCGATTGTATTTTTTGGATGTTTCCTGTCATAACGGTTTTATATTTTCGGGTTTCTTTTTCTTCCAGCGCCGGTGCGACCACAGCCAGTATTCCGGTTTTTTCTGTATGCTCTTTTCAAGCGCTTTCATGTAGCGTCGAACGATTTCACCTTGCGGTAACTCTGAAGGGTTGTTGGTCAATACTTCGGGAACCATCTGGTAATAACCCCTTTTGATTTTTTGGATTTCTAAATAAATCACCGGCAGATTATACTTTCGGGCATAAGTCTCAGGGCCATGCAGGCATGCCGTATCGTGGTTCAGGAAGCGCACCCAGTAGACATTTCGTGATTTGCGGCCCGGGTTTTGATCAGCAGCCAGAACGTAGACGTAGTTTTGGTTTTTACGCTCTTCAAAAGCCCTGGCTGTTCTGCGGATAGAAACCAGCTCAGAACCAAAATTGCGCCGGCGCTTTTCAAGAAAACGATCTATGAATTTGTTGCTTAAAGCCTTATAAAGCACCATTACATTTGCTTCCAGTTGCAGTCCGCCCGACATGCTTCCCCATTCCCAGTTGTTATAATGGCCTACCACTGCAATAAAGCTTCTGTTTTGGCGTGTATACTGGTTGCCTAATCCATTGTCGTTTAAATAATGCCGTTTTATTACAGCCTTCCGGCTCATAGTAAATCCTTTTACACTTTCTACCAGTATATCGGCAAGATGCCTGAAAAAGGCTTTTTGGATTCTGACAATTTCCTGCTCGGATTTTTCAGGAAAAGAGCTCTTTAGGTTTTGATAAACAATTTTTTTACGATACCCTGCAAGGTAATACAAGATATAAAAAAGCCCGTTTGAAAAAACATAAACCAGCCTGAACGGCATTATGGCAAAAATGCCTGCAAAAAGCAAAAAGAAGAGATAAGTAACAAAGTGTATAACCTTTTTCATTGGGCTTAAAATTCGCTGTAAAATCGTGTTTGTGTATTCTGATTGGTCATCTAAACCAAAAGCTCAAACCAAACGGTGTGGATTAAACAAAGTGACCAATTCAGAGGCAAAGATAAAGGAAAAGGATTTTCACGGACAAAGACCAGTACGGAGAAATATCTTATGTCATAACGCAAAGGCATTGCATGAATTCAATTACCTTTGCATCGCTGCATAGAAAAGGTAATGGCTAAGAACCTTATTGATTTCAAAGCTTGTCCCGGAATATGCAGGCATCAAAAGCAAGTAGCAGATAAATGCATTATCAGCAGTAGTAAACAGGTGAATTGAATATCCATGAGCAAATTTAAAAACGTATCCAAAGTATTGCCTTTTGTTAAACCTTATTGGGTAAAGCTGGCTTTGAGCTTAAGCGCCACCACTTTAGGCACACTGTTTTCCCTGTTCTCCTTTACTATGGCGATACCGTTTTTGGGGATTCTTTTTGATACACAGCCCCTGGTCACGGAAGCGATGGACTTTAAATTTTCGCGCGAAGCTATCTTTAACAATTTCAACTATTTTTTATCTACTATTATTTTAGATTACGGCAAAGAAGCAGCGCTGGGTATTGTTAGTTTGTTTGTTGTTGTTTTGGTGTTTTTCAAATCATTCTTTACTTATATGGGTAATTATGCACTTGCACCTGTTCGCACAGGCGTAATCAGGGATGTAAGAAACCGCATGTATGAGAAAATACTGGCGTTACAGCTTTCGTATTTTTCGGAAGAGCGTAAAGGTGATTTGATGTCGAGGATGACAGGTGATGTACAGGAAATTGAGCGCTCTATAATGCAAGCCATCAAAAGCCTTTTGAAATCCCCGATTGCCATTTTGGTATATTTTATTTCGCTGCTGGTCATGAATTTTCACTTGACCATTTTTGTTCTGATTTTGCTTCCGGTAAGCGGGTTTGTGATTGGCCGGATTGGAAAATCGCTAAGGCGAAAATCGCTTAAAGGACAGCGCATGCTGGGGGTTTTGCTTTCATACATAGAAGAAACGCTGTTTGGGTTGATGATTATTAAAGCGTTTAACTCTGAGAACCGCTTTATCAGGAAATTCAAAGACGAAAACAATCGTTACTCAAGGGTGATGAAAAAAATCTGGCGCCGTAAAGACCTGGCCGGGCCGCTCAGTGAGTTGCTTTCTACCATTGTGATTGTCATCATCATGTACTATGGCGGATCAAAAGTGTTGTCTGAAACCATTAATCTGTCTCCGCAGGCATTTATCACTTATCTGATTATTTTCTCTCAGATTATCTCCCCTGCCAAACAGTTCTCCAATGCATTTTACAGCTTGCAGCGGGGTTTGGCAAGTATAGACAGAGTCAAAGACATTTTAAATGCCAAAATCAATATTCGCGAAAAGCCGGAAGCTATTCGTCTTTCAGATTTCAAAGAAAAGATAGAATACAATCATGTTTCGTTTAAATATTCTGAAAAGGAAGTTTTAAAGGATGTTCATCTGACCATCCCGAAAGGAAGCACTGTTGCTTTGGTGGGGCAGTCAGGCGCCGGGAAAAGCACGCTTGCTAACTTGCTTCCGAGGTTTTACGATGTAACGAAAGGAAGCGTATTGATAGACGGAAACGATATCCGGAATTGTAAAATTCAGGAATTGCGTGATTTGATGGGAATTGTTTCGCAAGAGTCGATACTTTTTAATGATACCATTTATAACAACATTGCTTTTGGCACCGATAAGGTATCGGATGAGGCTGTTGTGGAAGCGGCTCAAATCGCCAATGCGCATCGTTTTATCATGGAAACGGATAACCAGTACCAGACCAACATCGGCGACCGGGGCTCTAAACTCTCCGGGGGACAGCGTCAGCGCATCAGCATAGCCCGTGCTATTTTGAAAAATCCTCCGGTTTTGATATTGGATGAAGCTACCTCTTCGCTGGATACGGAATCAGAACATCTTGTGCAGGATGCTATTGAAAAACTGATGCATAACAGGACCTCTATTGTTATTGCCCATCGTTTATCAACCATTAAAAGAGCTGACCAGATTGTGGTGATGGATGAGGGTGAAATTGTTGAGAAAGGTACGCATCAGAAGTTGCTGGAAAAAGACGGCGCTTACGCTAAGCTTTACAACCGCCAGGTGTTTGAATAAAAAAAGCCGTTCGAGGGGAACGGCTTTAAATGAACTAACTAAAACTACTAACTAACTATTATGAGAAACTACTTTAGATATTTTTCAGAGGAAAAACGCAATTTATACCTCTTTTGTTCTTTATTTATTGTTAAATTATTGTAAACTAATTTCGTGCCAAAATTACTATCGTTTTGCAAATTAGAAATTCGGGGTTTTACTGATTTTTCAAATGCGGCAAAATAAGTAGGGAAAATAACGTAGGGATATCTTTTCAAATTATTTGTCAAAAAGTCCTTGTTTTGTTGAAATTATTTTTGGTTGTTGCCTTCCACAATAATTACAATCTCTCCTTTTACACCACTGGCATTAAAATGCTGAATTAATGTTTCTATTGTCCCCCTGGCGTTTTCCTCGTGAATTTTGCTTAGCTCACGGCTAACGGCTGCTTTGCGGTTTCCAAAATGCAATTTCATTTGTTCGAGCGTTTTCAGCAGCCTGTATGGGGATTCGTAAAACACCATTGTGTAGGGTTGTTCAGCAAGCTGTTCAAGTTTGGTTTTCCGGCCTTTTTTATGCGGCAAAAAACCTTCGAACAAAAACTTATCGCAAGGCAGGCCGGAATTTACCAAAGCCGGAACAAATGCCGCTGCTCCCGGTAGCGTTTCTACTTCAATCTCATTAGCAATGCATTCCCTTACTATCAGAAAACCGGGATCCGATATTCCCGGTGTGCCGGCATCGGTAATAAGCGCGATTGAGATACCTGCCTTAAGCTTTTCTATCAATGAAGAGAGAACTTTATGTTCATTAAACTGATGATAAGGCTGCATGGGCTTTTCAATTTCATAATGCTGCAGCAGTTTTTTGCTGTCGCGGGTGTCTTCAGCCAAAATCAAATCCACTTCTTTTAAGATGCGGATTGCACGTATGGTTATATCTTCTAAGTTTCCGATAGGAGTGGGTACAAGGTAGAGTCGTGACATAAATTATTTTTTTGAAGGAATTTGCAACACAAAATCACGAACGAGTCTGAACAACCCTTCATAGGCAGTAAGAGGCAGGCCTTCGGCTTTGTCGGTAGTTGTATGATATTCCTGATACTCTTCTCCGGTAGTATAAATAAAAAATGCCGGTACTCCTTTTTGGTAAAGTGGATAATGATCGCTGTTGGCGGCTTCTCCCCGCGCTTTTACGGCAGGTACATACTTGTTTTTTTGGTTGATTTTCCTGAGTAAACTGAAATGCTCAGGCAAAACAGCGCCATTAACAACGGTAATGCCCGTACTGCCGCTGCCAATGATATCAAGATTTACGGAGAACAATGTTTTTTCTATGGGCACGAGCGGATTATCTGCATAAAAGGTTGACCCGTTCAGTCCGGTTTCTTCAGCTCCAAAAGCGATAAAAACTAACGACACCGGAGGAGGGTTTTCAGAAAAGTGCCTTGCCAGGTCTGTCATCATTGCCGTACCGCTGGCGTTGTCATGTGCACCCGGGAAAAACACCTCATCGCCCATCCGGCCCAAATGGTCGTAATGAGCGGTAATCAAAATATACTGATCCGGAAATTGCGTGCCTTCTATCATCGCAGCCACGTTTTGTGTGGCATAAGACTCATAAAATTTGTTTTCAATATTTACTTCGATGGTT
This sequence comes from Bacteroidota bacterium, assembly GCA_051747665.1. Lineage (GTDB taxonomy): Bacteria > Bacteroidota > Bacteroidia > Bacteroidales > JAIPAH01 > JAIPAH01. The sequence continues at coordinate 9,704 of JBNJGK010000034.1, read as the reverse complement.
TCCGGCGAATCCGGGATAGCATCCTTGTGCACTGTTATTACTGGAATATCCATCACTTCATAGCCATCAGAGACATGCCACCATAAATCATCTGCAATCATAATAAGGCCGGCAGCGTCAAAAACATTACGCTTGTTTAAAATGCGGTCCTTGTTGGCTGTGAGAATGAAATCCGTTGAAAAGTCTTTTGCTCTACTCAGCGCAACCAAGCTATCGAGTTCGGCGGGATTTTGGTTTAGCATTTTTATTTCAAAACTGTCTTCTATGGAGGGACTGTTTCTGCCAATCAGGAAATCCCGGCCGGGGCGCAGCTTTTTTTCGTTAATTCTTACAGAAGGTTTACCGGTGATGCAGTTGATGGCTATGTTAAAATCCTGAAAATAATTTTTACCAACCGGAAACAATTCGGCATCAACAAATTCATTTTTCAGCAGTTCAGCCGCTTTGTTGGCTCCATCCTGGTAATAGCCCCGGCCGCCAAGCGCTTCGGAAGTCAGGGTGTCAATTAACCGGCGTGCATAAGCTTCATTTTGGGCCTGAGAATGAACACAAAACAGCAAAAGAAAACTGAGCGGAAAAAAAGTTTTCATATTAGTAGCGGCGGTTGATGATTTCCATAAAATGCTGGAGTGTATCTTGTTTTTCCTGCCACTGGTATTTTTCATGATATTCAGACAGGATTTGACGTGCTTCCTGCATGTCCGATGAGTTGTTCAGCTTTTCTATCACCTGGTTATACTCATCGCTGTCTCCGTCAAACAGCTCCCTGATAAACAAAAACTTATGGTTGATGTCAATAGCTGTTTTCAGATTAGTGATGTGGTTATGCTTCATCCGCTCTCCAATAGAGTGATCTTGATTTTTTCCGGATAAGAAATCGTTAAGCGAGTTTTGCTCGTCATTAAACTTTTCTCCTACCCCTTTAGGTGGCGGCGTTTTTTCAGCTACAGTTTTTCTTAAGGGCTTTTGCGGTTTTTCATTGTTTTTCGGTCTGGGTTCCTCTGGCTTTGGTTTCTGCTGCGGTTTGGGCTGCGAAGGCTTTTGCGGTGAAGGGTTTGGAGAAGTCTTTTCTGGAATTGGTTCGCTGGCAGGCTCAGCAGATGTTCTCTCTTCCTGCGTTTTTGTTACTTCATCAAACTGTTGCTTTAGCTTGCGGAGGTTTTCTTTGAGCTCTTCCACTGTGTCCGGGGTTGATTCGGCCTCAGATGGCTCTGGTTCTGGCTGCGGTGGTTTTTCTTGCGCAACGGGAGCTATCTCTTGCTCTTCAGGTTCATGTTGCTGCAGCTCATGCTCTTCCAGATCGATCTTTAAATCCAGCGCTTCTATACGTTCATAGAAATCACGAATATGCCCCATAAGAATATCTTTGATGATTTTTTCGGGAACACCTTGCGGATCAGTAAGTTTAGACGTATAGTCGTTAATTAGCCTTAAAAGGTTGTGTATCTTTTCGGTTTCTTGCTTTTTCATATGATATCGCTTTAAAAAAGCTGCTTTTTACTACTTTTGTAATTCGTTTGCTAAGGTAGAAAATCTCACTTTAATGGTTTTTCATGTTTATAGAAAAAAATCAACATTATAACCGGCCCGATGGCACGATAGAAGTTATCTGTGGCTCAATGTTTTCGGGTAAAACCGAAGAGTTGATCCGGCGCGTTAAGCGGGCTCAGATAGCAAATCAGAATGTTGAAATCTTCAAACCTCAGCTCGATAAACGCTATGATGAACATGATGTTGTATCGCATAACCAAAATGCCGTATCTTCTGTACCTGTGGAAAGCGCTTCGCAAATATTGCTCTATGCTTCCGGCAATGAAGTTGTGGGTATTGATGAAGCCCAGTTTTTTGATGAAGCGCTGCCTGATGTTTGCAATGAGCTGGCCAATAATGGGGTGAGAGTGATAGTGGCAGGACTCGATATGGATTTCCAGGGAAAGCCATTTGGGCCTATGCCCGGCTTGCTGGCGGTGGCTAACTTTATCACAAAAGTACATGCCATTTGCATACAGTGCGGTGCATTGGCGCAATTTTCTTTCCGGAAAGTAAAAAGCAACAAACAGGTAATGCTTGGCGAAACAGAAAGCTATGTACCGCTTTGCCGCAATTGCTATCAGGAAAAACTTGAGAAACCAACAGAATAAATGGTTTTCCTAAATCGATGCGTCGCTTTTATATTCCGTTTTTTCATTCTATTTTTGCAAATTGCTGATAGAAAATCAATTAATAAAATACGAAAAAATCTCATTATGAAAAAATTAGTTCTGCTTATCGTTGTGGCTGTTGCCTTCATGGCATGCTCAAATCAGGAAAACGAACAACGTAAAGTCCTTATCAAAACAAAATTCGGGGAGATGAAAGTGAAGCTTTACAATGAAACCCCAGAACATCGCGACAATTTTATAAAACTTGTCAAAGAGGGGTTTTATGATAGCCTGCTTTTTCACCGGGTGATAGATGAGTTTATGGTGCAAGGTGGCGACCCGGAATCAAAAAATGCAGACAGTGCAGCTCAGCTTGGCAGTGGCGGTCCTGACTACAAACTAGATGCTGAGATTAAAGAAAACCTGCATCATAAAAGTGGCGTATTGGCAGCAGCAAGAGAAGGCGACCAGGTGAATCCCGAAAGAAAATCTTCAGGCTCTCAGTTTTATATTGTGGATGGCAGGACATTTAACGACCAGGAGTTGGATGAGTTGGAAGAGCAAATGAACATGCAAAAGAAAAACGAGATTTTCATGGAGTTGATGCAAAAAGAAGAGCATCAGGCGCTTCGTCAGAAATTTGACAGTGTGCGGCAGGCACAGGACAGGGAAGCATTTGAAAAAATGATCAATGAAGAAATTGAACCCTTAATCCAAAAAGAAATGGAAAAACAGGATTCGTTTGCTTTTTCTGAGGAGCAACGTGAGATTTATAAAAACGTTGGAGGAGCTCCTCATCTTGATGGCGCTTATACCGTTTTTGGTGAGATTTATGAAGGCATGGACGTTCTGGATTCGATTTCTGCTGTGAAAACCGGCCCGGGAGACCGCCCCATGGAAGACATTATCATGGAAATGGAGATGATTAACTAAACGGTAAACCTGACGAATCTCCGGATAATTAATCTAAAGAACTTTTAACCAGATGAAAGATAAAATCAGGGAGCTGCAACAACAAATTGAATCATTTGAAGCCTCAACAGCCGAAGAGCTTGAAGACTTCAGGCTGAAATACTTAAGTAAAAAGGGACAAATAAACCAGTTGTTTGCAGAATTTAAAAACATCCCGAAAGAAGAGCGAAAAGAAGTAGGCCGGCTGATGAATGACCTCAAAAACGCCGCCCAGGAGCGTTTTGATATTTTGAAAAACATGCTGGAAGCGGAAAATAGATCCGACAAGGAGAACCAGGACCTTACACGGCCTGTTAATCAGCTTGAGCTCGGATCGCGGCATCCCATTTCGATCGTTCGTAATGAGATTACAGAAATCTTCTCGCGGATTGGCTTTACGGTAGAAGAAGGTCCGGAAATAGAGGATGACTGGCACAACTTCTCGGCCTTGAATTTCCCGGAGGAGCACCCTGCACGGGATATGCAGGATACTTTTTTTGTGGGAAAAGACCCGGATATTGCCCTGCGCACGCACACCTCCTCGGTCCAGGTGCGGGTGATGGAAAATAATAAACCGCCTATCCGGATTATTGCTCCCGGACGTGTTTTCCGTAATGAGGCCATTTCCGCCAGAGCGCATTGTATCTTTCATCAAATTGAAGGACTTTATATTGATGAAAATGTTTCTTTTGTCGACCTAAAGCAAACGCTTTTCTATTTTGCTAAGGAATACTTTGGCGAGGATACGGCTATTCGATTCAGGCCTTCCTATTTCCCTTTTACCGAACCTTCGGCCGAGATGGATGTCACCTGTAACATTTGCGGCGGCAAGGGGTGTAACGTCTGCAAATACACCGGGTGGCTCGAAATTATGGGCTGCGGTATGGTAGACCCGAATGTGCTGAGCGCTTCCGGAATTGACCCGGAAAAATACAGCGGCTTTGCCTTTGGAATGGGTATCGAACGCATCGCCATGCTACGCTACAGGGTAAACGACCTGAGGCTTTACTTTGAAAATGATGTCCGGTTTCTGAAGCAGTTTAAATCGGCATTGTAGCAGAAACAGAAAATTATTAAAAACGCCGGGATGAGAATTTCGGCGTTTTTTTGTGTTCAGTATAATGAACAAAAAAGTATTTTAAGATTAATCTGTTCGTTATATTGAACAGTATTCTCTATTATGAAGCACCACCTGAACTTTATTTTTTATAACTTTATACAAACTTTTTTGACGATGAGTGAAGGAAAAAGAGATATCAGATGGCTGCAGCGTTACAGTAATTTCGAAAAAGCTTTTCATCAACTTCAGCGTTTTTTAAAAGCTGAAAAGCTTAATGAAATGGAAAAGCAAGGCTTGATTAAAGCATTCGAATACACTTATGAACTGGCATGGAAAACACTGAACGACCTGTTAAAAGAAAAAGGTTATGAGGATATTATAGGTCCAAGGCCCACGATTCAGCAAGGATTTCAGGTTGGGTATATCTCAGATGGAAAGTCCTGGATGCGAATGCACAAAAGCAGAAACTTAACCAGTCATACCTATGATGAAGCCACAGCGGAGAATATTATTGAAAACATCAGGAAGGAATACATTTCATTATTTGAAAAGCTGAAAAAACATTTTGATGAAGAAAAAAGCAAATTAGGATAGAAGTATGGCAAATATTCAAACGCAGTATGGCCTGGAGAAATCAGATATCCGGGATATCGTTTCTATCCTGAAAAGAAACAAAAAAGTGCAGCAAATCATTCTTTTCGGATCACGAGTTAAAAACACCTATTCAAATGGCTCCGACATTGATATTGCGCTTAAAGGAGATCACCTGAATACTAACGATATAATCAATTTATCAGTGGACCTTGATGAGCTTGATCTGCCCTATAAAATTGACCTTGTGATTTATGAACGTATTGAAGAGGAAGCTTTAAAAGAGCATATCAACCGGGTTGGAGTAATTTTATTTCATCGGTAATAACCATTTGACGGCACTAAACCCACAAAATTCACGTGAATTTTGCTGGTTAATCCACAGAATTAGCGCGAATTTTTAAAAGTAGTATTTATATAATCCCCGCATTCCTGTCTTCGATGCTTCGCTCCGCTCTGCATGCAAATCAAAAACTATAAACGTAGAAACTTAGTAACTAAACACATCTTCCACTGAACATTCTAAATAAAATCCCGTTGAGGGGTTTGTAATTCATAAATTTTCACCATTTTTGCAGCAGCAATGAGAAAACAAAACGCACATATCGCATTACATCATCACCATCATACCAATGGAATGGGATAATAGCGTAAAACTGTGCACTAAAAATATTTTAAAGGCTTGCAGTTTTGCAGGCCTTTTTTAATTCAGGGAAATAAAATCATGATAAACAACAGACTACATACCGTACATCATCATCACCATTTGGAGAAACCTCCGAAAAGGGAAACGCTGTAGTATGTAGTGAAAAACAAATGTATCACTAAAGGCCTGCGGATTTCCGCGGGCCTTTTTCATTTAAACAACGTATATGGAAAAACTAAAAATTGCAATTCAGAAATCGGGACGGCTAAGTGAAAAGTCGATGAAACTCTTTGAGGAGTGCGGAATCAGTCAGAACAACGGAAAGCGAAAGCTGGTGGCCACCTCGCCCGACTTCCCGGTAGAATGGCTGTTTTTGAGGGATGATGACATTCCGCAATATGTTAACGATGGTGTGGCCGATATCGGCATCGTAGGGGAAAACGAGGTGATGGAAAAAGGCTATCCCGTTGAGATTGTGGAAAAGCTTGGCTTTGCGCGATGCAAGCTCTCACTCGCCATTCCTAAAGAATATAATTATTCAGGACTGAACTGGTTTCAGGGCAAGCGCATCGCCACTTCCTACCCCAAAATTCTTAAAGACTTCTTTTCCGAAAAAGGCATTCAAACGGAAATTCACCAAATCAGTGGGTCGGTGGAGATTTCGCCGGCAATCGGATTGGCAGACGGCATTTTTGATATCGTCAGTAGCGGCAGCACGCTTATCAGCAACGGCCTCAAAGAAGTGGAAACTGTAGCAAACTCGGAAGCGGTTATTATCGGGAAAGCGGACCTGAGCCAGGCCAAACAGGAAATCCTGGAAAAGCTGCTCTTCAGGATTCGGGCTACACAAAAATCGGGAAAGAACAAATACGTCGTGCTGAATGCCCCCAACGACCGACTGGATGAAATTATCAAGCTGATTCCCGGAATGAAGAGTCCGACGGTGATGAGCCTCGCCGATGAAGGCTGGAGCTCGGTACACTCGGTAATCAACGAAGACGTCTTCTGGGAGGTCATTGACGCACTGAAACAAAAAGGAGCGCAGGGCATCCTGGTGATTCCGATAGAGAAGATGATTGTATGACGATGAGTGTTTAAGTGCTTAGGTTTTTAGGTGTTTAAGTTACTAAGTTGATAAGTTTTTAAGTTGTTAGAAAATAATTAATTACATGAAACCGCATAGTTTAATAGAGCATCAGTGAAAATCAGTTGTATCTGTGTCACCTGTGTTCCATTTTTGGATAATAGAACACAAAACCAACTCATATTATAGATTTACAATGAAAAACAAATAGTTAATAAAATCAGAAAGACAATAATGCAAATAATAAAATATCCCGAAAGGAAAGATTGGCCGGAGCTTCTGGCACGGCCACAGTTTGACCAGCCGAGCCTGCGAGAACAGATAAAGATAATCCTGGATGATGTAAAAAGAAACGGTGACAAAGCACTATCGCGATACACGAAAATCCTGGATGGTTATCAAGCGAATAGCTTTAATGTGACCAAAGAAGAAATTCAACAAGCTGCAGAGCAGGTGTCTGATAATCTGAAGGAAGCCATCAAAACAGCTTCACAAAACATTGAAAAGTTCCACAAAGCGCAGTGGCCACGGGAAATTATCACCGAAACCACACCCGGAATTGAGTGCCGCCAGAAAGCTTTTCCAATCAATTCCGTCGGGCTTTATATTCCGGGAGGCACGGCGCCGTTGTTTTCTTCTGTTTTGATGATGGCCATTCCGGCGCGCATCGCCGGATGCCGCAACATCGTCATGTGCACTCCGCCCCGCAAGGATGGCAGCATCGATCCGGCGATTTTGTTTGCCGCAAAATATTCGGGAGTAACGCAGGTTTTCAAGGCCGGCGGAGCGCAGGCTATCGCCGCCATGAGCTACGGAACGGGGAGCATTCCGAAAGCGGATAAGATTTTTGGTCCGGGCAACCAGTATGTGACCGTTGCCAAGCAGATGGTTTTTCTGGATGGCACCGCCATCGACATGCCCGCCGGGCCATCGGAGGTGATGGTGGTGGTGGATGAAACATCCAACCCCGAATACGCTGCCGCGGATTTGCTTTCGCAGGCCGAGCATGGCGCCGACAGCCAGGTGGTGCTGGTTTCTTCGGATGAGGAAACGGCGGAAAAAACACGCAACTTCCTCCTAAAGCAGCTCGACCAATTGCCAAGAAAGAAAGCTACCAGCCAGGCCCTGGAAAAAAGCAGCCTGCTCATCCTGAAAAAGGAAGACATCCCCGGCATCATCAATTTCTACGCTCCCGAGCACCTGATTATCTCTACCAAAGATCCGGAAGCTTTGGCTGAAAAGGTTGAAAACGCCGGCTCTGTTTTCCTTGGTGCTTTCACACCAGAAAGTCTGGGCGATTATGCCTCGGGCACCAACCACGTGCTGCCCACCAACGGCAGCGCCAAAGCGTTCAGCGGAGTGAACCTGGATGCGTTTATGAAGAAAATCACATTTCAGAAAGCCACTGAAGACGGCCTGCGCCGGATTGGTGAAGCCGTGGAAACCATGGCCGCTGCTGAGCAGCTCGAAGCACACAGAATGGCTGTAGCTGTAAGAACGAAAAACCTGAAACCATCATGATTGAACCCAGAGAAAACATCAAACGGCTGAAGCCTTACACCTCGGCGCGAGACCTGGTAAAAGAAGAGGATCTGATTTTTCTGGATGCCAATGAAAATCCCTTCGACAGCGGAATGAACCGTTATCCCGATCCGCATCAGCAGGAACTCAAAGACACCCTTGCCGGGAAGCTGGAGACTGATGAATCACGTATTTTTTTGGGAAACGGAAGCGATGAAGTTATCGATCTGGTAATTCGCGCTTATGCCGAACCGGGAAAAGATCGCATCCTGACGCTCGGTCCGACTTACTCGATGTATGAGGTGCAGGCTGCCATTCAGGATGCGGAGGTGAAGGAGATTCCGCTGGATGCGGATTTCCAGCCTAATCCCGATATGGTATTGCGTGAGGTGACCGAAAGGGATAAAATCCTTTTTGTCTGCTCGCCGAATAATCCGACGGGAAACCTTGTTGAGCGTGAGAAAATCATTTCGTTGCTCGAGAGTTTTAACGGTCTTGTTTTTGTTGACGAGGCTTATGTGGACTTTGCCCCTGAAGGATCGGTCATCGACCTCGTGGAAAATTATCAGAACCTGCTGGTTTCGCGCACTTTCTCAAAGGCCTACGGAATGGCCGGCATCAGGCTCGGCATGGGCATTGCGCAGGAAGCGATCATCCAAACGCTTTCGAAAATCAAATATCCTTACAATGTGAACCGCCTTACACAACAAGCTGCACTGGAAGCACTGAAAAAACCTGAGCAGGTTGAGCAACAAATCAACACTTTGATTCGGGAAAGAGAAACTCTCAGAAGCCGTTTATCCGGGTTCTCATTCGTAAAAAAGATATTTCCTTCCGATGCGAACTTTTTGCTCCTGGAAGTTAACAGCGCAAGCTCTTTGATCGACTTCCTGAAAAAGAAGGACATCGTAATAAGAGACCGCACGGGAGTTGTCGCAGGAAAGGAGCTGGTAAGAATTACCGTGGGCACACCTGAGCAAAACCAGAAACTGATTTATGAACTTAAAAACTTTGACAATGGATAAAATACTTTTCATCGATCGCGATGGTACACTGATTCGCGAACCGGCCGATGAACAAATCGATTCGCTGGAGAAGCTGGAATTTCTTCCGGGTGTTTTTCGCAACCTTTATTTTATTCAGCATTTGCTGGATTACCGGCTGGTGATGGTGTCGAACCAGGACGGGCTTGGAACAGATGCTTATCCGCGAAAAGCATTTGATCGGGTACAGGATAAAATGCTGAAAACTCTGCGGAATGAGAATATTGTTTTCGAGGAAATCCTGATTGATGAATCCACAGCGGCCAGTCCATCGCCCTCGCGGAAGCCGGCTACAGGGATGGTCAAGCATTTCCTGGACCGAAATGACTGGGACCGTAACAAGTCCTTTGTGATTGGCGACCGGCTCTCGGATATCGAGCTGGCAAAAAACATGGGAATCCGGGGCATCATGATGAGTAACCAAAAGGTTGAGGATAGTCTGAAAGATGTGGCCAGCCTGACGGATGCCGGCTGGGACGACATTTTCAGCTTTTTACGAAATGTGGATAAAAGTGCCGTCATCAACCGGAAAACCAAAGAAACGGACATCCGCGGCAAGCTGCTGCTATATGGCTCCGGAGAAGCCCAAATCACTACCGGACTGGGATTCTTCGACCACATGCTCGAACAGTTGCCGCGCCACGGCGGTCTGGGCTTGTCTCTTGAA
>JBNJGK010000033.1:18343-24495 GCA_051747665.1 Bacteroidota bacterium | reverse complement strand
CTGCGAATATCTGTTTTAAGTATCAGGAAATCAAAACCATTGGGATATTCGTAAAATGTGGGTTGTACTGGAATCGAACCAGTGACCTCATGCCTGTCAAGCATGCACTCTAAACCAACTGAGCTAACAACCCCTAAAGCAGATTGGTAATTTATTTTACTCATGCCTGTCATCCGCCTGAGGCGGACTAAACCAACTGAGCTAACAACCCATTACCATTATAAGCGAGGACAAAAATAGAAATAATTTATCAAAAGAAAATTATTTTCCTTTGCCGTAGTACTTTTTCCCTTTTGTAAAATGGAATTGACATTGTTTTGTTAATTTTAACCCAAAATTAAACGTATTAAATATGAGAAAAATGAACAGACTATTTTTGTTTTTTATTGCTTTGACTTGTTTAAGCGGGAATTTAGAGGCCCAGGAAGATAATGACACTGCACAAAAAATTACTTTAGATGACCTTTGGCGGAATTACACTTTTCAGTCGCAGCGGGTCAGTGGTTTACGGTCTATGGATGACGGAGAGCACTATACTACACTAAGCAAAGGAAAATCAATTGTGAAATACAGCTATGAAACAGGAGAGGTTGTAGATACGCTGGTAAAAATAGATGATTTGCAGCAAGGTGAGCTTCAAAAGATTCAGGGATATGAGTTTAATCATGATGAATCTATGATATTGCTTTATACCAACAGGAAAGATATCTACCGGCGTTCATTTACGGCAGACTACTTTGTGGTAGACTTGAAAGAAGGAGGAGCTACTGTACTTTCAGAAAACGGAAGACAGCAACTGGCAACGTTTTCCCCGGATGGAAGGAAAGTTGCTTTTGTAAGAGACAATAATATTTTTATCAAATCATTGAATGGCGATACAGAACAACAAATTACCTTCGACGGGGAGAAAAACAAAATCATTAATGGCGCTCCGGACTGGGTTTATGAAGAAGAGTTTGAGTTTAACAAAGCTTTTGAATGGTCGCCTGACAGCCGGAAGATTGCCTATATCAAGTTTGACGAAAGTGCAGTGAAAGAATATCACATGAAAATTTATGAAGGAATGCGTCCTCAATATTCTGAAAATGATCCATATCCGGAATTGCGCACCTGGAAATATCCTAAAGTAGGCGAGGATAATTCGGTTGTTTCGGTTCATGTTTATCATCTGGATAATGAAGAAACTAAAAAAGTGGATGTGGGAGAGGAAACAGACCAATACATACCCCGCATCAGGTGGACGCAAGACCCCGAAACGCTTTCTGTTTTCAGGTTAAACCGCTTGCAAAACTTTTTTGAGATATTGTTAGCTGATGCAGGCAGCGGTAATTCTCATGTAATGTATCAGGAAGAAAATCAGTATTTTATTGATGAGACTAATTTTGATTATATTGAGTTTCTTGAGGATGAAGCGCATTTCACGCTTGTTAGCGAAATGGAAGGCTGGAATCAACTTTACTTAGTGGATATGAAAGGCCAGATTAAGCAAAAGCTAACCAAGGGGGAATATGATTTAACCGATTATTATGGATATGACCCTGATAACAAGCGCTTTTTCTTTCAGGCGGCTAAAGAATCACCGCTGCGGCGGGAAATATATTCGGTAAACCGGAAAGGGAAAAAGCTTAAAAAACTTACAGATAAAACGGGAGTAAACAATGCTTCTTTCAGCACAACATTTCAATATTTTATTAACACATACAGCTCCGCAACAACACCACCAAAAACCTCGCTTTATTCTGATGAGGGAGATCAACTCAGAACTATCCAGGATAATGAAAAGCTTATGGGAAAGCTACAGGATTATAATCCATCATTCAAGGAATTTTTCTCATTTGAAACGTCTGAAGGTGTCTCCCTGAATGGCTATATGATAAAACCTCCAGACTTTGATGAGTCAAAATCATATCCTGTACTTATGACACAGTACAGCGGCCCGAATTCACAGAGCGTTATGGATTCGTGGAGTTTTGGCTGGCATAATTACCTGGCTCAGGAAGGGTATATTGTCGCATGCGTAGATGGAAGAGGAACCGGAGCCCGCGGAGAAGAGTTTAGAAAAATGACATATTTGCAGCTCGGAAAATATGAGACCATTGATCAGGTGGAAACTGCAAAATATTTGGCCGATAAGCCTTATGTCGATGAAGAAAACATGGCTATTTGGGGATGGAGCTATGGAGGTTTTATGACTTCTCTCGCATTAACAAAAGGTGAGGGTATTTTTAAAGCCGGAATTGCTGTTGCCCCCGTAACCAATTGGCGCTATTACGATAATATTTATACTGAAAGATTTATGAGAACACCAGAGGAGAATAAGGATGGATATGAGCAAAACTCCCCATTGAATTTTGCAGATCAACTGGAAGGAAATTTGCTCTTGGTACATGGTTCGGCAGATGACAATGTGCATGTGCAAAACACGATGGAATTTGCTGAGCGCCTGGTTCAGGCTGATAAGCAATTTGATATGCATATTTATACGAATCGAAATCACGGTATCTCCGGAGGAAACACCCGCTACCACCTGTATACGATGATGACCGACTTTTTAAATGAACATTTAAAAGACGAGTAAACAATAAAAAATAAAGGCTGTGTTGTTTTAAACAGCACAGCCTTTATCAAAATCCCATTCAAAGACTAAAACCGGTCGAGGTCACTAAGTTTGTTTACGCGCTTGCCATCTACAAAAGCAACAACAAATGCATCACTAATACCATGACGGCGGTTTAAGGTTTGTCTTTTCTGCTTAGCTTCCTCATAAGTAGAGAAATTTCCTACTGTATAGATATAATATCCACCGTGTCGGTCTTCATAAATCTTCTCATCAAGGTTATACTGGTTTTTCATGGCTTCTACTGACATTTTCCGTTGATATTTAGCCCTTATCTGAACGCGGAATACAGTGCCTTCATCAATACGTTCATCTTGTTGATCATATGCGGTATCTTTGGCTGTTTTACTTTTTTCAGGAGCATTCACTTTTACGGAATTTTTAAACGAAACCAATTCTGATTGTGCTTTCTGGGTATATGTAAATATTCCTGAAATTGGATAGGTTCCACCATCAATATCATCCGTTTTCACACGATAAGAAAGCTTAAGCTCTTTATTAGCGGGTAGTTCCTCCCAATTTACTGTAAGTACTTGGTTGGCAAAGTTAAAATCTCCGTTTGCCATAGCCAGAGGTTGCACCTCAAAATCAGCCGGGAAAACCTGCCTGAGCGTAGCGGGTCCGGTCAGATCCCCTTTATTGATATTAATATTTACCGCAAAACTCTGCCCGGCATTAACTTCTTCAGGCATTTCACTGGCTATTTCTGCCTCAAAAGCAGGTTCTTCTTCTATTGCTTCTTTTTCTTCTTTAGCGGTATCACTCTCTTGATCATCAAGGCGATGCGAAACTTCTTCCTCCGAGCGTTTACGGCTTTCTGTTTGCTTACCACCAAATTTGTAGGTGAGCCCTAAGGAAGTGAAAGAATACATATCATACTTACTGCCGTTAGGGGGAGCTGCGTCTAAATCATCTGAATTTACAATTCGCATTGTGCTTTCGAGGTTCAAATCGAAATTGTCATTCACTCTGAAAGAAATGCCACCCCCGGCAGGAATAAAACCTTCGGAAGTCATCTCCAGCATACCTACGTCAACACCACCACTACTGCCAATTTCACTGTCATTAACATCATATAAATGAGATTCCCAGTTAGACATCCCAACGCCTAATAAACCATAAATATTAAAAGTACGATAAGGATTATAATCGGCAAATAAATTGATAAAATCAAGACGGCCTTGCAATGAGACATCAAACAGATCGGCATCAAAATAGCGTGGATTTGTGACCGAGGAGCGCGTGCCTCCTAATTCGCCATACAAAAGCTGACCTCTCAATGATAGGTATGGATTTAATCTTCTTTCCAGCGAAAATGCGCCGCTGAAATTCCAGGCCTTATCATTGTCAACGGCCGGAAAGAAAAGATCATGGTCCATGATATCTCCATAATGAATGGTGGGGCCCGCTGATAATTGTACCGACCAGTCTTTCTCCTGTGAATAACCTGGCAGGGTAAAAACAAGCACGGCAAAAATCAGAATAGTGTGATTTATGTATTTCATAACAGTAGGAATTATCAATTCATTTTTCAATTTCTTTATCTGCTCTTACGACTGAAAAAATGAAAGGTTTCATTTTCAAATGTAAAGTTACATGAAAAAATCTTTGAATAATTATCTTTTTATTGATACTTTTGCACCCGCGAAGTAAATTTATTAGATAACTAACAGAAAGGTAGTGTATTTAAAATGATTATTGTACCTGTAAAAGAAGGCGAAAGCATAGATAGAGCCTTAAAAAAGCTAAAACGTAAGTTTGAAAAAACCGGTACTGTGAAAGAAGTACGTGAACGTCAGTCTTACACTAAGCCTGCGATGGAACGTCGTGAGAAAAAGATGAAGGCCATCTATATTCAAAAGCTTAGAAACGAACAGGAAAAGTAATCTTTTAAGATTTTTTTGATTTTTTTCTGAAGAGAAATTTTGTTTCAGCTCAAATTTGAGCTACTTTTATAGTGGGAAACAAAATTTCTCTTTTTTAATGAAAGAAACTTTTTTCAACGATATAAAATCACAGCGTAATTACTCAGAACATACGCTTGTAGCATATAAAAAGGATGTAAATCAATTTGCTGACTTCCTTTTGCAAGAATTTGAAACCAACCCGGAAAATGCGACGTCAGATATGATTCGGTCCTGGGCGGTATATTTGCTTGAAAACGGATACGGCAAAACTTCCTTGCACCGGAAAATTTCTTCACTTAAGGTATTTTATAATTACTTGATTAGTCAGGATTACTTAGAAACCAATCCTGCAAACAAGGTTACTTTGCCCAAACAAGACCGGAAACTTCCAAATGTTTTATCCGAAAAACAGCTTAGCCAATTGCTCGATGAAGCAAATTATCCTGATACTTTTGAAGCAACCCGTGACAGATTGGTTTTAGAATTGCTGTATCAAACGGGTATTCGCCGGGCAGAAATCGTTAATCTACTTGTAGACCATGTTGACTTTTATAATCTTACAATTAAAGTCACCGGCAAAGGCAATAAGCAAAGAATCATTCCTATAGATAATAAACTGGCGCAGTTAATGAAAGTTTATTTAAATTACAGGAATTCATTACAACAAGAGAACATTTCCAATCGCCTGTTCGTTACTAAAAAAGGTAAGGCGATCTATGCTAAACTCATTTATCGGATAGTGAATCGTTATTTGCATCTTGTTTCTACGGCATCAAAGAAAAGCCCGCATGTTTTGAGGCATTCTTTTGCCACACATATGCTTAACAATGGTGCAGACATAAACGTGGTTAAAGAATTGCTGGGGCACAGTAGTCTTAATGCTACACAGGTGTATACGCATAACACTATCGATAAAATTAAATCAATTTATAAACAAGCTCATCCAAGAGCTTAATTAAAAGGAGGTTTTATATGAACGTTCAGATTAATGCAGTGAAGTTTAAAGCTGACAAGAAGTTAGAGGATTTCATCGAACAAAAGGTAAACAAGCTAACCCAGTTCTACGATGGTGTAATAGGTAGCGAAGTTACTCTTAAAGTTGAAGCCAGCGAAAAACCCGAAAACAAAATCGCCGAAATCAGATTGAAAATACCCGGCAATGACCTCTTTGCCAAAAAACAGAGTGATACTTTTGAAGAATCAACAGATACTGCAGTTGAAGCGCTCAGGCGGCAACTGAAAAAGCATAAAGAGAAAATCCAGAAAAAACAATAAGTTTTTCTAAAGGTTTTTTGTTTATTAAAAACATCTTTATATTTTTGCAGTCCTTTAAAAAAGGGCTGCTTTTTTATGCAGTAACGTTCATAAAAACATGCCGATATAGCTCAGTTGGCCAGAGCAGCTGATTTGTAATCAGCCGGTCGGCGGTTCGAATCCGTCTATCGGCTCCATTTTTGGAAAAAAATGGAAGACGTAAAATAGTCATTTTGGGGGGATTCCAGAGCGGTCAAATGGGGTCCCGAATCCTCGGGATTGGCGAAGCCTTCGGAGTTTCGAAAAAAAATTGCGTTCATAAAAAGTATACTGATAAATAATAGCTGGGGGGATTCCAGAGCGGTCAAATGGGG
>JBNJGK010000033.1:4632-18243 GCA_051747665.1 Bacteroidota bacterium | reverse complement strand
GTTCATAAAAAGTATACTGATAAATAATAGCTGGGGGGATTCCAGAGCGGTCAAATGGGGCAGACTGTAAATCTGTTGGCGAAGCCTTCGGAGGTTCGAATCCTCCTCCCCCCACAAGTTCTCAGGAGAGGAGATTAAGATGACCTTAAGGGGAAATCTCTTGGCGAAGTTCTGGTAGCTCGCGACTAACAGATACTTCTTTTCAGAACTCATTGCATTGTTCATAAAAAGTTTGAATATCAGGGTAAGAAAAATTCAACCTTTTTCAAGTTAATATGCGTTAGGTAATTACTTTTTCGTATATTTGCACGCTGAAAATAAGCGGGAGTAGCTCATCCGGTAGAGCGACAGCCTTCCAAGCTGTAGGTGGCGAGTTCGAGTCTCGTTTCCCGCTCAGAATTGACACCTCATAAAAAGAGGCGCTAACGAAACCGATGGAAGCCATTGGTTTCGATTGTTCTGTTTGTATGAATGATGTCTCGTAAAATACCACGGTTGTGGTTCTCAGGAGTTATCAGCCATTGTAGCTCAGAGGTAGAGCACTTCCTTGGTAAGGAAGAGGTCACGAGTTCAATTCTCGTCAATGGCTCAAAATAAAGTGAAAATCTAAACACCTATTAAATAAGAACGGATATGGCTAAAGAAAAATTTGAAAGAACCAAAGAGCACGTTAATATAGGTACTATCGGTCACGTAGACCATGGTAAGACTACATTAACCGCTGCCATTACATTGACATTGCACTCCAAAGGGCTGTCTGAAATTAAAGACTTTGACTCAATTGACAATGCTCCGGAAGAAAAAGAGCGTGGAATTACCATTAATACTGCCCACGTGGAATATACTACCGAAAAACGTCACTATGCCCACGTCGACTGTCCGGGTCACGCCGACTATGTGAAGAACATGGTAACAGGTGCTGCACAGATGGACGGCGCTATCCTTGTAGTGGCTGCCACTGACGGCCCTATGCCGCAAACACGCGAACACATCCTTCTTGCACGCCAGGTAGGAGTACCTAGTATTGTAGTGTTCATGAATAAAGTGGATATGGTAGATGACGAAGAGCTGCTTGAGCTCGTGGAAATGGAAATTCGTGATCTGCTCGGTTTCTATGACTTTGATGGTGATAATACACCTATCATCCAGGGTTCAGCTCTTGGCGCTTTGAATAATGAAGAAAAGTGGGTTAGTAAGATTTACGAACTCATGGACGCATGCGATAACTGGATTCCCATGCCAGAGCGTGACAAAGATAAAGACTTCCTGATGCCGATAGAAGATGTTTTCTCTATTACAGGACGTGGTACAGTAGCTACAGGTCGTATTGAAACAGGTGTAATCCGCACAGGAGACCCTGTAGATATTATCGGTATGGGTGCAGAAAAACTCAAGTCTACCGTTACAGGTGTGGAAATGTTCCGCAAAATTCTTGACTATGGTGAAGCAGGTGACAATACAGGTTTATTGCTGCGTGGTATTGCTAAAGATGATATCAGCAGAGGTATGGTGATTTGTAAGCCAGGTTCTGTGAAACCACACCGCAGATTTAAAGCTGAGGTTTATATCCTTAAGAAAGAAGAAGGTGGACGTCACACTCCATTCCATAACAACTACCGTCCGCAGTTCTATTTCAGAACTACCGACGTTACCGGTGAAATTCAATTACCGGAAGGTGTTGAGATGGTAATGCCTGGTGACAACCTGACAATTACAGTTGAGCTCATCAATGATATCGCCATGAATAAAGGATTGCGTTTCGCTATCCGTGAAGGTGGCCGTACCGTTGGAGCGGGTCAGGTAACTGAAATTCTCGAATAATATTATTATTGTTTACAAGGGAGCCTCAGGGCTCCTTTATAAACGGGTGTAGCTCAATCTGGTAGAGCAACGGTCTCCAAAACCGTAGGCTGTGGGTTCGATTCCTACCACCCGTGCAAAACAGAAAAAAATGGCAAATTTGAAACTTGTATCATATATTCAGGAATCCTACAACGAGCTGTTACATAAAGTTTCCTGGCCCTCGTGGAGTGAGTTGCAAAATAGTGCAATAGTAGTCTCCGTAGCTGCATTAATAATCGCAATGGTAGTCTACTTAATGGATATTTCATTCCAATCTATTTTGGAACAGTTTTACAATTTGTTTTAATCGATGCAAAAAGGCATTGAACACAGGTTTAATCCTTTTTCAATTTTAAGTGTATGACAGAGCAATTAGAAAAAAAGTGGTATGTTCTCCGGGCTGTAAGCGGCAAAGAAAAGAAGGTGAAAGAATACATCGAGAGTGAAATTGATCGCTTGCAAATCCAGGACTATATATCGCAGGTTCTAATTCCCACAGAAAAAGTGTACCAAATCCGGAAAGGAAAAAAAGTGAGCAAAGAGCGCAACTATTTTCCCGGTTACATCCTGATAGAAGGCGTGATGAAAGGTGAGATTCAGCACGAACTTTCTAATGTTCCTAACGTAATAGGCTTCCTGGGAGCAGAGAAGGGTGGAACACCAATACCGCTTCGCGAATCTGAAGTGAAACGGATTTTAGGTAAAGTTGATGAATTGGCCGAGCAAGGCGAAGAAGTCAATGTGCCTTTTATTGTGGGCGAGACTGTCAAAGTTACGGATGGCCCGTTTGATAATTTTACCGGAGTTGTTGAGGAGATTAATGAAGAGAAGAAAAAACTCAAGGTTATGGTAAAAATATTCGGACGCAAGACGCCTTTGGAGTTAGGCTTTATGCAAGTTGAAAAGGAATAGACCATCATAAGTTGAATCTAATAATACATATAAAATGGCTAAAGAAGTAGATGGAATTATAAAGTTGCAAATCAAAGGAGGAGCAGCAAATCCATCACCTCCGGTGGGGCCCGCATTGGGTGCCAAAGGAATCAACATTATGGAGTTTTGTAAGCAGTTTAATGCCAGAACGCAAGATCAGGCCGGGAAAGTTATTCCGGCTGTCATTACTGTTTACAAAGACAAGTCGTTTAAGTTCATCACTAAACTGCCGCCTGTACCGGTTCAGATTCTGGAAACCGCCAAAATTAAGGGTGGTTCCGGTGAGCCTAACAGAAAACGTGTTGGGACATTAACATGGGACCAGGTTAAGGATATAGCAGAAGGAAAGATGCCCGACTTAAATGCCTTTACGGTTGAATCAGCTATGAAAATGGTGGCCGGAACTGCCCGCAGTATGGGAGTGAGAGTGAAAGGAAAACCACCCTGGAAAGCTGAATAACCAATCCGGCAACTTAATTCTATTTAGTAATTCTAAAAAACAGAATAATGACAAAGCTGACAAAAAGCAGAAAAGCGGCTTTAGAAAAGATAGACCGAAATAAGGCATATACTCTGGATGAAGCAGTTGATGTAATTAAGGAGGTGACAACCACCAAATTTGATGCATCTGTAGATGTCGATTTTCGTTTGGGCGTAGACCCGCGAAAAGCCAATCAAATGGTGCGTGGCTCCGTAATTTTACCCCACGGAACCGGGAAAACAAAAAAAGTGCTGGTGCTGTGTACTCCCGATAAGGAAGAGGAAGCAAAAGAAGCTGGTGCTGATTATGTTGGACTGGATGAATATGTGGATAAAATTAAGGGAGGTTGGGTAGATTTTGATGTAGTTATCACTATGCCAAGCGTGATGCCAAAAGTTGGTCCGCTTGGGAAAATCTTAGGCCCCCGTGGTTTGATGCCGAACCCGAAAACCGGTACGGTAACAATGGATATCGCCAACGCTGTAAATGAAGCAAAAGCAGGTAAAGTTGATTTTAAAGTCGATAAGTTTGGGATTATTCACGCCGCCGTTGGAAAAGTCTCCTTCGATAAAAAGAAACTTATCGATAATATTAAGGAATTCGGTCAAACCATCATCCGCAACAAACCTGCTGCTGCAAAAGGGACGTACATCTTGAGTATTTATCTTTCTAGTACGATGAGCCCTGGTATTAAGATTGATCCGAAATCTGTAAGAAGTTAATTTACAGAATTCATAATTCAGGAATCTATGACAAGAAAAGAAAAAACACAAAAGATAGAAGAGTTAACACAGGTGTTAAACGATACCAGCACTATTTATATTACGGATGTATCTGAACTTAATGCCGGCGACACGTCCGGATTGCGCAGAGCATGCTTTAAGCAAAATGTGCGTTTAACAGTTGTGAAGAACAAATTGCTGAAAAAAGCAATGGAACGTTCGGACAAGGATTTTAACAACCTTGAAGAAACCCTTGCCGGCCCATCAGCAGTGATGCTTTCTGAAACCGGAAATGTGCCTGCGAAAGTAATAAAGGATTTCAGAAAAAAAGCTGAAAGACCGATACTGAAAGGAGCCTTCATCGAAGAGGAAACCTATATTGGAGATGATAAACTTGAAACATTAGTCAATATCAAATCTAAAGAAGAGCTTCTTGCAGACGTTGTGGCTATGCTGCAGTCTCCTGCGAAAAATGTGATTTCTGCCTTGCAATCCGGTCAAAACACACTTACCGGCGTGCTTGAAACATTGGCAGATAAAAAAGAGTAAAAATAGTTTATAGAAATTCATAAGTAGAACATTAAAACACAAAATACAAATGGCTGATTTAAAAGAATTTGCAGAACAGTTGGTTAACCTTACAGTAAAAGAAGTAAACGAGTTAGCTGAAATTTTGAAAGAAGAGTATGGTATAGAACCTGCTGCAGCTCCTGTTGCAGTTGCCGGACCCGCCGCTGCTGAAGGTGGTGAAGAAGCCGAAGAGCAAACTGAATTTGACGTGATTCTTAAGTCTGCTGGTTCTTCCAAACTGAAAGTTGTTAAGCTGGTGAAAGAACTTACCAGCCTCGGGCTTAAAGAAGCTAAAGCAATGGTAGACGGAGCTCCGGCACCCGTTAAAGAAGGTGTTACTAAAGACGAAGCTGAAGGCCTGAAGAGCCAACTTGAAGAAGTTGGAGCGGAAGTAGAGGTAAAGTAATTCATACCGAAACGCATCATAAGAAATAGCCTCATACCGGTATCCCGGTATTGAGGTCTATTTCTATTTATATATATTATAATTCACTTTTCGCCTTTAACTTAAAATCATACTATCTTGGCATTGAAAAAATCAGACAGACAAAGCTTTGCATCCGCACAGATTCACATTGACTACCCGGATTTTCTTGATATCCAGCTACAGTCGTTTAGAGACTTTTTTCAATTGGAAACGAATCCGGAAGACCGGAAAGATGAAGGCCTCTACAGGGTCTTTTCCGAAAATTTCCCAATAACTGACGCTAGGAATAACTTCGTGCTTGAATTTCTCGATTACTTTGTAGACCCGCCAAGGTATTCTATTGAGGAGTGTCTGCAAAGAGGACTAAGTTACAGTGTTCCACTTAAAGCAAAACTGAAGCTTTATTGCACCGATCCAGAACACGAAGACTTTGAAACCATTATTCAGGATGTTTATCTGGGAATGATTCCTTATATGAGTCCGAAAGGAACATTCGTAATCAATGGTGCTGAAAGAATTATCGTTTCGCAATTGCACAGGTCACCCGGCGTATTTTTTGGCACAAACTTTCATGCCAACGGAACTCAGCTATACAGCGCACGGATTATCCCGTTTAAGGGTTCATGGATGGAGTTTACCACTGACATTAACAATGTCATGTATGCCTATATTGACCGTAAAAAGAAATTACCGATTACTACACTCCTTAGAGCTGTAGGATACGAAACAGACCAGGATATTCTTGAAATTTTTGGTCTTGCACAAGAGATTAAGGCTACAAAAACAAACCTCAAAAAAATGATCGGGCGTAGCCTTGCTGCACGTGTGGTACGCTCTTGGGTTGAAGATTTTGTGGATGAAGATACCGGTGAAGTGGTTTCTATTGAACGTACAGAAGTACTCATAGACCGCGAAACCAAGCTGGAAGAACAGCATATTCAGATGATTGTGGATGCCGGCATTAAATCCATTTTGGTGCATAAAGAGTCCGGCCGAAGTACAGATTATGAGATCATCTTTAACACGCTGCAAAAAGATACGGCTAATTCTGAAAAAGAAGCAGTAGAATATATTTATCGCCAGCTTAGAAATGCCGAACCACCAGATGAAGAAACAGCCCGCGGTATTATTGATAAGTTGTTTTTCTCTGAGAAAAGATATGATTTGGGGGAAGTAGGTCGTTACCGGATTAATAAACGATTAAACCTGAATATTGATAGCGATACACGTATCCTCACAAAAGAAGATATCATCTCTATCATTAAATATCTTGTGGGGCTTATCAATAATAAGACAGAACTAGATGATATTGACCACCTGAGTAACAGGAGAGTCAGAACGGTAGGAGAGCAGTTGTATAATCAGTTTGGTGTTGGATTGGCACGGATGGCACGCACCATTCGTGAAAGAATGAACGTCAGGGATAATGAGGTTTTTACACCAACTGACCTGATTAATGCCAAAACACTCTCCTCAGTAATAAATTCTTTCTTTGGTACTAACCAGCTATCGCAGTTCATGGACCAAACCAACCCGCTGAGCGAAGTCACTCACAAAAGAAGGGTTTCAGCTTTGGGACCGGGTGGTTTGTCAAGAGAGCGAGCCGGATTTGAGGTTCGGGATGTGCATTATACCCATTACGGTAGATTGTGTACTATTGAGACTCCTGAAGGACCAAATATTGGTTTGATTTCATCGCTGTGTGTATATGCGAAAATTAACAAACTGGGATTCATCGAAACGCCCTACCTTGATATTCAAAATGGAAAGGTGAATAAGGGCAAAGACCCGATTTATCTTAGTGCAGAAGAAGAGGAAAAGAAAATTATTGCTCAGGCTAATACCTTACTTGATGAAGATGGTAATTTTGTCAGAGAGCGTGTGAAAACACGTTTCCTGGCTGATTATCCGATTGTGGAGCGTGATAAGGTCGACTTAATTGACTCGGCGCCTAATCAGATAGCATCCATAGCAGCCTCTTTAATTCCATTCCTTGAACATGATGATGCTAACAGGGCTTTGATGGGATCTAACATGATGCGTCAGGCTACGCCATTGATTAACCCGGAATCGCCTATTGTTGGTACTGGTATAGAAGACCGTGTAGCGCAGGATTCAAGGGTATTGATTAATGCAGAGGGCGACGGTGTTGTTGAATATGTGGATGCAAATGAAATTGTAATCCGCTATCATCGTGACGAAAATGAAAGACTGGTTAGTTTTGATGATGATCTGAAAACATATCATCTAACTAAAAACCTTCGTACAAATCAGAATACCAGTGTTAACCTGCGTCCTATCGTGCAAAAAGGCGATAAAATCACTAAAGGTCAGGTGCTCTGCGAGGGATACGGAACGAATGATGGCGACCTTGCCCTCGGACGTAACTTAATGGTGGCTTTCATGCCCTGGAAGGGATATAATTTTGAGGATGCCATTGTGGTTTCTGAGAAATTAGTGAAAGAAGACATCTTTACTTCTATTCATATTGAAGAGTTTAACCTGGAAGTTCGCGATACTAAACGCGGAATTGAAGAGTTGACCAATGATATACCCAATGTAAGCTCAGAAGCAACCAAAGACCTGGATGAAAACGGGCTGATTCGCATTGGTGCAGAAATTACGGAAGGAGATATCCTTATAGGGAAGATTACACCTAAAGGAGAATCTGATCCAACACCCGAAGAGAAGTTGCTTCGTGCCATATTCGGCGATAAAGCCGGCGATGTGAAGGATGCTTCTCTGAAAGCACCGCCATCTATGAATGGTGTTGTAATTAATAAGCAGCTTTTCTCCAGAACAGTCCGTGACAGAAGAGCGAAAACCCGCGAAAAGGAAATTGTGGATAAGCTCGAAACTGAACACAACAAACAGGTAGAAGAGCTGAAGGGGAAACTCGTGGATAAACTTATGATTCTGGTTAGTGGAAAAACATCGCAGGGTGTTACGAATCATTTTAATGAGGTGATTATTCCAAAAAAGAAAAAGTTTACCCAAAAGGAATTACTGGCTATTGATTATACGAACATCTCCACTTCAGGTTGGACAACCGATGAGGAGAAAAACCAGATGATTAAGGATGTAGTCAATAATTATAACATCAAGTACAAAGAGCTGTTAGGCGACTTTAACAGGAAAAAGTTTGTTGCTACGGTCGGCGATGAATTGCCTTCCGGTATTGTGCAGATGGCGAAAGTATATGTGGGTCGTAAGCGTAAGCTGAAAGTAGGAGATAAGATGGCCGGACGACATGGAAACAAAGGTATTGTAGCTAAAATCGTCCGAGAAGAAGATATGCCATTCCTTAAAGACGGTACGCCTGTAGATGTTGTGTTGAATCCGTTGGGGGTACCCTCAAGGATGAACCTGGGTCAGATTTATGAAACTGTACTTGGATGGGCTGGTAAAAAGCTGGGTATGAAGTTCGCTTCACCCATTTTTGATGGCGCACCTATCGATGATATCAATAAACTGATGGTGAAAGCAGGTCTTCCGGAAAACGGCCGTACATTTTTATATGACGGCGGTACCGGAGAACGTTTTGACCAACCCGCTACCGTGGGTTATATCTATATGCTTAAGCTACACCATATGGTGGACGACAAAATGCACGCACGTTCCATAGGACCTTACTCGCTGATTACGCAGCAACCGCTGGGTGGTAAAGCACAGTTTGGTGGTCAGCGTTTCGGTGAGATGGAGGTATGGGCACTTGAAGCGTATGGTGCTGCCAACATCCTTCGCGAAATCCTTACAGTAAAATCAGATGATGTACAGGGTAGAGCAAAAGCTTATGAAACCATCGTTAAAGGTGAAAACATGCCTGAGCCGGGTGTGCCTGAGTCCTTTAACGTGCTCGTACACGAATTGCGTGGCTTAGGATTAAATGTATCCTTCGATTAATAATATTTCAGGCTGCCCTGGCAGCTATTTAACATAAGCAGAAAAAGATATGGCATTTAGAAAGGATAATAACATCAGCAGTGATTTTAAGAGCATGACTATCAGTTTGTCTTCACCTGAAGATATTCTGGAGCGCTCAAGCGGGGAAGTTCTTAAACCCGAAACCATCAATTACAGAACCTATAAGCCGGAACGCGACGGATTGTTTTGCGAAAGGATTTTTGGGCCTGTAAAAGATTATGAATGTCACTGTGGGAAATATAAAAGAATCCGCTACAAGGGAATTGTATGCGACCGTTGTGGCGTTGAAGTAACCGAGAAAAAAGTGCGCCGTGAGCGCATGGGACACATTCAACTTGTGGTTCCTGTTGCCCACATCTGGTTCTTCAAGAGCCTTCCCAACAAAATCGGGAACCTTATAGGATTGCCTACGAAAAAGCTCGATATGATCATTTACTATGAGCGCTACGTAGTGATTAATCCCGGAATTAAAGAGCAAGACGGTATAAAGTATCTGGACTTCCTTACAGAAGAGGAATATTTTGATATTTTGGATACTTTACCAAAAGATAACCAGTATCTGGATGATAGTGATCCGGATAAGTTTATTGCCAAAATGGGTGCTGATGCATTGCATGATATCCTGGCACGGTTAGACCTGGATAAGACTTCATTTGAACTGCGGCACAAAGCCAATACCGAAACTTCGCAACAGCGTAAGCAAGAAGCCTTGAAGCGCCTGCAGGTTTATGAAGCTTTCAGAGATGCGCAAACACGCCTCGAAAACCGTCCGGAATGGATGATTGTGAAAGTAGTACCGGTTATTCCGCCGGAATTGCGTCCGTTAGTACCTCTTGATGGCGGTAGGTTTGCAACTTCAGACCTCAATGACTTGTATCGGCGTGTAATCATCCGGAATAACCGTTTGAAAAGATTGATAGAGATTAAAGCACCGGATGTCATCATGCGTAACGAAAAGCGGATGCTTCAGGAAGCGGTTGATTCGCTGTTTGATAATTCCAGAAAATCCAACGCAGTAAAAACAGACTCTAACAGGGCTTTAAAATCACTCTCTGACAGCCTCAAGGGAAAACAAGGCCGATTCCGTCAGAACCTATTGGGTAAGCGGGTTGACTATTCTGGTCGTTCGGTCATTGTTGTAGGCCCGGAACTCAAAATGAGTGAGTGTGGTATACCTAAAGATATGGCTTCAGAGCTGTTTAAGCCCTTTATTATCAGAAAGCTGCTGGAAAGAGGCATTGTAAAAACAGTAAAATCAGCTAAGAAAATTGTAGACCGGAAAGACCCGGTAGTATGGGATATTCTGGAAAATATTTTGAAAGGGCATCCAGTACTCCTGAACAGGGCACCAACGCTTCACAGGTTAGGTATTCAGGCATTCCAGCCTAAGTTGGTGGAAGGTAAGGCGATTCAGCTACACCCACTCGCTTGTACTGCCTTTAACGCCGACTTTGATGGTGACCAGATGGCTGTGCACGTGCCTCTTGGTAATGCAGCTATCCTCGAAGCTCAAATGCTGGTGCTTGCAACGCACAACATTCTGAACCCGGCCAACGGTGCGCCGATTACTGTACCTTCACAGGACATGGTTCTTGGTTTGTATTATATCACAAAAGCAAGAAAAAGCACTTCCAACCATCCCATAAAAGGGGAGGGGATGAAATTTTACTCACCCGAAGAGGTGATTATTGCCTATAACGAAGGTGTTATCGATCTTCACAGCATCATTTACGTGAGGGTGACTGATCCGGAAGGAACGGGTGATAAGTCTGTCAAAAAAGTTCTTGAAACCACCACTGGAAGAATTCTTTTCAACGATATTGTTCCTGATGGATATGGCTTTGTTAACCAATTGCTTACTAAGAAAGCGCTTCGTGATATTATCGGTAATATCTTTAAAAAGATGGGAACCGCTAAAACAGCGCAATTCCTCGACGATATAAAATCGATGGGCTTCCGTAAATCCTTTGAAGGTGGACTGTCCTTTAACCTGGGTGACGTGATTATTCCAGAACAGAAGGAAGAACTGATTAACGAGGCGAATGAGGAGGTTTTGGAAGTGGTAAATAACTATAACATGGGATTTATCACAAACAATGAGCGCTATAACCAAATTATCGATATCTGGACTCATACGAATTCATATCTTACGAATACCTTGATGAAACAATTATCATCTGATAATGATGGTTTTAACTCGGTATTTATGATGCTGGACTCCGGTGCGCGTGGTTCTAAGGAGCAGATACGTCAGCTTTCAGGTATGCGTGGATTGATGGCAAAACCTCAAAAATCCGGAGCAAGTGGGGGAGAGATTATTGAAAATCCGATCCTTTCAAACTTTAAAGAAGGGCTGTCTGTACTTGAGTATTTTATCTCTACACACGGTGCACGTAAAGGTCTTGCCGATACAGCACTGAAAACCGCCGATGCAGGTTACTTAACACGCCGTTTGGTGGATGTGGCGCAAGATGTTGTTATTTCTGAGGCAGACTGCGGAACATTGCGAGGCTTAACGGCTACACCGCTTAAGAAAAATGAGGAAATTGTAGAGTCTCTTTATGACCGGATTTTAGGTCGCGTATCACTTCATGATGTTTTCCATCCGCAAACCGGTGAAATGCTGGTAGCTGCCGGAGAGGAAATTGATGAAGTTAAAGGAAAGCTTATTACTGATTCTCCGATTGAATCGGTTGAGATTCGTTCCGTATTGACCTGCGAATCAAAAAAAGGCGTATGCTCTCGTTGCTATGGCAGGAACCTGGCAACAGGAAGCATGGTTCAGAAAGGCGAATCAGTAGGGGTGGTTGCAGCGCAGTCAATTGGTGAGCCGGGAACACAGCTTACACTCCGTACCTTCCACGTGGGTGGTACTGCTTCTAACATCGCTGTGAGCGCTCGTGTAGAAGCAAAATATGATGGTATCCTGGAGATAGACGAGCTACGCTATGTCCCATATGAAAACAAAGACGGTAAAAAATATGACGTGGTGGTTGGCCGCTCTGCTGAACTCAGGATTATTGACAAAAAGACCGGAGTAGCATTGGCCTCCAGCGACTTGCCTTACGGAGCAAACTTATATTTCCGCTCAGGCGATGAGGTTAAAAAAGGCGACCTAATCAGTGATTGGGATCCTTATAATGCACTTATTCTCTCCGAAGTATCAGGTAAAGTGGCTTTTGAAAATGTGGTGGAAGGAGAAACCTACCGCGTAGAATCCGACGAGCAAACCGGCTATATTGAGAAGGTTGTTATCGAAAGAAGAAAGAAAGCCAAAAACCCGATTATTCGAGTGCTTGATGATGAAGGTAACGAGCAAAAACGATATGACATTCCTACCGGAGCCCATATTGTTTTGGATGAAGGTGATGAAATCAAGGCCGGAGACACTTTGGTGAAAATCCCTCGCGCAGTTGGAAAAACCGGTGACATTACCGGTGGTCTGCCAAGAGTTACGGAGCTTTTCGAAGCACGGAACCCTTCAGAACCTGCTGTTGTATCAGAAATTGACGGTATGGTGTCATTCGGTACCAAGCTTAAGAGAGGTAACCGTGAAGTAATTATTACTTCAAAGACCGGAGAACAGAAAAAGTATCTGATTTCTACTTCTAAGCAGATTCTGGCTCAGGAAAACGACTATGTAAGAGCGGGAACACCGCTTTCAGAAGGCGCTATGACGCCATCTGATATTCTTGCTATTAAGGGTCCGATGCGCGTTCAGGAGTATATCGTGAATGAGATTCAGGAAGTGTATCGTCTGCAGGGTGTGAAAATCAATGACAAACACTTTGAAACCATCGTGCGTCAGATGATGCGTAAGGTGGAAATTGAAGACCCGGGTGATACCAAATTCCTTGAAAAAGAACTTGTTGACAAAGTAGTCTTCCAGGAAGAAAACGACTGGATTTTCGGAAAAAGGGTAGTAGAAGATTCCGGAGATTCAACAAACCTGAAATCCGGACAAATCATTACGGCCCGGAAACTGCGTGACGAAAATTCTACGCTGAAACGCCGAGACCTGAAAGTTGTACAATCGCGTGAAGCGAAACCAGCTACCGGACGGCAAGTGCTTCAGGGAATTACCAGAGCATCGCTGCAAACCAAGAGCTTTATCTCGGCAGCATCGTTCCAGGAAACCACGAAAGTGCTTACCAACGCAGCTATTCAAGCAAAACGTGACCAGCTTGAAGGACTTAAGGAAAATGTCATTGTAGGACACAGAATTCCGGCAGGTACCGGCTTGCGCGATTATGAAGACATAATTGTAGGGTCGCAGGAAGACTATGATCAACTGGTACAGGCTAAAGAAGAGTAGCAAAGACGAACACATACACAGAAAGACGGGCTGAAGGGTCCGTCTTTTTTTATACTTTTACAAATCAAAAGAAAAAATTATGGATGAAAATAGTAAAAAGCAACAGCAAAAGCTGAATATTGAACTTACTGAGGAAATAGCCGAAGGTACTTATTCTAACCTGGCTGCAATAACGCATTCTAATGCAGAATTTATTGTTGACTTTATCAACATGATGCCCGGAGCAAAAAAGGCTAAAGTAAAATCGCGCATTATCCTTACACCGCAACACGCCAAAAAGTTGCTTAATGCATTGAACGAGAACATCAAAAAGTTTGAGTCGCATCATGGTCAGATAAAGGAAACACCTAAAGGACAAGTTCCTTTTAATCTTGGCGGGCCTAAGGGAGAAGCCTGA
>JBNJGK010000033.1:0-4532 GCA_051747665.1 Bacteroidota bacterium | reverse complement strand
AAAACAAATGTTTATGAAAACCACGAAGAGATTTTTTTTAATCCCATTGCTTCTGATGGGAACGGTTTTGTTTTTTGCAACAGGTTGTAGTGACGATGATGAGGCTTCGCCTGATGCGGAAGTGTCCATGTTTACTTTACTTAACTTTAACACCCACACCGAGGCTAGTGTCGATATGACAGGGGATGTGCTGCTACGGTTTAAGGGTGAAGTGAACAAACCAGCCACAGTTAAAGTACACCGTACCCATAATGACACTGGAAACGAAGAAGTCATTTTTGATATTGATGCAGATGGGGCCTTTAGTATTGTCGAAGACGTTGTTTATATGGAGCCCGGTGAGTATACACTGTATGGTGAAATTACCGTTGATGGTACAACGTATAGAACTGAAGATGAGCTCACCGTCACTGTCAGCGACGAAAAAGTTGATGTGGGAGATAATTTCACAATTGGCTTAGACGATGTTAATCAAGACAGTGATCAACTGTTGATGGGAAGACGGTATGCTTTGGCAATCAACTGGTGGCTGGGTCCAGGCGAGGAACCAACCAATACCCGAGTTGAGTGGGAAAGCAGCGATGAGTCAATAGCAACCGTTGAAGTAGAGCCGGGTGCCTACAATGATGGATATGTATATATCCATGGGCCTGGCTCTTTCAGACTTACAGCTACCTCTGAGGAGAAACCCAACCTGACTTTTGGCAAAGATTTTACAGCGGTAGAGTCTGTATCAGATGATACACCGGAAATCACCGTTAACTCCACGAGCACTTCTGCCCAAATTGTTGATGGCGTAGGTAACTCAGCTACAGTTATTAAGTTTACTGTGGAGAGTGAACAGGATGATCCTGATCCGGCAGAGGAACATCAGTGGTTTGGAGTGAACTTTGCCTATGATGCTGAAGGTGTATCCCAAACCATAGAGTATAGTGTGCCAAAAGCTAACGTTGACCGGAAGGAAATGCCTTCGGGCTCTGGTCAGGATTCTTACTGGCTCGAAGCAGGCACTTACACAATACAATTGTGGGCTCCTATGGCTGAAGATGTTTCTGTTCCCGTACGCGTTTGGGTTAGCGATGCACAAGTTGATGCTCCATAATAATATGGACTGAGCCGCACATAGTGCGAGCAGTCACCCGGCTGGTTTGGGAGTGGTTTTACAGCCGCTCCCAAACCAGCTTTTTTTATGGCGATGGGTAGAAAAGAACGTGCTTTAACAAAACCCTGAAACAAAAAAAGCCTCCCTGAATTAACAGAAAGGCTTAAAAAGTAGTCCGTAGGGGAATCGAACCCCTGTTACCAGGATGAAAACCTGGCGTCCTAACCCCTAGACGAACGGACCATTGCTTTTTTGTCTTGAAAGAACTTTTTCGTAGTCCGTAGGGGAATCGAACCCCTGTTACCAGGATGAAAACCTGGCGTCCTAACCCCTAGACGAACGGACCTTGTGTGAATTTGCGGATGCAAAGATATAAATTCCCTTTTATTTTCCAATATCCAAAATCAAAATTTATTCAAAAAGTGTTAAAAGGCATTATTTCAGCATGATAACGGTTATTCAAAAGTAAAGGACAACTGAAATATTTTGCTCCTCAGGTCTTCAATACTTCCGGAATACATGTTTCCTTCTCGTAAAAGCGGATCCATCAGGCTGTATGACATTTTAATTTCCGTACCGAATTTAAAGAATCCCAGGTAGTAATCAAATCCAAAACCGATTTCTGCATAAACGTCATCTTGTTTCAGCTTCATGAGGATATTAGAACTTTCCTCCTCCCTGTCGCTTAAAGAAGCCAAATCGAGTGAATATTTCATGCCGCCAATTACGTATGCCCTCAGGTTGTTGTAGCGTTTTGATTTGTACTTCAGCAGCAGAGGGAAATCAATATAAGTAGAGGGTATTCTTTTATCCATAAAAACAGTGTCATTAGCCCGGTTGTTATTGGTTTCGTAATTCCGGGCAATTTCAAAGTGAATAACCCTTTCCCCAAATGCCAAAGAGGGGACAAATCGCAAATCGGCATACTGACCCAATCTCAGGTTTCCTACAATGCCTACCGTAAACCCATAATGCGCAGTATAATCAACGCCAAGTAAACTCATATTGTCTGGTGATGGCAGCACATCGT
Source organism: Bacteroidota bacterium (assembly GCA_051747665.1). GTDB lineage: Bacteria > Bacteroidota > Bacteroidia > Bacteroidales > JAIPAH01 > JAIPAH01. The sequence goes on along the minus strand of JBNJGK010000033.1, from coordinate 2,400 downwards.
CAGCCTCGCCAGACTGATAATCTTGCAAATGCAACTCATCTACCGGGTCAATTGTGAAATGCATTTGATTCAGAGCCAGTATAAACCCAAAGTGATAAGGCGCATAGTCATAGTTAGGCAGGTTTTTTACTTTTGACTTAAATAAGTTCTGTGCCTGCATAGAGCTCGCCAACAGCAATGCCAGCAGAAATATGCTTATCTTGAATGTTTTCAATATCCTCTTGTTTTGATGGTAAACGAAAATGCCTTGTTTTTATTTTAATGGATCCAGCTATAGAGCTTGAAAAAGGCTTCTGTTTATGGGTGCAAATATAGACAAATACAACCGAATTAACTTTTTCCTACCTTTGCAAATCTAGTTAAAGAAGACCATATCATGTCAGAGAAAGAAATAGAATCCTTGTTTTCTTCGTTTAAGAAATGCCGTGTATTGATTATTGGCGATATTATGCTGGATGCATATTTATGGGGAGAGGTAAACCGCATTTCTCCTGAGGCCCCGGTTCCGGTCGTTTCTGTTAAACGTCGCGAAAACCGGCTGGGAGGTGCGGCTAACGTGGCCCGCAACATCAAAGCGATGGGGGCCGAGCCTGTGATTTGCTCGGTAATTGGAAACGACGCCAAAGGTGAGGAGTTCCTGGAAATGCTGAGAAATGAAAACATGAGCACGGAAGGTATTTTGCGCTCTCCCCATCGGATTACCACAACAAAGTTCAGGGTTTTGGGCAACAATACCCAAATGTTGCGGGTAGATGAAGAAATGACCCAGCCACTTGAGGATGAAGACGCAGGCATAATGCAAGCTCATACGGAAAGGATGCTTTTAGCTGAAAAAGTGGATGCTGTCATTTTCCAGGATTATGATAAGGGAACCATTAACAGGGAACTCATTCAAAGAATAACCTATCGAGCAAAGGCGCTCAATATCCCCGTAGCTGTCGACCCTAAAAAGAAGCATTTTGCTGATTACAAGCATGTAACCCTGTTTAAGCCTAACCTTAAGGAATTAAAGGAAGGGGTTAATGGAGATTTTGGTAAAAGTGAAGAGGATGCCGTTGAAGCAGCCGCTTACCAGCTTCATCAGCAGCTAGAATGTGACATGCTAATGGTTACACTCTCTGATAAAGGTATTCTGATGCGTTATAGCCAGGCAAAAGATGATGTATTTTATGAGCCGGCCCATCGTCGTGAGATTGCAGATGTCAGTGGTGCGGGCGATACCGTTATCAGCATTGCGGCTTTATGCCTGAGTCAAAATATGGAGCCCCGAAAAATTGCAACCCTCTCTAACCTGGCCGGCGGCCTTGTATGCGAGGAAGCAGGCGTGGTTCCTGTTGATCCCGTGAAATTCCGAAAAGAAATTATTCATATTTATCAAAAGAAAGATGCACATGATTGATTTGCGTTCAGATACCGTTACGAAACCCACAAAAGCCATGCATAATGCCATGATGCAAGCTGAAGTGGGAGATGATGTTTTTGGAGAAGACCCCACGGTAAACCGCCTGGAAGAAAAAGTGGCCCGGATGTTCGGGAAAGAAGCAGCTATGTATACCGCCAGCGGTGTTATGGCCAATCAAATTGCAATAAAAGTGCATACCCAGCCCGGCGATGAAGTGATTTGTGATAAACTGGCGCATATCTACCATTATGAGGGTGGCGGTATCGCTTTTAACAGCGGAGCCTCTGTGCGTCTTCTCGACGGAGACAATGGCAGATTTTCTGCTGAGCAGGTGCAGGAAAACATCAACGATGCAGCCAACGTACATTTTCCGCTTTCGCGGATGGTTGCCGTTGAAAACACCTGTAATAAAGGAGGAGGCAGTATCTGGGATTTTACCGAAATAGAAAAAATCCGCAGCGTATGTTCAGAAAACCACCTTCAATATCATCTGGATGGCGCCCGCTTGTTTAATGCGCTTGTTGAAACGGGTGAAAGCCCTGAGCAATATGGCCGCATTTTTGACTCTATAAGCATTTGTCTCTCTAAAGGGCTTGGCGCCCCCGTAGGTTCCGTGCTTACCGGGAGCAAATCATTTATTGATAAAGCCCGCCGCATAAGAAAGGCTTTGGGTGGTGCAATGCGCCAGGCCGGTTTTCTGGCGGGAGCAGGTATTTTTGCGCTGGATAATCATGTAGACTCGTTAAAGGAAGACCACCGTAGAGCTAAAGCGTTAGGTGAGCATTTGGCGGGATTGCATTATGTAGAAGAGGTACTGCCGGTTCAGACGAATATTGTCATCTTTAAACTTAAGGATGTATATACCGAAAACGCCTTTCTGCAAAAGCTTGGTCAACATCAGATTAAAGCCGTGCCGTTCGGTAAGCAAACCATACGGATGGTTACACACCTTGATTTTACGGATGATATGCTGGAAAAGACCCTTAAAGTGCTTAAAA
>JBNJGK010000032.1:0-25473 GCA_051747665.1 Bacteroidota bacterium | reverse complement strand
AATCTCATTCTTAGTATTCTTAGCTTACGTATTACTCTGTGAAAATTGATTTTCTACATTCACTAAGCAATCAAGTTTACACCTAAACCTACTTAAAAGACCCAATCATCTTAGTAGGATCAACCCACTCATCAAATTGTTCTTCTGTAAGCATTTCCAGTTCAAGAGCGGCTTCTTTCAGGGTTTTATCCTCAGCATGGGCCTTTTTGGCAATTTTGGCGGCATTTTCATAACCAATGTGGCGATTAAGCGCCGTTACCAGCATCAGCGAATTTTCAAGGTTTTTCTGTATATACTTCATATTCGGCTCCAATCCGGCTATAGCCTTATCCGTAAAGGAAACACAGGCATCGCCCAGCAAGCGTGCTGAAGTCAGGAAATTATAAATCATCATCGGCTTAAACACATTTAACTGATAATGTCCTTGCATACCTCCTGCTGCAATAGCGGTGTCGTTTCCGATAACCTGTGCACATACCATCGTGATGGCTTCATTTTGCGTTGGATTAACTTTTCCGGGCATAATGGAGGAGCCGGGCTCATTGGCTGGAAGTTGCAACTCCCCTATTCCGCAACGCGGTCCGGAGGCTAAAAAGCGGATATCATTAGCGATTTTCATAATGCTGATAGCCAACTGCTTCAAAGCATGGTGACTCTCTACGATGGCATCATGAGCCGAAAGCGCTTCAAATTTATTGGGAGCCGTCTGGAATGGCATCCCTGTAAGCTCTGCAATCTTTTCTGCTACCAGCTTATCATATCCGTCGGGAGTATTTAAACCGGTACCCACAGCAGTCCCTCCCAAAGCCAGTTCTGACAAGTGAGGAAGGGTATTGCGCAAAGCAGAAAGTCCATGGTCAAGCTGCGAAACGTAACCCGACAACTCCTGTCCGAGAGTAAGTGGCGTAGCATCCATCAGGTGTGTACGACCGGTTTTTACGATGTCTTTAAAATCTTCAGCCTTTTTATGCAAAGCATCCCGCAATTTCTCCACACCCGGTATTGTGGTTTCTACCAGCATCTGAAATGCAGCTATGTGCATCGCTGTAGGGAAGGTATCGTTAGATGATTGGGATTTGTTAACATCATCGTTAGGATGGACCGGCGACTTTCCTTCTCCAAGTTTACCGCCATTCAGCACATGAGCGCGGTTTGAAACCACTTCATTCATATTCATGTTCGACTGCGTTCCTGAGCCGGTCTGCCAAATTACCAGCGGAAAATTGTCAAGCAGTTTTCCATCTATGATCTCCTCACAAGCGGTGGCTATGAGGGCCATCTTTTCATTATCCAGAATACCAAGTTCATTGTTGGTTTGAGCAGCGGCCTTTTTCAATACCGCAAAAGCCTTAACAATTTCTTCGGGCATAGAACCTTCAGGTCCAATCTTGAAATTATCCTTAGACCGTTGCGTTTGAGCTCCCCAGTACTTGTCTGCAGGAACTTTTACTTCACCTAATGTGTCTTTTTCTATTCTGTATTCCATGATTATTATTTATTTAAGAGTTCATCAATGTTTTCCGGCGGATTACCTAAAACAGCCTTATAATCAGCCTCCACAACAGGACGCTTTAATAATCTCGGGTTCTCTGCAATGATCTTGATCCATTCATCATCCGTAAATTCTTTCCCTTTAAACTGTTTTTTATAAACATCCTCCTGGGTGCGTATCATGTCTTTTGGCTTTACATTGAGCTTAGTAAACATTTTCTTCAATTCTTCATAATGAGGAGGCTCATTTATGTATTTGCGGATTGTAAAATCTGATGTCTTTTCCTCAAGATAACGCAATCCGGCGCGAGACTTACTGCAACGCGGATTATGATAAATTTTTAGCATAGTAACAGGTTTTGGTTTCTTAATGAGGTATAAAATTACACAAATTTATAAGAATTAAGTCCTTTATTTCCCGGATTTTAATACGCGATGTTTTTTATGTTTGCATGTTGATAGGTTGGTAAGCTCTCTCATTATTTCAGAATTTACATTCATTGAAGTACTTCAAGATACTTACGGATATAATCATTCAGGAACTTTCGTTTATATTGCATGATGTACCTGGGATGGGACAAGGGGATAATTTCATTAAAAAACCCGTATTCACGGTTGATTTGGGTAAAATACTTGTAGTTTTTTCCTTCTCCCAGGCAAATGGCTGTACGAGTATCGAGTCCGAAATCAATTTGTTGTTTGATAGTCTCGATAATGAAAGGATGAACGGATTCCTGCAACCTTTTTGAGTCGTAATAATTCATGTTTTTCCCATCTTTGATAAAGCCCAGCGGGCATACCGCAGTAAGGAAAAAATGTCTGTAAAATGCTTCAGGACCTCCGTAGCTTCGGATAAACTTGTAAATAAACTCCGAAGACATTTCAGGTCGCTTCTCAAAAGGGTTTTCTATTCCACAATCATCATAAAGCCGAACCGGGTCTGTAAAAGGGATACCTGTGATTCCTGCGCCAAACCTTCCGGGGTTGATGCCAAACACGCCAATTCTTTTGCTTTTGTCGTTATAAAAAGCATCATTAAACTGCTGCGATATGGCGAGCGCTGTTTCCTTTCTGAAAGGATTCATAACCTCCACCCCTTCGGGCAAATCCACTTCAATAGCCAGCGAAGTATTAAACCGGTTAACTTGTTCAGCAAAACTCCATTTCATATCCAATGCGCTAAAACGTCATTTTTCAAATGTATCAAAAAAATACAATTTACATTTTCAGGTGACAGAAAAAATATTTGGACTTCATGATTCGATTGTCTATTTTCGGGGCTTTAATCAATAAATGGCATCATGGAAAACATCAGATTAGGTATAGATTTTGGAGGCTCAGGCATAAAAGGCGGATTAGTTGATATTAATAAAGGAGAATTAATCGGGGAGCGTCACCGCATTGAAACGCCAAACCCTGCCACTCCGGCAGGTGTTTCAGAGGTTATTCAACAGATCGTAACCCACTTTGATTACACAGGAGAAATCGGGGTAGCCTTTCCCGCGGCTATTCAAAACGGGGTAGTAAAAACAGCTTCCAACATAGACAAAAGCTGGATTGGCAATAATGCCGAGACGATGTTTACCCAGATTACAAAAAATCCCGTTAAAGTAATGAATGATGCTGATGCCGCCGGAATTGCCGAGATGCGCTTTGGACACGGACGCGATATTAAGGGTGTAGCACTTATTGTAACCATCGGATCAGGGTTGGGCACAGCCATTTTTACAAATGGGGTCCTCGTGCCAAATACCGAACTCGGACATATCCATTACAAAAACAAAGTAGCAGAAAAATGGGCTTCAGATGCTGTGCGCAAAAAACAAGACCTGTCATGGAAAAAATGGGGTAAACGCTTTGCCGAATATCTTCAGTACATGCAAAAACTGTTTTATCCGGAAATCATCATCCTGGGTGGTGGAGCCAGCAAAAAATTCGATAAATACAAAGACACATTAGAAGATGTGGAAACCAAAGTTGTTCCCGCTCATCTGCAAAACCAGGCCGGAATCATTGGCAGCGCTGCCGCTGTAGTGTAGCCTGAAAATTTTTACCACCCGGCTTAAGGCCAATCCTTTTTTTACAATAAGCTTAACGCTTTATTAAAACTTATTTAACAGACCTTTACGGGAAACCGCCCTATATTCGCCATAAATCAAAAAATGTTTTTTATGGCAACAGATATACTTTTTAGCTTGTATATTTTTCTTTTGTTTCCTCTGCTCTATGAATGTGAAAAACTGAAAAGCAATGGACTGAAATACCTGCTTACAGGCGTATTTTTCACACCGGTTATCGGGTATATCATGTTATACAGTTATAAACGCAAGTCAATCAAACGTAAAAACTCTGCGGTTTAACATTCTTTAATACCTATCAGCATTGCCCTGCCTGATTTTTATTACTTTTGCCATCAGGCAAAATACTGAACTCATGAAAAAAATTAAAATCATTCCGGCTATTGTAGCAATCTTATTAATAGCCATTTCCGTGCAAGGGCAGAATAACGAATTCCGCAGAAACCTGGAGACCAAAGTAGACCTTTTTACAGATATTTGGCAGGATACTCCCAGCGCACTTGATGAAAAAACCTTCAACCGGGGTGTGAATATCTACGGCATGTACAATTTCCCTGTAAAAAATACCGCGCTTAATTTTCAGATTGGCGCCGGTGTTGGAATACACAACCTTTATCACGAAAACCAGCTTGAAAAAGATGATAATGGCAACACCATTATGACGACCATTCCAGATACTTTGCAAGATGGTTCAAACACGGGTGTTGACAACGCCAAATTCAGTTTTGGCTACCTTGACGTCCCTGTAGAGATGCATATCGAAACACAAAGCGACCTCAGGGCCGCTATAGGATTTAAAGTAGGCCTTCTCATCAATAGCCTCAGCAAGTATAAAGGCGACGATTTTGAGTCGGCACAAGGGGGCAGCATCAAAATCAAAGAAAAAGATCTCGACAATACCAATTCATTGCGTTACGGCCCCACATTGCGGTTGGGCTACAAATGGATTGACCTCTTTGCTTACTATTCTTTAACACCTGTTTTTGAAGAAAATAAAGGGCCTGAAATGTACCCGGTTAGTGTGGGTATTTCAGTTGTGAAATTCTAAGCAACTATAAAAAGTAAAACGGCGAAAAAACCACAAGGAAGCCCACGATGTAGCCTGTATAAACCTGCGCTGCATTGTGGCTTTTTAGTTTTAGCCGCGCATAAGCAACAACGCCTCCCAGCAGAACCATAAACATAACGGGATACAGAAAATTAATGCCTGTTTGCAAAGCCAGGGCAAAAAAAGCGCCTGTAGTTCCACCGGCAGCGCTGGTGTGCAGGCTGATTTTCCAGAAATTATTTATTACCAGCAATATCACCGATAAGATAGCGGCAGCCAGGTAAAACAAATTAAACACCGACGGGATATGCAACTCTTGCAACATAATACCCATTACCAACAAAGTAAATCCCATCGTTAGCAGAGGCAGCTTTCGCTCTTTGGTATCATGCAGGTGAAAGTCTGAAATCCAGCCCATCCGCTTATAAATAATCATCAAAAACAAAGGCAATACAACGGTAGTCAGAAGCGCCAATAAAAGCAACAAAGCTTTGCCATGCATTGGCATGCCATTCATAAAAAAGGCATCCACGTTAACCAGATAAATAATTGCATAAAAAGACATTAACACAGGGTGGAAAATATAGGATATCGTTTGGGCCAGCTTTCGTTCCATCAAATCAATTTGTTACAGCTCTTTCCTTAATCGTGCCACGGGAATATTCAGTTGCTCCCGATACTTGGCTACAGTTCGGCGTGCAATGGCATATCCCTTTTCTTTCAATACCGAAGCCAAATGGTCATCGGTAAGGGGTTTGGACTTATCTTCAGCTTCGATAGTATCTTTTAGTATTTTCTTAATCTCGCGTGTAGAAACTGTTTCGCCCGTATCTTTTTGCATTGATTCTGAAAAGAAACTCTTGAGCAGAAAAGTTCCAAACGGCGTTTGAACGTACTTGCTGTTGGCTACCCTTGAAATTGTGGAAATATCCAGGTTCACAATTTCTGCAATATCTTTCAGGATCATTGGCCTGAGCTTCGTTTCATCCCCTTCAAGGAAATACTCATACTGATAATCCATGATGGCTTTCATGGTGATGTAAAGCGTATGCTGACGCTGTTTAATAGCATCGATAAACCATTTGGCTGAATCCATCTTTTGCTTGATGAACATCATGGCATCTTTCTTTTGCCGCGATTGGTTTTTCTTATCAGCGTTGTATGCCTCAAGCATATCTACATAAGTCTTATTAAGCCTGAGCTCGGGAGCATTCCGGCTGTTGAGTGTGAGATTCAGCTCTCCATCCTCGTTGGTGATGATAAAATCCGGAATCACGTAATGATTAGCGCGGGTTACATCACTCAGAGAGTTTCCGGGTTTGGGGTTGAGCGTAAGAATGCGGCTGATAGCTAATTTCAGGTCCTCTTCTGAGATTTCAGCCTTTTTCAGGATTTTATCATAATGCTTTTTTGTGAACTCCCGAAAATATTTCCGCAGGATAAGCTCTGCCAGCCTCAAATCTTCAGTTTCGTCGGGTTCCCGTTCCAGTTGAAGCAGCAGACATTCTCTCAAATCGCGGGCTCCAACCCCTGGCGGATCGAGCTGTTGAATTTCTTCCAGAAGAACTTCGAGCTCTTCTTTTTTTACTTCAACACCCTGACTGAAAGCCAAATCGTCTACCATTGAATCCAGGCTTCGTTCAAGATACCCGGCTTCATCTATGTTTCCAATTATATATTCAGCCAAAAACATGCTGCGCTCATCTAAGTTTCTTAACCGGAGCTGAGAGCTGAGCACTTCATGGAACGTATTTCCTGAGGCGTAGGGCACGGACTTTTGATCATCGTCAGGACTTGTATTATTTGCATACAGCTTGTAACTCGGGATATCATCATCACTAACATAATCAGAAAGGTCAAACTCTTCAGAAGCTTGATCCTGATCAGATTCTTCCGATTCATTTTCCGGATAGTCTTCCATTTCCTCTTCAGCAGCGCTGGAAGCATCTAACGCAGGATTCTCTTCCACCTCCTGCTTAATCCTCTGTTCTAATGCCACAGAGGGTATCTGCAGGAGCTTCATCAGCAATATCTGCTGAGGAGAGAGTTTCTGTAATAGCTTTTGCTGAAGACTTTGATTTAACATAAGGATGAATCTTTTCCTAGACCGAAAGCAAAGATAATAAAATCCACTGCCTCAGGTATAGTTTCCTTAAAATTCTGCATTTTGTGGCGATCTCGGGAAAGGTATCACATCCCGGATGTTTCCCATTCCGGTAACAAACAACATCAGCCTTTCAAATCCCAGCCCGTAACCAGAGTGTTCTACGCTTCCATAGCGACGGGTATCCAAAAACCACCACATTTCCTCTTCAGGAATCTGAAGCTCCTGGATTCTGTTATACAGCTTATCATAATCCTCCTCGCGCTGCGAACCTCCAATAATTTCTCCGATAGCCGGGAAAAGGACATCCATAGCCCGCACTGTCTTACCGTCGTCATTCTGCTTCATGTAAAAAGCTTTGATGTCTCGTGGATAATCAGTGACAATCACCGGCGTTTTGTAATGCTTTTCTACCAAATAACGCTCATGCTCCGACTGAAAATCCACCCCCCACTCATTTACCGGAAACTCAAACTTTCCTTTTTTATTGGGTTTTGAATTTCTGAGCACATCATAAGCTTCAGAATAGGTTACGCGCTCAAAGCTGTTATCTAATACAAACCTGAGTTTTTCTATCAGCGCCATCTGCTCGCGCTGCTGGGCAGGTTTCTTCTTTTCTTCTTCCTGCTGGCGTGCTTCAAGAAACTTTAAATCATCCTCGCAATGATCCAAAGCATATTGTATTACATATTTTAGCATTTCCTCTGCCAGGTCCATGTTATCATGAATGTCGTAAAAAGCCATCTCCGGTTCAATCATCCAGAATTCTGCCAGATGGCGTTTCGTGTTTGAGTTCTCCGCTCTGAAAGTAGGGCCAAAAGTGTAAACTTCTGACAAAGCCAGAGCAGCCAGCTCTGCTTCCAATTGCCCCGAAACCGTAAGATTTGTGGGCTTGCCAAAGAAATCCTTTTTAAAATCCACCTCACCCTCTTCCGTTTTAGGTACATTATTCAGGTCGAGGGTAGTTACTTTAAACATTTCTCCGGCTCCTTCTGCGTCAGAGCCTGTTATAATTGGTGTGTGAATGTTGTAAAATCCCTTAGCATTAAAAAACTTATGTATCGCAAAAATCATATGATGCCGGATGCGGTTAATCGCGCCAAAAGTGTTTGTCCTGAAACGCAGGTGCGCTACTTCCCTCAAAAACTCCAGCGAATGTTTTTTGGGCTGTATAGGGAATTTTTCAGGGTCGGCGGCCCCTAACAACTTCACCTCTTTCCCGTCGAGCTCATATTGCTGGCCTTTGCCCTGCGACTCTATGAGCAGGCCGGTAACAGCCACTGATGCCCCGGTAGTTATCTTTTGAAGCACAGCGCTGTCTATTTCGTTTACATCAATAACAACCTGAATATTATGTATTGTGGAGCCATCATTTACGTTGATGAAAGCTACATTTTTACTGGCTCTTTTAGTACGAACCCATCCTTTTATCAAAAACTCCTTGCCCAGCGAGGAAGGATCTGCAGAAATGAGTTTGGCGATTTTCGTTCTTTTCATCTTTTAAAGTTTTTAGCAATTGCGTATCCGGGTAAAAACCCTGATAAAGTTTTTCAGTAAAACCCTAATGCAGTGCCCGTATTGTTTTCGCGTTAAATTTGAATCGTTGCAAAAATAGTAAAATATCGGGCAATCGATAACCGACTTCACGGGAGAGTGTCTGAAGGAAACCAATCCAGTCTTTTCCCCTTATATCCAGCGCTGTTTGGAATAAACTTTTTGGTGTCAGATCATGTTCTGCTTGAGGTAAAGTTATTTCGTACTTTTGCAGTGAAAATGGAAATATATCAAAAAGACAATAACGTGTTTCAGGATTTGAATAGCTGGTTTACCAAGCGTCCGGTTTTCATCTCAGGTCCTTGCAGCGCTGAAACAGAGGAACAGGTAATGCAAACAGCCTACGGGCTATCGCAAGCAGGACGAGTAGACATATTCCGTGCCGGGGTATGGAAGCCACGCACCCGCCCCGGCGACTTTGAAGGTGTAGGTGCAGAAGGACTGAAATGGTTAAATCGCGTAAAGCAGGAAACCGGCATGAGAACAGCTACAGAAGTAGCCAACCCTGTACATGTAGAGCAAGCATTGAAATATGACATAGATGTTTTGTGGCTGGGCGCCCGCACGGTAGTAAATCCATTTTCAGTTCAGGAATTGTCTGAAGCCCTTCGGGGCACAGATAAAGTGGTACTTATAAAAAACCCGGTTACACCCGATCTGAACTTATGGATTGGAGCGCTGGAGCGCATGTATAAAAGCAATATCAACAAGTTGGGCGCTGTTCACCGTGGGTTTTATCTTTTTGAAAAATCGCCTTACAGAAATGCTCCTATGTGGGAAATCCCAATTGAACTGAAAAGAAGGCATCCGGAAATCCCTGTGATTTGCGACCCGAGCCATATTAGTGGAACCCCCGACTATCTTGCTGAAATATCTCAAAAAGCGATGGACCTGGCTATGGATGGCCTTATGATTGAAAGCCACTGCCAACCTGAAGAGGCGCTTACCGACAAAAACCAGCAGATCACACCGGAGTTTCTTACTAATTTGCTGGAACATCTTGTTATCCGTCAAAAACATGGGGATGCTGCTTTTGAGAATCAATTGCAGCGTTTACGCTCTGAAATCGATAAACTGGACGCAGAGTTTATTCAGGTGCTGGCGCGCCGCATGAGCCTGACCCATGAAATAGGACTGTATAAAAAAGAAAATAACATCACGGTTTTCCAGCTAAAAAGGTGGACCGAGATTTTACACCAGCGCCTGCGCGCCGGTACAGACCAGGGAATGGATAAAGACTTTCTGAGTCAGTTGTTAAAGCTTATTCATAAAGAATCAATCCGTATCCAAACCGATATTATGGAGCAAAAAAATCCCCCGGCCTCTGCCAACGGCAAAAACCAGGGGAAAGAATAGCGCTTCGGTTTGTAAAATTAACCAGCTTATTACATTCATTAATATGCTGGCATATGTGTCCATCATAAAACGAATTGAATTTCCATATTGCTGATTGAAAATCAGAAACTGTTCATTGTTTTAATTTCTCTTCCACTTCTGCTTTTAGCGGTGTAAGATGTTTTCTTACAATCGCCCACACTATTGATGTATCAACAGCATCATAAGCATGAACAATACGATTTCTGAAACCAACTATTTTTTTGGCATTTTGGAGGGTTGAATCAGGAAACAGCTTATCAAACTTATTAACGGCCTCACCAATTATTCCCAATTGACGCTCTACCGCGCTTTGTGTTTTTAAGTCAGCAACGTAATCATTATAATTGGATATCGTGGAAAGAAAATCCTCGATGAGCCCTATAGAATACAATATATCAGATAAGTACTTCCTGCCCTGATCCGTCATATATTAAAATCTTTGTAACATCTATACTTTTACGTAAAAAAGGATTCCTAATGGAAGAAACTGTGAGTAAATCTACCTTTTTGTTGAAAAACACCTCTAATGAATCCCACAGAGAAATTAATGTTTCTCCGCGCTCAACAGGGTCTTTAACATCAATTTCAACAAGTAAGTCAATATCACTTTGTTCCGGGTCATAGGAATCAGTTACCGATGAGCCGAAAGCGTATAAGAATTTCACTTTATGAATTGCACATAAATTTTGGAAATCCTTTTTACGCTTTGCTATTTCATCGTTTAAAATCATAATTTCTCCTGATACTTTTTAATGTCTTCAAGCCTTAATATACCATGGCTTGTTTTTGAAATCCCCTACTTCACAATAACCTTCCCTGAAGATACTTTCTTACCATTTGCTTCAACTGTATACATGTATACGCCTTTAGGCCAGCTTTTCACTGAAACTGAGTTGGAGCCTTGCTTTACACGTTTTTGCATTACTTTTTCGCCTTTCATATTGTAAAAAGTGATGTTTCCGGCACCGGTTTCCGGGGTAATATTCACAAAAATATTCTCCTTTGCGGGATTAGGATAAACGCGAACATCAGCATGGCGATCCGGCTGTGATGCTTCAGTTGACAATTGTTCCAAAATGACAACTTCTAAATCATCAAAATAGAAACCATCTTCAGTCACACCGCCATCCGACTCAAAAACAAAGCGGATAAAGAGCTGCTCACCGAGATAATCCTGAAGGTTGATTTCTTCGGGCACCCAGGCTGATTGCATACCGTCATAAACCGGTTCACCCTCCTGCTGATAGCCGGTCCCTGTAGAAGTATACTGCCCGGAAAGGGGTTCCCAGGTCTCTCCTTCATCTGCTGAAATCTGCACTTGCACATAATCATATCCGGACTCAATTTCCCATTTTGCCATGAAAGAAAAGTTTGCAAAAACAGCATCCGTCAGATCAATAGTATCTGCTATACGTATGGTTTTGTACTGATTGTCGAAATAATCTGCTCCCGGACTATCTGTAATTGAATATGGCTCGGAGGTATAATCTTCGTCTGTAATTCCCCATCCATCGTTTTCAAAATCATCTAAAGTCTCAATCTCATTATCATAAACCGAAACGGGAGTTCCGAATAACTTAACGATTGTATCCTGCTGAGTTGAAAATCCATCGTCTATAGAAAGCTGATAAACAACGGAGTCGCCCTGATCAATATTCTCGTCTAAAACATACATCACAGAATCAGAAACGGTTTGCATAAGTTCAAGCTCATCATAAACCAGGTCTTCGCCTGTTTCGGAAATGTTATCAGATAATGGCTCAACAGAAACGGTGTATTCGGTATCATCCTCAAGGCCATAGCGTCTTACGTCCAAATGAAAATACCCTTCCGTATCCTGAATAAGAACAGGATCCGTTTCCTCAACCACAGCATAGTGGCCTGCAAATTTGGCTGTGAGAATATTCATCAGCAGGTTTTCCTGGCAGTGCGGGATAATCTGTGATGAAGCCGGCCAGAATCCGTCTGAGCTACTGCCCACTTCAGGTGTAAATGACATGATTTTGTTTTTCGTCTCCTGCTCCCCATACATCCAGTCGTCTGAACCGCCATTAGAAGGATAGATAGTTGTACTGCCGGGCCCAAACGTGTAATTGTTTACCTGTGTCATTTGCTCGGCGTAAGCATACAGCAATTCATCATCTTCGCAGGGTTCTTCTGTATAGCCCCAGGTATAAAGTAGCAAATCACTGTAAGTGTGGTAATTTAGTGCAAAGCCAAATTCATGGTTTTCACAAAAGTCTTTGATAATCTGTGTTTCCGGCTCTGAGAAAGGCTCTTCACCCCGGTAAGTCTGGTCCCAGGGATTCCCGGAGGAGCCGCTGTTGTCATAACCCCATTCATATCCAAAATTACGATTCAGATCAACCCCATAGGAGCCATTCCCATTTTCGCGGCGATTTTTGCGCCACATTCCACCACCATTCGGATCGTTTTCCTGATTATAAATATATCCGTCGGGATTCACGATTGGCACAAAATACATTTCTGTATTATCTACCAATTGCTTTATTTCATCATCGGTATCATAATTTTCGAGCAAGTGGTACATGTAAAAAATAAGCGCCATCATTCCACCCGGCTCGCGTGCATGCGTCAGCGACGTGTAAAGAACTTCCGGTTCATCTTCATCTACATTCGGATTATCCGAAATTTTAATATAATAAACCGGACGGCCTTCGATGCTGGTCATATCATTTATGGGTTCTTTTTCTGTAATCAGCTCAGGATACTGCTGAAACATTGAATCCAGCTCTGCCAAAATCTCTTCATAAGTAAGAAACCCTCCCATAGAACCTAAATTGAATCCATCAGGAACGGGCACATCAGACTGAGAAGCAGCCTCCCGAATATCGCGGCCTGAAACACTCTGATTGCGGGAAACATAAAAATCCTGCATATCTTCTATCAATACCTGGTATTCCACATCCTGCTCTGCAAGTTTTTGAATATCCGATTGGCTTAATTCAGCTATAAAAACGCCGGTTTTCCTGTCAATGTATCCCGCATCAGCAGGGATGCCGTATGAGCCAAGCGTTTTTAGCGAAACATCAGACATATCAATTTCCACGCGGGAGTAAGTTTCATCTTGAGTGTAGCCTGTTAACAATAAAAATGATAACAAGAAAGAGAGTAAATACTTTTTCATATTAATCGGTATTTTAAATTCATTTAAAACGCATTTCAGTAATTAAGACAAAGATAAAGAACAATCTGTTGCGGCTGAATCAATTCTTCCACCGAAAAGTCTTGATAAAGTGCTCCATATCTTCTTTTACATAATCTATCACCGGCGCCAGGGAGTCGTTGTTGGGTTTATTGTGAAAATACAAAGCGCCACGCAGGAAATTTGCTGTGCTGTCAGTAAGAAAGAATTGATAGGGTGAGGCCGTTTCCGCACCTTCAATTTCAAAAATCAGCCCGTATTTATCCTTGCTGCGGTCTAACACAACCCGCTCATCCACAGCCGATGCCATAGTCATGTGCTTAGACACAAATTCATAGCTGTCGTCAATTAATGTCGCAAGATTATCATCAACACGTTTGTATGAGAAATACACCGTGCCACTGAAGTCCGGGTAGTGGATATTAAACCAATAAGGCTCCTGGATATCCGGTCCTTCTGTTTGCAATTCAGCATGCACCGGATATTCAAACCGGTATTTGGTTGTATCAAAATCACGGTATTCCTGCTCAGGCATATCTATCCTGAAATAACCCCGTGGTTTGGGCGATGGGTCGCTCCCACAACCTGTCATGAGCATCATAAAAAGAAACCCAACCGCTAATAAACTAATTATCTTCTTTTTCTGTAAGCAAACTTTTATCATCTATAGTAGCTTTAATCTTAACAATCCTTCGTGAATCTACTTCCTGAACTATAAACGAAAAACCATCTATTTTAATTTTATGCCCTTGTTCAGGAATCACACCTTCATGTTCTAAAATCAACCCGGCGAGTGTATCAGACTCCCCTCTGAAATCATCAAAGTGCCGTGTGACAACACCAACAATTTTACAAAAATCATTTAGGGGTGTCTTGGCTTCAAAGATGTAATTATAATCATCCAGACGTTCATATTCGGCTTCATCCAATGAGTCAAATTCATCGTTGATTTCTCCCACAATTTCTTCTATGATATCCTCCAGGGTAACAATGCCCGACGTGCCCCCATATTCATCCACCACAATGGCCAGGTGAATCTTTTCTGACTGAAACTCTTTTAAAAGATCACTTATCGGCTTGTTTTCAGGAACATAAAAAGCGGCTCTGAGTGTGGATTGCCATTTAAAATCTGATGCATCGATATGAGGCAATAAATCTTTTACATAGAGAATGCCCACTATCTGATCAAAGTTATCTTTATAAACAGGAATACGTGAATAACCCGAATCAAGAACTACTTTGAGCACCTCAGAAAAGCTTGTGGTGTCATCCAGGGCAACCACATCTACTCTGCTTTTCATGATTTCGCGAACTGAAGTATCGCTGAAATTGACAATTCCTTTAAGGATTTTCTTTTCTTTTTTTTGTTGCTCTTCTCCTGTAGTAATATCAATAGCATTAGAAATATCATTGATAGATATTTCATAACCTTTGTTTTTTACTCGCTTATCAATCATTCTGGTACTGTATACCAGCAACGAACTAAACTGATAGAAAACCTTCAGAAGCACCATAAGCGGCATGGCCATAAAACGGGAAAACTGCACGGCTTTGATAGCAGCAAGCATTTTAGGAATGATTTCTCCGAAAATGAGCAGCAGGGATGTAATCAAAACAACCTGAACAACCAAAGCAAAGACAGGATATGCATCCATATTGAAAAGGTTGTTCACAACGAAAGCTGATACCATCACGATACCTACATTCACAAAATTATTGGATATAAGGATTGTAGCCAACAACCTTTTGGGCCGCTCTAAAAGTTTTACTACTGTTCGGCTTTTGGCATTCTTTTGGGTTCTGATTTCCCTCAACTGCTTAGGTGTGAGCGAAAAAAAGGCCACCTCCGAACCCGAAATCAGCGCTGATAACAATAGCAGCAAAATGATTATAACAATGCCTGTAAGCGCTTCAAGCGTGAAAGAGTTAACATAAGGTTCTGAAACAACATTATTCAAAACCGATAAAGGAACCGGATCTTCCAAAGTGTATAATTTTATTCTTCAGGGCAAAAATAATGTTTTTCTAACAAAAAAGGTTGAAGCATTAGCTCCAACCCTTTTTTACTCTCAAAAGTTTTTAACTAAAAAGGAAGATCATCGTCCGGGGCAGGAACATCTCCTTCACCCTCAGGCTCCTGAACCTTTGAGCCTGCCATCTCTGACTGGCCTGAGCTCTTTTGTTTGCCTTGTCCTGATGACGGGCTTCCCAGCATAGTCATATTTTCACCTCTGATTTCGGTGATATATTTTGTTTGACCATCCTGCTCATATGAGCGGGTTCTAAGGCTTCCTTCGATATATACCTGGTCGCCTTTTTTAAGATACTTTTCGGCAATTTCAGCCAGCTTTTGCCAGAGAATTACCCGGTGCCATTCTGTGCGCTCCTGTTTGTTCTGGTCGCGATCGCGATAGACTTCTGTGGTAGCGATGTTGATGCGGGCCATTACAGTGCCGCTGTCGAAGTTTTTCATTTCGGGGTCTGCACCTAAGCGCCCGATTAAGATAACTTTGTTTACTCCATTAGCCATAAAATAAAATTTTTGTGGTTATATTTAAGAATACTTCAAATATAAACCATTCTTTTATAAAATTCAATTATTTGTCTCGTTTTTTTTATATTTTTCAAAATTTTCTTCTGCATAAGCAGATATCAGGCGCGGAAAGGGATATTCGGCAAGCCCCTCTTCTGATGTTTTAATCATATTGTCCGTATCTTTAGCAGATATTTTGCCCTTCAGCAGGATTCTCCAAAAATACACATATAATCTCTGATGACTCAACAAATGTTTTACAGGTTTTTTCGGTGGTTTTATAACCACTTCATTGCCGGCTGTATATTGCCTGAATAAGTCTTCTGCGGCAATCTGCTCCTGAGAAACCGGGGATTGGCTTTCAATAAGCGGAAACTCGTAAAGGTTATACCAAATGTCTTTGGGGTTGTGTCGTTTTTGCAAAACCACGTTACCTGTTTCAGTTTCCTCAAACACCAAATAATTCAAATAACGCTCAACAGGTTTTTTCTTTTTAGTTTTCACAGGACGCTTATGAACCGTTTTAGCTTCATAAGAAGCGCAAGCAGCTTTAAGCGGGCATACTTCACAATCAGGATTTTGAGGTACGCATTGCAAAGCCCCGAATTCCATAATAGCCTGGTTAAATACGCCTGGATTATCAGCAGGCATCATTTGATGAATGGCTTCCTGGACTTTTTGCCTGCCACCTTTAGAAGCGATATCCTCAGAGATATTGAAAATACGGGATATCACACGGCTTACATTTCCATCAACAGCCGGATGCGGAAGGTTGTAGGCGAATGAGGCAATGGCTCCGGCTGTGTATTCTCCTACGCCTTTTAGCTTCAATAATTCGCTATAGGTTGCAGGAAATTTTCCATCCAACTCATGAACCACTTGCCGTGCTGCATAGTGCATATTTCTGGCTCTGGAATAATATCCCAGCCCCTGCCAGAGCAGCAAAACATCCTCCTCTCTTGCGGCTGCCAGGGTTTTTACATCAGGAAAAGCATTCATAAACTTTTCATAGTAAGCCCTGCCTTGAGCAACACGTGTTTGTTGAAGAATGATTTCAGAGACCCAAATCTTGTACGGATCTGAAGTATTCCTCCAGGGTAAATCACGCTTTTTTTGATGATACCATGATATGATTTGTCCGGCTATACTCAATTTTCCTCCTTTTTAATTGTGTTTCATATTGATTGAATGAATTTTTCATCGATAATTTTTCTGCATTCAAAAAAATCATTTATATTTGCAGCCCATTAGAAATCTAAAAATCAAAACTATAAAAGAAATAATCATGACAAAAGCAGAAGTTGTAGCTGAAATATCTAACAAAACAGGGATTGAAAAAGTTGCTGTTCAAGCAACAGTTGAATCATTCATGGAAACAGTAAAGGAATCTTTAACAAAAGGTGAGAATGTTTACCTAAGAGGATTTGGCAGTTTCATTATCAAGCATCGTGCAGAAAAAACAGGAAGAAATATTAGTAAAAACACTACCATTACTATTCCTGCGCACAACATACCGGCATTCAAGCCTTCAAAAGGGTTTGTTTCTGAAGTAAAAGACAGCGTTAAATAATTTAAACCTAAAAGAAAAATATGCCAAGCGGTAAAAAGAAAAAAAGGTTAAAAATGTCTACTCACAAGCGCAAAAAGCGTTTGAGAAAAAACAGGCATAAGAAGAAGTAAAAGTTATAAGGCATAATGCGATAGATTCGCATTATGCCATTCATATTCTATCCAAAATATTCAATCTCTCCAGTGAATATTTTTGCTATAAAAATTAAATTATTGTGGACAAAGAACTTATAATTGATGCTCGTTCATCGGAAGTTGATATAGCACTGCTGGAGGATAAAAAGCTTGTTGAACTTAACAAAGACAAAAACGACCAC
Organism: Bacteroidota bacterium; assembly: GCA_051747665.1. GTDB lineage: Bacteria > Bacteroidota > Bacteroidia > Bacteroidales > JAIPAH01 > JAIPAH01. Next base: position 8,236 of record JBNJGK010000032.1, on the reverse strand, counting down.
AGTTTTGCTGTGGGAGATATTTATCTGGGTAAGGTCAAAAAAATCATGCCCGGATTAAATGCCGCTTTTGTTGATGTTGGGTACGAAAAAGATGCATTCCTGCATTATCTTGATTTAGGGCCCCAGGTACGGTCACTGCACAAGTATACCAAATGGGCCATGGCCGGCCGTTATAACCAGTTGAACATAGACAAATTCAAACTGGAAAAAGACATTATAAAAACCGGAAAGATCACGGATGTATTAGAGTCGGGTCAGCAAATTTTAGTCCAGGTTGCCAAAGAACCTATTTCTACTAAAGGGCCGCGTATATCGTCTGAAATTTCTTTCGCGGGTCGTTACCTGGTGCTGGTTCCCTTCTCAAATAAAATATCCATTTCGCAAAAAATTAAAGACCACGAAGAACGCAAACGGTTGAAGCGTCTCATCAGGAGTATCGCCCCGAAAAATGTAGGGATTATCATCCGCACCGTTGCTGAAAACAAAAAAGTGGCTGATTTGCATTCCGACCTGAACCAACTGCTCGGAAAATGGGAAAATGCAACCAAAACACTCAAAACCGCCAAAGCGCCTCAAAAAGTCATCAGCGAACTAGACCGCGCTACTGCCATTCTGCGCGACATGCTGAACGAAACGTTCAACCATATCCATACCAACAGCCAGGATATTTATGATGACTCCAGAAGCTATTTGCAGACCATCGCACCTGAAAAGGTAGATATTGTAAAGCTATACAAAGGTAAAGCGCCTATTTTTGAGCACTTTGGTATCGACAAGCAAATAAAAAATTCCTTCGGTAAGATTGTAACCATCCGTAGTGGGATATATCTCATTATCGAGCACACGGAGGCGCTGCACGTCATTGATGTAAACAGCGGCCATCGTGTCAACAAAAAAAACAACCAGGAGCAAAATGCGCTTGAAGTAAATCTGGAAGCCGCAGAGGAAATTGCCCGGCAACTTAGGCTGCGCGATATGGGCGGAATCATCGTAGTTGACTTCATAGATATGCATCAGGGTGCAAACCGCCGCAAACTCTATGAACACCTGAAAGAGGTGATGGATAAAGATACGGCTAAACACACCATATTACCTCCCAGCAAGTTTGGGCTCGTGCAAATTACCCGTCAGCGGGTACGCCCGGAAATGGATATCCAGGTTTTGGAAAAATGCCCCGTGTGTAAAGGCAGCGGAGAAGCACGATCAAGCATCCTGCTCATAGACGATATCGAGAAAAACCTCAGATATCTCATCCAGGACCAAAACGAAAGCAAACTCACGCTTATGGTGCACCCATACATTCATGCATATCTCAAACGCGGACTGAAATCCATTCAAATAAAATGGTATTTGCAGTTTAAGCAATGGGTTCGTTTAGTGCCTATGCCTTCATATCATTTTCTGGAATATCGTTTCTTCAATAAGAACGACGATGAAATTAAAATGTGACGTATTAACATTCTGAATACATAAAACATATGGATACTGTAGTTAGCGGCATTCGCCCCACTGGCAACCTGCATCTGGGTAATTATTTCGGCGCTATCAAAAATTTTGTACGCATGCAAAATGAAGCAAATTGCTTCTTTTTCATTGCTGATTATCACTCTCTTACAACGCATCCAACACCTAACGACCTGCACGGCCATGTGCGCCAGGTGCTGGCAGAATACCTGGCTGCGGGTTTAGACCCCGACAAGGCTACCCTTTATGTGCAAAGTGATGTCCCGGAAGTAACGGAATTATATCTGCTGCTCAATATGAACGCTTATTTGGGTGAATTGCAAAGAGTGACTTCGTTTAAGGATAAAGCAAGGCAGCAACCCAACAATGTTAACGCGGGATTACTGACCTACCCAACGCTTATGGCGGCTGATGTGATTATACATAAAGCCTCTAAAGTACCGGTAGGAAAAGACCAGGAGCAAAACCTGGAAATGATGCGCACATTTACGCGCCGCTTTAACCGGATGTACAAAAAAGAAGTATTCCCTATCCCGGAACCTTACAACTTTGGAGAAGCGCTGGTGAAAATACCCGGCCTTGACGGCTCAGGAAAAATGGGGAAATCAGAAGGCGAGATGAATGCCATTTTCCTGGCCGATGAACCTAAGGCGATTCGCAAGAAAATCATGAAAGCAGTGACCGACAGCGGCCCTACCGAGCCCTATCAGCAGAAACCGGACTATATTCAAAACTTGTTTAAGCTCATGGAGGTTGTTTCTGAAAAATCTGCCATAGAATTTTTCGAAGAAAAATACAACGCATGCGAAATTAGGTATGGCGACATGAAAAAGCAGTTAGCCGAAGACATGATTGCTTTCACGGAACCGTTCAGGGAAAAAATCAAAGCCATTGTTGCTGATGAAATATTTCTGCAAAAAACCGTAAAAAAAGGAGCTGAAAAAGCCAGAGCAAGCGCTTCAGAAACACTTAAAGAAGCCCGGAACACCATCGGTATCAGAGCTTTTTAAACAAGCACTTTTGTAGTATAAAGTAAAATGCTATTTTTATACAATATTTCTTAATCATAAGAAATTTTTCGGGCACAGGTCCGAAATAATGGATAAGGGATGTTACCTCCCCTGACAAAGGGAAAGGCCGGACTTTGACAATGAAGATATCAGCAGAGTTTGCATACTGCAATGATTGATTTGTAAAGCCGGTTTTATTTAGAGGTGACATTGCACAATATCATTTTGTATTTTTGAAAGAAAGATACTTTAAACTATAATTTGATAACATATGGCTCAGTCTAAAAATAAAAGCAGCGCAACGCATCGTATTCTTAAAATAGCAGTTATCCTTTTCATGCTGGCATTTTTTGTAAATATAGGCCTTTCAGAAAACTTACCGATCTGGGGCTATGCCATAATGGGCGCCACATTCGTAGGAATTGCAATCACCATTGTTTTTATTAACTACACTGATTTTCAAAGGTATGGTTTTCTGCCGGTTATTTTAATCAGCCTTTTTGAGATTGGCAAGCATCTATCATCCCCAAAACCAGCAGAAAATTTAGAGTCGATTTATTATGTTGTGATAATTCTGATCTCACTTTATTTTATAATCCGTGTTAAAAAGAAGAAGTACCACAGCCATAGCCGATGATAAGAAAAGTTGCATACTTTACAATAAAATTAGTTTTAGCCTTGATGATAATCAGCGTAAGTTTGCTCTGGTACTCAGGTTTTTTTAATCCTGTATATGTTACCGAAAAAGAAAGTGGTTCTTTCCAGGCTATCACAGGTAACAGCGGGTATTATGATGAACCTGTGGTGATTAGAAATGAGCTTTTTCAAAGACTTAAACAACTGAAAATAAAAAGTCGTGAAGCCTTAGCTGTAACGCCCGCCCCTTTCGAAGAAAACCTTATCACTAAAACCGGCTGGATATTAAATACAAACCAAATCACAGAGGCTTCAGAACTGGAACCCCCCTATCAGATAATAACCATCCCGCGGCAAAAAAGAATAGTAGCCGACTTTGCTTATGATAACGATTTCAGTATAATGGCCGGCTCAGTAAAAGTTTACAATCAACTTGAAAAATACTGCAAAGAAAAAGGATACAAAACCGGCACCATGTATGAGATATACGACGATAAGCAACAACGGATTTTTTATCACCTTGATATTGAATCAGATTAACCTATTAAAACAACCGCAAACCGATAAACAGGGCTTGAACAGATATAGCTCAAATTTACTACTTTTGCACACCTGAAAATACTTATGGATCAACCAACAATAAAAACAGATAAACAAGAACACGCCGTTTTAGTAGGCGTTTCCACCTCAAAGCAAGAGGCGGCGAAACTCGACGAGCATCTCAGCGAGCTGGCATTTCTCACTCAAACAGCAGGAGCCAGACCCGGCAAGCAGTTTACGCAAAACCTGGACCAGCCAAACCCGAAATACTTTATCGGGAGCGGCAAAGTAGAAGAAATTGCTGATTACGTGAAAGAACAAAACGTGGATGTGGTTATTTTTGATGATGAACTCACACCTACACAGGTAAGAAACCTCGAAAAGGCACTGCAATGCAAGATCATGGACCGCAACGGCCTTATCCTTGACATTTTTGCTAAACGCGCCAAAACAGCCCATGCCCGCACGCAAGTTGAGCTGGCCCAGTATGAATACTTGTTGCCCAGACTTACAGGAATGTGGACGCACTTGCAGAAACAAACCGGAGGTATCGGTACCAGAGGACCCGGAGAGCGCGAAATAGAAACTGACCGCCGGATAATCAGGGATAAAATCACACTTTTAAAACAAAAACTGGCTGCTATAGATAAGCAAAAGCAAACACAAAGAGGCAACCGGGGCAGCCTGGTACGTGTTGCTCTTGTTGGATATACAAACGTAGGAAAATCCACCATTATGAACCGCCTGAGCAAATCAGATGTATTTGCTGAAAACAAACTTTTTGCTACGCTCGATACTACAGTCAGAAAAGTAGTCCTTGAAAATCTGCCCTGCCTCGTAAGCGATACGGTAGGTTTTATCAGAAAACTCCCTCATGGGTTGGTAGAGTCTTTTAAATCCACCCTCGATGAAGTAAGAGAGTCAGACCTGATCGTACATGTAGTAGATATCTCCCACCCTGAGTTTGAAGATCAAATGAGAGTAGTAGATAAAACACTAGCTGAAATAGACAGCGAGGAAAAACCAACTCTTTACGTATTTAATAAGATAGATGCATATACTTTTGAGGAAAAGGATGAAGATGATCTCACCCCCAAAACCAAAGAAAACACTACGCTGGAAGACTTAAAAAAATCATGGATGGCTAAATCAGACCGCAAAGCCATATTTATTTCAGCCAAGAATAAAGAAAATATGCAAAAGTTACGGCAAACTTTATATGAAGAAGTAAAGAAAATTCATGTGAAACGTTATCCTTACAATAACTTTTTATATTAAGCACTATGAAAAAAAGGGATGCGATTTTACTCGCAACACTCAGCGGAATCCTGCTTTCAGTAGCATGGCCGGCTAACGGCTGGGCATACCTGCTTTTCGTGGCTCTTTTGCCTCTGTTTTATATAGAACAAAAGTTCTACGAAGACCCTGTTAACAACAGCCGTATCCGTTTGTTTTTCTATACCTACATTACCTTTTTTGTTTGGAATGCGCTCACGACCTATTGGGTTTCCTTTTCCACGATTTTTGGAGGCATTATGGCGGTTGTGCTCAACGCTTTCCTGATGACGGTAGTCTTTTATGCCTACCATGTTTCACGGGCGATAACACACAACCGTTCCGGCCAGTTTATTTTGCTCTTTTTCTGGATAGCCTGGGAATATTTTCACCTGGACTGGGACTTGTCATGGCCCTGGCTCAATTTAGGCAACGGATTCTCTGCTTACCCGCAATTGGTGCAATGGTATGAATACACCGGAGTATTTGGCGGCACTGCCTGGATATTAACCGTAAACATTCTGCTTTTCAGGGCTGTCTACTTCTATTTTAAAGAAGGGCCGGGACGAGAGATACTGGCACACGGCTTGCTGGCCATAATCTTTATTGTTGCCCCCATCGTGTTTTCACTGAACATCTATAATAACTATCACGAAACAGAGAATCCGGCTGAAGTTGTTGTGCTGCAGCCTAACCTCGATCCTTATACAGAACAATACGAAAAATCGCCGGAAGAAGTACTGAATCACATTTTTGATTTGGCAGCCCAAAAGAGCGATTCTGAAACGCGTTTTATAGTAGCTCCCGAATCGGCTATTCAGGAAAAACCATTATACGAAAACAATCTCCACAGAGGCAAAAGCATTAAAATGTTAAAGGATTTCATTGCCGAGAATCCCAACAAAGCCATTGTTATTGGCGCCTCTACATACTACATTTTTGATGATGACGAAGAAATTCCGCTGTCGGCCCGCAAATTCAGCAATGCAGAAAAATATTACAACGCATATAACACCGCCATCTACATAGACGACACCAACCGGGTTCAGCTTTATCATAAATCAAAGCTAACTCCGGGAGTAGAAAAAATGCCCTTTAAAAAGCTTTTTAAGCACATAGAAAATTTTGCTATCGATTTAGGCGGTACCGTCGGGACGTTGGGCACAGACCCGGAGCGCATTCCTTTTACAACCAACAAAGGTCATAAAATTGCTCCGGTAATTTGCTATGAGTCGATTTATGGCGATTTCACGGCTGGATTTATCCGTAACGGCGCTGAAGCGATTTTCATTATTACCAACGACGGATGGTGGGGCGATACGCCTGGACACCGCCAGCACCTGCAGTTTGCCTCGCTAAGGGCTATAGAAACGCGCCGTAGCATTGCAAGGTCAGCCAATACAGGCATCTCAGCATTTATCAACCAACGCGGCGATATTGCGCAAGCTACAGCATACTGGGAAGAAGATGTCATCAAGCAATCCATCAATCTGAATGATGAAAAAACGTTTTACGTTAAGCATGGCGACTACATCGCACGTGTAGCCGTGTTTGGAACGGTTATGTTGCTGCTGATTACGATCACCGGCGTGCTGATGCGAAGGAGTAAAGGCATCATCCGGTAAAGGTTTCGGCAAGAGTGTCTTTAAACCTTGCCAACGGGTTTTTATTGATGATTTGTCTTGATAAAAAATGTATAGAAATAAAGATAACCTGTACGGAGTTATCACATAAGGTGATTTATAAAACTGTGCGGTTTGCTCAGAATCAAAACATCTGCACAAAAGAACAAGAGAAAATGGCAATTATAGGAGAGATTTTAAAAAAACTTGTGGAAACCGCAGACAAATACGTTGTTTCGCGAAATCCGGCTGAGGAACAGAAAAAAACATTGAAGGATTTGCTCTCCAAAGCCGAAAACACTGCTTTCGGAAAGTATTATGGTTTTAAAAAGCTGCTTTCGCAGGAGAACCCATATACCGCTTTCAAAAACACAATTCCCTATCATAATTACGACAAAATGTATGCTGAGTGGTGGCATAAAGTTTATGATGGACAAAAGGATGTTTCATGGCCAGGTAAAGCAGATTATTTTGCTGTAAGCAGCGGCACGACAAGCAAGAAAAAACACATCCCGGTAACGGAAGACATGCTCAAAAGCATCCGCAAAGCAGGAATCCAGCAAATATTGGGAGCTGCCGATTTTGATCTGCCTCCGGAGTTTTTTCAGAAAGAAATCCTGATGTTTGGCAGCAGTACAGACCTCAAAAAAGTCAACAACCACTATGAAGGAGAAATCAGCGGCATCAGCGCCAGGCAAATCCCCTTTTGGTTTGAAGGTTTCTACCGCCCCGGACAAGCTATTGCCTCCATCAATGATTGGGACAAACGTGTGGAAGCCCTGGCAAAAGAAGCCCCTAACTGGGATATTGGAAGCATTTCCGGAATTCCTTCGTGGATAGAGCTGATGCTAAAGAAGGTGATAAAGTATCATAAGGCAGAAACAATTCATGATATCTGGCCTAACTTCAGGGTGTTTACGTCGGGAGGAGTGGCTTTCGAGCCGTATCAGAAAAGTTTCGAAAGTCTCTGCAGCAAACCTATCACAATAATAGACACCTACCTCACCTCAGAAGGATACCTGGCCACCCAAACCCGTAAAGACACGGATGCCATGGCGCTGATAACCAATAACGGTATTTTCTTTGAATTTGTACCTTTCCAGCAGCAATACATCAAAGAGGATGGTTCGCTGACACCCGATGCTCCCGTTTTTGACATCACTGAAATTGAAGAAAATGTTGAATACGTATTGGTAATAAGCACTGTTGCCGGAGCCTGGCGCTATGTAATCGGAGATACGGTGAAGTTTACAGATAAAGAAAAGGCTGAAATTAAAATTACAGGACGCACCAAGCATTACCTTAACGTAGTGGGTTCTCAACTATCTGTAATACAGATGAACAAAGCCATAAAAGAACTCGAAGAAGCATTTGACTGCAACATCAAAGAGTTTACGGTAGCAGCCCTGAAAGAACAGGATGAATATCTGCATCGCTGGTATATCGGGGTGAATGACGAGGTGAAAGCAAATGAAAAAGAAGTAGCTGATAAACTCGACGCCATCCTTCAGAAATATAATAAGAACTATACCGTAGCAAGAACCAAGGCATTAAAAGAAATTCAGGTCCGAATTATTCCAGCCACACTCTTTTATACATGGACCGAAAAAACAAACCAAAAAGGCGGACAGGTAAAAGTGCCGCGCGTGATGAATGCAGAGGATTTCAGGGCCTGGGAAGATTTTGTAA
>JBNJGK010000031.1:23847-25788 GCA_051747665.1 Bacteroidota bacterium | reverse complement strand
CGGGCAGTTTCTTGTGCGTTTGTCTGTAAAATCAATCCAAATGTAAAAAGGATTGAGAAAAAAAGTTGTGTTAATGTTTTCATAAGTACTATTTTTGTTTGATTTATAACTACCAAACATTAGACAAATGTTTTTGTTTAATGTTTGATAAATTATTTTAAACATTAATAAAAAATTAACATGGACTATTTAATAAGAGAACAGTTTTTGCCAATGAGCATTGAAGAAGCCTGGGATTTCTTTTCCAAGCCCGGAAACCTCAAAAAGATAACACCACCTTATATGGGCTTTGATATTACCTCTGAGCCAGCAGAGGGAGAGATGTATGAAGGTCAGATTATTACCTATAAAGTAAAGCCAATTTTAAACATCCCTTTAAACTGGATGACAGAAATTACCAATGTAAAAAAGCCTTATTATTTTATAGATAACCAGAAGAAAGGACCGTTTAGTATCTGGCATCATCAGCATCATTTCAAGGAAGTAGAAGGGGGTGTTATGATGAAAGACATTATTTATTTTGCTGCACCGCTGGGTATTTTAGGATTACCCGCAGAAAAACTGATAGTCAGAAAAAGAGTTGAAGAAATATTTCGTTATCGTTTTGGGGTTTTAAAGGAAATGTTTGGTTAATGGTACTTGATGAAAAAGTTATAGGAGTTGATTACGGTAGTAAGTTTGCCGGAACTACTGTAGCAGCATTGTTTAATAAAAACAAAGTGATTTTTAAACAAAGTAAAGCTAAAAGTAGCGCCGATCTGTTTTTAACAGACCTTATTAATAAGCATTTGCCCGTTAAGGTTTTTATTGATGCTCCTTTAAGTTTGCCTGGTGTTTATAGCACTCCTGATAAGCACAATGATTATTTTTACCGGCTAAGTGATCGTGAGGCAGGAGCGATGTCTCCTATGTTTTTGGGTGGATTAACTGCAAGGGCCATACAATTGAAAAATCAATTTACTTATACATCTGTTTCTTTTATTGAAACCTATCCGGGAGGATTGGCTAAAGAACTTAACCTAAAGGAAATGGGATACAAACAAAAAACCTCTCATTGTGAAAGGGTTGTAACCTTTCTGGAAGATTATTCAGCTTTTAATGTTGAGAAAAACATAAAGTTAACATGGCATCATGTGGATGCTTTACTTACCTTAGTTTCTGCAAAAAGATATTTTTCCGGCAAATCTTCAATATTGGGAGAGCGGGAAGAAGGTCAGATAATTTATTAAAAATGAAAACACTACGACTTATTCTGGGAGATCAGCTAAACTCCTTACATTCATGGTTTGATTCCGTGGATCCTGATGTGGTCTATGTAATGATGGAAATTAAACCAGAAACAGAATATGTTTTACACCACGGACAAAAAATTCTTGCCATTTTTTCTTCTATGCGAAACTTTTCAAAAAAGATAAAGCAACAAGGTCATCATGTCCATTACATTCATTTTGATGATGAAGAAAATACCCACTCATTTGAAAACAATATCCTTTGGCTAATTGAAAAGTATCAAATAGAACGTTTTGAGTACCAGGAACCGGATGAATACAGGCTGGATAAACAACTAAACGATTTCATTCGCACTCTGAGCATTGAAACAAAATTGTTTTCGTCCGAGCATTTTTACACGCAAAGAAACGATCTGAAAAGCTTTTTTGCCGGGAAGAAATCATGGCTAATGGAAACTTTCTACCGCGATATGCGCAGAAAAAATCATATTTTGATGGAAGAAGGCAAACCGGCGGGAGGAAACTGGAACTTTGACAAAAGCAACAGAAATAAACTCCCTTCAAAACACATTCCTCCAGAACCAAAATCTTTTGGCAAGCCTCATTCAAAGGTTAAACAATACCTTCTGGACAAGAAAATCAACTATTTTGGAGAAATAGATGAGGCCTGTTTTACCTGGCCGTTATCCCGCAGCGAAAGTGTTGACTTGCT
>JBNJGK010000031.1:0-23747 GCA_051747665.1 Bacteroidota bacterium | reverse complement strand
TAAACAATACCTTCTGGACAAGAAAATCAACTATTTTGGAGAAATAGATGAGGCCTGTTTTACCTGGCCGTTATCCCGCAGCGAAAGTGTTGACTTGCTCAATTATTTTGTTGATTATTTATTGCCTTATTTTGGTACTTATCAGGATGCTATGAGTGAGCGTTCATGGAGCCTTTATCATTCCCGGCTCTCTTTTTCCCTGAATGTCAAGATGCTTTCACCACAGGAGCTTATTCAAAAAGTACTACAAAAATATCATGACGCTGATGATGTAGATATCGCGCAGGCCGAAGGTTTTATTCGTCAGATATTAGGATGGAGGGAGTTTATGCGTGGAATTTACTGGGCATTTATGCCGAAATACGCACAGAAAAATCATTTTAATCATCAGCGGAAATTACCCAAATTTTACTGGGATGGGAATACAGATATGAACTGCATGAATCATTCTGTAAACCAATCGCTCCAATATGCCTATGCGCATCACATCCAAAGGTTGATGATCACGGGGAACTTTGCGCTGTTAAATGAAACGCATCCCGACGAAACAGACTGGTGGTATCTGGGCATTTACATCGATGCTTTTGAGTGGGTTGAAATGCCTAATACGAGAGGAATGAGTCAGTTTGCAGATGGAGGTATACTGGCGACGAAGCCATACATAAGCTCAGCCAACTACATTAACAAAATGAGTGATTATTGCCAGAGCTGTAGCTATGACAAATCCAAAACTACGGGAGCAAAAGCATGTCCGTTTAATTCAATGTTCTGGAGTTTTGTAGATAAAAACCGTGAAGAGCTAAGAAAAAACCGCCGGATGGGATTTGTTCTCAGTAATTGGGATAAGAGAACAGCTGAATCAAAAAGCGCAGTTTTAGAACAAGCTGAATATTATAAGAAGCATGTAGATTCTCTTTAACTGAATAACCTTTATCAGGGGATCTGGTGCTGTTAACCAAACTTGGCAAACTGTCAATATATGGTGTGGTGGCTCACACTCTCCGCGATGCAGAACCCTTCGCATAGCTGTTAATAATTATATGGTTTTCCTGATTATTTGTTCGTTTTAACAATGACTTTAATAAATATGCGGCAAAATCAAGAAAGGCAAATAACTCTTCGATAGGGATTCGGAGACGAGAAAAGAATTTTTAGAGAATATATCATTGATTATCTAATGATTATAATTAAGGACTGTTAAAATTCAATATTTTTTATAAATTTGAGGGGGTAAGGATGCCAATTTGGGGTAATACATCAAAAAAAAGGGCGCTTTAGGGAACATTTGAAATGGGCGGATACGCAAAATCAACTTTATGAATTTTAAATACCTTAATTCACTTGAGGAAATTGATTGTCGCCATCAATCTGAATAAATAACTGAAGAAAGTTTAAAAAAATGAACTTTTGATAACTTGAATAATGTAACTTTGAAGAAATGAATAAGATGGAACTGAAGCTTAATATCGATATCAATGAATTGATTGGATTAATCAAGCAATTGCCGCCAGAGAAGAAGCTATTGATTAAAAAGGAGGTTGACGAACATATAAAGCCAACTGAAAATGTTCATGATCTAACAGAGTTTTTGATGTCAGGACCAACAATTACAGAGCAAGAGGAAGAGAATGTTAAAAACCTGAACAAAGAGTTTAAAAAATGGACAAAGAGCTTATCTGCGTCGACACTTCAGTATTAATCGACTATTACCGCAAAAAGAATAAAAGCAAAACGAAGCTCGTTGAGCTCTCGAAGAAATCAGAACAGAAATAAAAAACCTTGAAGAATAGAAAACCTGCACTTGTGTTACTACAGATTGATTATATCATTAATACAAAACCTCTTCGCTGAACTCTTCCATAGAACCCAAAATTTTATCAGCAAAACCGAATTTTGGGTGGTTTTGTTCTTCCTTACCGGGAACCAGTATCGTTCTTATTCCCGCAGCTTTAGCAGCAATGCCGCCATAAAACGAATCCTCAAAAACCACCACTTCATCAGGCTGTAATTTCATATTTCGCAGCGTTGTTAAAAAGACTGCCGGATGAGGTTTGCTGTGTAACTCACATTGACCTGAGCTTACCACGTTAAAATATTTTTCAATGCCTGTGGTTTGCAATACAGCTCTGATAAGCTGGCGGGCGCTCGATGATGCCAGCGCGATTTTATAATTATACTGCAAAAAATAGTTTAAAGTATTTTCTACTCCAGGCAACAAATCAATTCCTTTGCGGATACGCATTTCCATTTCATCCTGGATATCCAGGATGATTTCCTGCTGCGAAGGTTCGGATATATTGAACTCACTACACCAATGAGCCACTACAACATCAATTCGCTTACCCATCATTGTTTTGCACATTTCCGGTGTAAGAGAAGCTCCAAGTTGATTAAAAATCTTCATTTCTGCCTGTTGCCACAGGGGTTCTGTATCTACAAGCAGTCCGTCCATATCAAAAATAACGCCTTTAATCATTTTGATTTCTTCAAGGTTGATATGCTAAAATAGAAAAATATTGCTTACATACTGCATACGAACCGTTAATGCTCATTCCGCATGTCATAATCCTGTAACACTTCGGTATTTGCGGTCGTTCAGATATGAAAAAATCCCTACAATCAATACGGTAGCTATTGTGTAATAAACAAAAGTAGGAATGGGCATTGGGTCTCCTTTAGCATAGGAATGCAAACCGGAGAGGTAGTAATTCACACCAAAATAGGTCATGATTATGGAACTAAAGCCAATTACGGAAAACAGGTTAAAGACGTAGCGGCTCTGCAAACCAGGCATCATGCGTATATGCACAATAAAAGCATAAACCAGAATAGATACTAAAGCCCATGTTTCTTTGGGGTCCCATCCCCAATAGCGGCCCCATGACTCATTAGCCCAAACGCCTCCCAGGAATGTTCCGATGGTTAGCATGTACAGACCGATGGTCAGCGTCATTTCGTTGATATAGGTTAGCTCTTCTATACGCTCATCCACTTTCATTACATTGCTGTCGGTTTTAAACAGATTAAAAATCAGATTCAGAAATCCCAGCAAAGCGCCAAGCGCAAAGAACCCATAACTTGCCGTGATGATGGACACATGAATCGTTAGCCAGTAAGATTTCAATACGGGAACGAGGTTTGTGATTTCAGGGTCCATCCATGCCAGATGGGCTACCATAAGCGTGATGCTCGATAATACCGCTGTGGCAGCTAAGGTTAGCGGCGATTTCCTGGAAAACAGAATCCCTGCCAGCACCATCGAAAAAGCAATATAAATCAGCGCCTCATAACCATCACTCCATGGAGCATGTCCTGAAATATACCAGCGCATCCCTAAGCCTGCTACATGGAGAGCGAAAGCGGCGATAATCAGCCAGATAAATATCCGGACCGGCCATTTTAAAAAGTGGCTCGTTAGAATACGAACAAAAAGCAAAATCAATAAAACAAAGCCTAATACACCATAAATTGAGCCTAGCCTGAAGAAAATACGAGCATCGTTGTACCAAAGTTCCATTGCAATTTTCTGTTCAGGTGGTAATATCTCCGCACCATACTCATTTTGATATTTTTGCATGCCTGAAAGGTACTGTTCAGCCTCACTATAGTCATCGGTTTTAATTGCCTGATCAACGGCTCCGGAATAAAGCTGAAATATATTGGCTGTAAATACAGAGTCGTCCTCAGGAACCCCACGCTGCTCTTCAAAAGGGGTGTACCAAGGATGATGAGAATCTCCGGGAACAGGAAATACCCGGAGATATCGCCCTTGTGTGGTCAGGAAAAAAATATTAATCCGTTCATCTACCTTAATCGCTTCTTTATCGAATTTGTTTCTTTCGGCCGGTTTTTTGGCATAAGCTTGCTCTACTGTCTTGCGCAGCATATAAGTGCCTTCCTGCGGATTCACAAAATCATGAAATGTGGCATGATCTCCCTGAATACCTGCCATCTTAGCAATTTCGGGATGCGACACTTTGATGATTTCTACATTTTTCCATTTTTCCGGTTGAAGGATAATTCCCAGAAAGACCTGGTCAGGCGTTAAACCCTGAAACTTTGTTTTACGGCTTACCTTTCTGACGATCTCATTAGACAATGTGTTTATAGGTTTAATGCGTCCCTGGCGGTCTTGCACCAATAATTCACCAAAGTGACGGGCATGTTTGCGCTCGACTACTTTTAGCTCATCATCTGAGGTCTGGCCTTCTAAGGAAAGGCTTCCGGCCATCAACAGCACCATAACAGGCAGCCATATCTGACCTGTTTGTAAAGAACGTATTTTTTTTGATAACTTATGGAAACGGCTCGATTTGCTAAACAATGAGGCTGTCATACCTATTGTTAGAAACAAATAGCCGATGTAAGTGACGATGGTACCTAAGCTATCCCGGTTAACGGACAAGATAGTACCTTTCTCATCATCGTCATAAGAAGATTGGTAAAAGCGGTATCCGCGATGTTTCAGTACATTATTCATATAAATCTTGCGTTCTTCTCTGAGGTCTTGCTCTTCATCAATTAAAACGACTTCACTTTCATATGAGGAAGGACTGTCAGAGCCGGGATATCTGTCGAGGATAAAATTTTCAAGTTTCAGCGCGAATGGCAGTTTAATCACTTTTGCTCCATAGGATATCGATAGCGGCTTGCCGTTGATTGAAACAGAAGTCGGTTTTCCTTCACTGCCGGTAGAGCCGCGCACGACCATTTCTTTTTCTTCAGTGGCTGATTGTATACGGAATCGTAAAATATCAGCATATTGCTGCTCCGGTGTGTCGGCTGATTGGTAATTGATTGTGGCGGAAGGATAAAAAGCCTCGTAGGAAATCTGAAGGTTGGGCGCTACCCGGTATAGTTTCCCTTCAACAAATGGCACATTTTCTCCCGGTGGATATATCTGTGTTTGCGCTTCCATGTTTATCACATGAACCGTATCAGGAGAGCTGAGATATACCGAGTCATTTTTTGTGATAAAGTTTTTGGAGTCTTGTTCCTGTATATTTAATCCGAATTTTTGACCAAAAAACCGTCGCGTTTGTCCCTCTTCTACATAAGTAAGTTGCTTGTTGTTGTTCCTGATAATGCTGAATGTCAGCACGGGACTACCTTCAGAATTTTGCACCAGGGATTCTGTGGCATTAGGCACAAAGGTAAGCAACTCTATGTTAACATCTTTACCGTTTATTGAAATATCTTCCTCAAACTGATTTTCTACACCATCTGCAAAGCGTACTTCTTCTGAGAGGGTATCGGAAGATGTAGAGATATGCAAATAGTTTTCATACGTACGAATGAAATTTACTGTATCGTTTTCGCGGATATGCATTGAGCCTTCATACCCCACATAACGGGTAATCGCAGCTCCCAGCAAAATAACAATGAATGAAAAATGAAAGGTGATTACAGGCCATTTTGATTTTTTGAGAACACGATATTTCACAAAACTTCCCGTCATATTAACTGCCAACAACGCTAAAAGAAGTTCAAACCACAATGCATCGTAAACCATTAAGCGGGCTGTGGAGGTTCCGAAATCATTTTCAATAAAAGTAGCTACACCAATAGCCACGGCAAATATCATGATTAAAATTCCCATTAGTTGCATGGAAAACAATACACCGGAGATCTTTTTTATCATAGGTCTGAATTTACTCAAGCATGTTTGATTTATAGAAAATTAATGAACAAACAAACATAATATGGCATTGTTTGCTTATATTTGAGATATATTAATAATTTAGAATATGAAATTCATTTGAATTAATTAAAATTTCAATACTATGAAAAAACACTACTCTATCTATTTGATTTTTTTTGCATTCAGCACCGCTATCTTTTTGATGTCAGGTGTGGATTACAGCTCCGGTTCTCCCGGTGGCCGAACCGGATCGCCCGGCGATGGAGGTAATACTTGCACGCAATGCCATGCCGGAACAGCAGAACCTGCAGAAGGGCTTATATCTTCTGATATTCCCGCACAGGGCTTTATTCCCGGAGAAACATATGAAATACAGGTTTCAGTTACCGATGCAGATGCCGGATTGTTTGGTTTTGAGGTTACAGCCGAGAACAGCTCCGACGCCAAAACCGGAACGTTTGCATTGACAGATGAAGAAAACACACAGTTTGTAAACACTAATGCTGCTGTCTCGCACACAAACGCAGGTACTTCACCTGTAGACAATTCTAAAACCTGGACTATGGAATGGACAGCCCCTGAAGAACCTGAAGGGCCGGTTACTTTTTACACTGCCGTTAATGCTGCCAATGGCGATGGTACAAATAACGGCGATCAGATCTTAACTTCATCGGAAACATTCCAGATAAACGCTGTTGGTATCGATGAAAAGGATTTTGTTCAAAAGCTATATCCTAATCCCGCTAAGGATGTTTTGCATATCACTTTCAAAAATGCCAATGAGAAGTTGCATATTTGGTCGTCCTCAGGCAAGCTTTTGACCACAGAGCATGTGAAATCTCATCAAAAAACTGTAGATGTAAGTCAATATCCTGAAGGGGTTTACTTTTTAAGTATAGAAGGCTATAAAGCCAAAAGATTTATTATCCAGCGATAATCAGGGACATTTTCTGATAAAGGTGTTTTGGTTGCTTGAAAAATACAGCCAAAACACCTTTATTTTTTACATCAAGTTTTTTTCTCCAAAAACTAATCGCAGTCGTCGCAATTAAGGCTTTTGTTATACATAAACATAGCTCTTTTACTCATACCCATGCTTGAGAATCCACCATCATGATACAGGTTTTGCATGGTTACTTTTTTAGTCAGGTCAGAAAATAAAGTGATGCAATAATCAGCCAAATCATCCGCAGTAGCATTTCCAAGAGGCGACATGCGTTCCGTAAAATCCATCAACCCGTCAAATCCCTTCACGCCGCTTCCGGCAGTAGTTGGGGTAGGGGACTGTGAGATGGTATTGATACGTACCAATTTTTCTCTTCCGTAGATATAGCCGAAACTTCTGGCAATGGATTCAAGCAACGCTTTGGCCTCAGCCATGTCGTTATATTCAAAGAGCGTTCGCTGCGCTGCGATGTATGAAAGAGCCACAATAGAACCCCACTCATTAATGGCTTCCATGTTTTTTGCTGTCTGGATCATTTTGTGGAAGGACATGGCTGAAATATCTATGGTTTGCGCAAACTTACTGTAATCCAGGCTATCATAAGAAACTTTTTTTCTCACATTGGGAGACATACCGATAGAGTGGAGCAGAAAATCAAACGAGCCGCCAAACTGTTCCATAGCGGCGTCATACACTTGCTGTATCTCTTCCACTTTGGTGGCATCGGCCGGAACCACCTGTGTATTCAGCTTCTCTGCCAAACTTTTCACATTTCCCATACGTATCGAGACCGGTGTATTTGAAAGCACAATTTCAGCACCTTCTTCGTAAGCCCTCTCAGCAATTTTCCATGCCATGGAATCTTCGTTAAGTGCACCGAAAATTACGCCTTTCTTTCCTTCTAGTAAATTGTAGCTCATATCATCAAATTTTATTGAATATTAAGAATTCATCAACTCTTTGGCTGCTGTTTTTGCAGCATCCGTTACTTTGTTGTCGCTCAACATCTTAGCAAGCTCTTCAACCCGTTCGTTGCTGCTGAGTTTTTTAATGTTTGAATACGTTTTACCCTCATCCACCGATTTGTAGGCGAAAAAGTGTGTATTGCTTTTGCCGGCAATTTGCGGTAAATGAGTAATGGCAATAACCTGAACGTTATGGGCCATTTTTTTCATGATAACGCCGGTTTTTCCGGCAATATCACCGGATACACCGCTGTCTATTTCATCAAAAATGACCGTTGGCAGCAGTGTTTTATTCGCGATAAGCGATTTTACACTCAGCATTAAACGCGATAATTCACCTCCGGAAGCAATTTTTGAGATAGGCTGCGGCTCAACTCCCTTGTTTGCACTGAATAAGAACACAAACTGGTCCTGACCTTGTGGTGCAGGCTCTTCCAGAATATGATGGGCAATATTGAAATTGGCATCAGGCATACCCAACTGATAAAGGACTTCTGTAACATCTTGTTCGATGCGGGGGAGGCTGGCTTTTCTCTTTTTCGTAAGTTCTTCAGCATCCTCTTTAACCTGACGTCGCAATTCAGCAAGTTCTTGCTCCAGTTTTGCAATTTGTTTTTCCTGGCTGGCCACTTCATTAAGCTTTTGCTGCAATTCTGCCTTTTTTTCCAGCAACGCTTCTTCGTTATTCACTCTGTGCTTTTGCTGCAACTCATAGATTAAACTCAACCGGTTGTTAATCTCTTCGATACGTTGCGGATCGTAACTGATCTGCTCAGACAACTGGCTCATTTCAGATGAAATATCCTGAATCTCTATAATGCTGCTGTTAAGTCTGTCTGACAGTGCCTTAACATCTTTGTGATGCACTGATGCCTTGTCCAGCTCATAATGTACGTTTTGCAACTGACCCAGAATGCTGTTATCATCTTCAGAAACAAGGTAGGCTCCCTGCGAAAGCGCTGATTTGATGTTTTCAGAATGGTTCTGTATTTCCAGCTCCTCTTCAATTTCTTCTTGCTCTCCTTTTTGCAGCGAGGCTTCTTCCAGCTCATTAAACAAAAACTCATAATAATCCTGGTCTGCTTTTGCTTGCTGCTCTTTTTCTCTCAGGAGTTTCAGGTTTTTCTCTGCACTCTTCATTTTTTTAAACCTGCTGCTGTAACGCTCAAGTAATTCAGGGCTGCCCGTAACCGTATCAATCACGGCCAACTGAACATCCGAATCATTCAGTGTAAGGGTTTTATTTTGGGAATGAATATCTACAAGGCGGTTCCCAAGTGTTTTCATCAGCGAAAGCTTAACCGGCGTATCATTGATAAAAGCCCTGGACTTCCCTTGCCTGTTTATTTCTCTTCGTAGCAGCAACTCTTCATCAAAATCCAGATCATTGCTTTCAAAAAAAGATTTCAGGCCGTAACCCTCTATCCGGAAAGTTCCTTCTACGACACATTTTTTTTGTGCATCGTAAAGCACACCAGTATCAGCGCGATTACCGAGGATCAGCGACAGTGCACCCAGCAAAATGGATTTGCCGGCGCCGGTTTCTCCTGTAATAGCGCTAAAACCTTTATCAAAAGTGATTTCCAGTTTATTTATTAAAGCATAATTCTCAACTGAGAGATGTTGTAACATTGCAACATTATTTGGAACAAATTTAAAAAAATCTCTTTACCGAATTAGAGATGCTGCCAAAGGAGATGCTTAAACTTTTCAGATTGGCTGATAAAGGGTAATATCCGCTTAATTTTCCTGCATTATCTTATCGTAACTGGAAGAATTGGAAGGATCAAGTTGCTTCATAATTTCCACAACCTTGCCTTTTTCCATGCTGGAGGCTTCTTTAAAAATGTTGATAATTTCATCTGATTTGGCTTCCAAAAACAATTGCATAATGAAAAGATTAGGCCTTTGCTCATTTACGCGTTCCAGTAGTTCAATCGCTTCCAGTATTTTACTCCGGCCCATATCAAGATTGTCTTGCATTTTATCCAGTCCCTGGCGGTGATACATGTAATTGGCTTCACGAATGCCGGCATAGCTGTTGTTATTGTAGTTTTCAGCCAGCCAGTAGCGGTTTTTCTGACTGTCAAAAGAGGCCCAGCCCCGCTCTCCATCGCTTTGAGCCATATTTACAATATTTTGTGCTTGCTCAAAAAACGGCGTACCTCCAAATTTGGAGAAGGAATCAAAATCCAGCCCTAAAACAATATTTGCATAAAACCCAAGCAAAGCAGCAAGATTGGTTGTGTAGGCGTTTTCGCTATATTCAATTGGCTGGTCTTCAATAAAATAAAAGTGAATAGCTTTATCCTCCCAGTTTAGCAGACTTGTATTGTATGAAGTACCGAATACCGGGCGGCTCACAACTACATTTAGTTTACCTGAAAATTCATCGGATGCGATTCTTTCATTAATAGTAAAGAGAAAAGTACATTCAATTCGTTCTTCAATCTGGAAATTATAGTTGGTCCATTTGGTATTATTCATAAATTCCTGAATGGCCTTTTGCATATTGGTGAAAACTTGCTTATCAGAGCCTTCTACTTGCCTGGAGTTTACTCTCACAGAACAATCCAGCTCCTGGCTTTGGCCATTTAAAACCATAGTGAACATGAAAAGAATCAAATAGATTGCCGCTTGTTTCATTCCGGTATAATGTTTTTTGCTATTGCATTAACTATATCAACTGCTACTTCTGTTTTGGGCTTAACATCATAGCTTGTTTTTTCTCCCTGACGGCTAAAAATGGTTATTTGATTGGTATCTACACCAAATCCTGAACCGCTTTTAGCGTCAGCCCGGTTTAAAACGAGCAAATCGGCATTTTTATTTTCCAGTTTTTTAATTGCATTGCTCTCGGCATTTTCAGTTTCAAGGGCAAACCCTACAAGAAACTGATTCTTCTTGTTTTCTCCAAGTTTTTTGAGAATATCAACAGTCGGTTTTAACGTTAGTGTCAACTCTTCACCCGCTTTTTTGATTTTTTCATGAGCTACTGTTTCAGGAGTATAATCAGCTACTGCAGCGGCCATAACTACTACATCTGCATCATTATAATGCGAAATGGTTTTTTCCAGCAGCTCTTGCGCTGAGACAAAATTTATCCTCTTTATATTGGGGTGAAATACCTCAGGTGTACCATGACCTGCCAGCAAAATCACCTCTGCGTCTTGCCGGGCAAACTCTTCTGCCAGGGCAATTCCCATTTTTCCGGATGAATAGTTTCCGATAAACCTGACGGGGTCAATATTTTCATAGGTAGGACCTGCTGTTATCAGCACTTTTTTTTTGCTAAAGCGGTTTTGGGTCAAAAAAAAATCCACCACTTTTTCGAGGATCACTTCCGGCTCTTCCATACGTCCGCAACCTACCAGTCCGCTTGCCAGCTCCCCTTCCTGTGGCTGTATGAGTTTCAGGCCGCGGCTTTTCAAGGTTTCTATATTGCCTTGCGTTGCTGGGTGCTTATACATATCCAAATCCATGGCAGGTGCAATCATTACCGGACATGTAGCTGCAAGGTAGGTAGCCAGAAGAAGGTTGTCAGCCTGTCCGGTAACCATTTTAGCCAGCGTATTGGCAGAAGCCGGTGCAATAATAAGTAAGTCGGCGGTAGTACCCATATCCACATGGCTGTCCCAACTTCCATCTTCTGCATTAAAGGGTTTCCAATGCACAGGATGATTGGAGACCGTAGACAGCGATAACGGCGTTACAAAATCGCGGGCAGAGTCAGTCATAATAACTTCTGCATGGGCCCCTTCTTTTACAAGGTGCCTAACTAAATAGGGCGTTTTGTAAGCTGCTATGCTTCCGGTAATACCCAGAATGATTTTTTTATCCTGAAGTCGCATAAGTTATGCTTTATTCTTCCAGTTGGTCTTGATTAGGGTTTCGATAATAAATCTTTCCCTCTAAGAATTCCTGAACGGCGATAAGAGTAGGTTTAGGCAGTTGCTCATAGAAGCGTGCAATTTCTATCTGCTCGCGGTTTTCAAAAACCTCTTCCAGGTTATCGCTGGGAGTGGCAAACTCTTCAATTTTCTTGTTGAGCTCTTCTTTCATTTCCAGAGAAACTTGATTGGCTCTTTTAGAGAGCACAACAACAGTTTCATATATATTTCCTGATTCCTGAGAAAACCTTTCAATATCGCGGGTTACCGCTTCGTCAGCTGTGTGTATTTTTTTGTAATCCATTTACCTTATATTTTTTGCAAAAATAGTATAATTCTGCAGAACAACGGATGTTTAAGATTCGATAAATGCCAATGCTTCTTCGTTGTATTTACCTGCTTTTTTCTTATAGTCTGTATCCGGATATAAAGAAAGGAGCTTGTCGTATGCCTCTATGACTTCCATATATCGATCTTCCTGTTTCGAGGGAATGCTGTTTTTAGCATAAATATACCTTGATTCAAGAATCTTAAAAAGACTCTCTTCGCGGTATTCTGTATCGGGGTAATTTTTAAGCAAATTATTAAAGCTAACGATAGCCGCCCTGTAATCTTCCATCTTGAAATACAATTTGGCTTGCTCATAATTTTTCTTTTCCAGCTTGGCGCGAAGTTTATCTATCAACTCATTAACCTTGCCGAGGCGATCGCTGTTAGGAAAACGGTTTGCAAAAGCCTGTAATTCATTTATGGCTTCGCGTGTATTGGTTTGATCGAGACTGTATTTTGGTGATTCAAGAAATTTGCAGTAAGCCGACATGTACCAGGCCTCTTCTGTACGGTCGCTGGATGGGTAGGACTTTGCAAAACGCTTAAAGTAATAGCTAGCCATTACATTATCACCTTGATTGTAGTAACTGTAGGCATAATAGTAAAACAAATCCTCGGCCTCGTCTTTTCCTCTGTATACCGGAATCACCTGGTCAAACAACTGAAGCGCCCGGTAATAATCTCCTTCGTTATAAAGTTCTACGGCTGTTTCGTATTTTTTTTCGTAATCATTGCTTTTCAGCAATTTTTGATAATCGCTGCATCCGGCCAACGCAATTATTGGCAGCAAAAGAAGTAATACCCATTTTCTTATCATGGCGCAAAAATAGGATAATTACCAAAATATTAAAACAGATAGTTCATACAATATCGGCTGCCTTCATGGGTTTAACATTAATTAACAAGACATTGAACCGTAAAGCCCTTTGTGGGCTACATTTATGTAAATGATACACCGGTTTATCAATTCTGTTTGATCTCAACCGGTTACAAAATAAATTCTGCATCCTGAAAACTTTTTATTTTATATTTGTCAATAAGAATAATTCACGAAAACTTGAACTTGTGCATCGTTCAGTAATGAAGATGGTATCCGTTATCATATCTTTTTTAGCGTTTTTTTCACTCTCATTTGCAACTTCTGAGGATGAACCTATTTTGCATGCTGTGAAAAGGGATGATACAGTAGCTTTACAATCGCTCCTTGACCATCCCGATAAGATCAAAAAGCTTTATGGCGATGAAGTACTGCTACATTATGCTGTCAAAAAAAATTCTCAAAACAGCATCCACTATTTATTAAACCATGGTGCTGATGTGAATCGGTTTCACGATAAAAAAAGCCCGTTGATTTTGGCGATACAGAAAAAGAAAGCTGATTTAGCGGCGCTTTTAATTGAAAAGGGAGCTTTCGTAAATCTGGCTGACCATAAAGGCAACACCCCTTTAATACATGCCGTAAAATCAGACCATCTTTCAATGATTCGTCTGCTTTTTGAAAGCGGGGCAAACTATAAAGCCCAAAATAACCGTGGTAAACGAGCCTCCAACTATGTAGATAACTACAATGAAAATCCTGTTCTGTCATACTTTAACAGGATGATTTTGCTGCACCACCAAATGGAAGAATTGCCTGATTTTAGCGATGGTCCTCATGTTTTTATTGGTGAAGACAAAGTAAAAGTAACCTATTTCAAAAGAGACAGCAGCAAAAACCGAACCTGGAAAACATGGAAACATTTTCCTGTAAAAGACAACTTTGTTGAATTTGATGGGTTTGCCGGCGATACGAACAAATATAAGTTAAACCTTAATCCCGAAAAGGCTCCTGCCTCCTTTAATGAGCATGAAAAGATATTTGCTATGGGCGATTTGCACGGTCAGATGGACGCTATGCTGGAGATGCTGAGAAACCAAAAAATCATAGACCAGAATAACCGATGGAAATGGGGGGCGGGTGATTTGATAATAACAGGAGATGTGTTTGACCGCGGGCGCAAGGTTACGGAAACGCTCTGGTATTTGCACAACTTAAAAAAAGAAGCCCGCCGGCAAGGTGGCGATGTGCATATGCTTTTGGGGAATCATGAAATCATGACAATGACGGGAGATTACAGGTACCTCCATCCAAAATACAAGCATTTTGCTGTTTTCTTCAAGCAAGAGCTCAGTGAATTGTACGGTCCAGATACTTATTTGGGACGTTGGTTAAGAAATCGGAATGTCACCATGAAAATGAACAATATCGTTTTTGTTCAT
This sequence comes from Bacteroidota bacterium, assembly GCA_051747665.1. GTDB lineage: Bacteria > Bacteroidota > Bacteroidia > Bacteroidales > JAIPAH01 > JAIPAH01. The sequence goes on along the minus strand of JBNJGK010000031.1, from coordinate 9,716 downwards.
GGCGGATTTTCACCTCACATCATGAATCAAAAGCTGGCGCTGGATACAATAAATCAGATCATCAGGTTGCATCTAGAGGGAGAAACCTATCGCATCAAATATATTCAGGATTTATTATTATCGTCAGTAGGACCACTTTGGTACCGTGGATATCTCATGGGCGAAAATGCAGATACTCCGGTTCGCCAGGTTAATATCGACCAAATGCTGGCTTTTTATGATGCTGAAATGATCGTGGTTGGACATTCAGAACAGTTTACTATCCGAAGTTTATACAACGATAAAGTTTGGGCTATTGATGTGCCTTTGGGCAGAAAAGGATATGTGGCTCAGGGATTGATGATAAAAAACGACACGTTTATTAAATGTGGAGAATGTGGTTCACGAACCATTATGAAACGAAAATCAGACTCTGGTAAAACAAATCACTGACTATGAAAAATACTAAAAGCTTAATAACCTTTAAAAAGGCATTGATATTGAAACTGGCTTTGCTTTTCTTCGTGCCTTTATTTGGGCAGAAAAATGAGCCGCTGCCGCTATTTCAGAATGACGATTTAATGGAATTTAAGTTGGTGGGGAATTATAATAAACTTTTTGATGATGTGGGAGAAGACCGCAAAGATTATCCGGCAAAACTGATTTATAAGACCCCGCAAGGCGAAAGGCTCAATATAGAAATGGAGCTGAAGATACGCGGAAATTTCAGAAGAAACCCTGATAATTGTAATTTTCCTCCCATCAGGCTGGATTTTGACGGCGAACGCAGTGAAACCGTTTTTCAGGGACAGGGTAAAGTTAAACTCGTGACGCATTGCCTGGATGACTATGAGCATGAAAATGTGCAGAAAGAGTACCTCGTGTATAAACTTTACAATTTACTCACTCCTTTTAGCTTCCAGGTGAGGCTCTGCCGAATCACATACAAGCAGTCCTGGTCTCTCAATAGCCAAAAAAACTTCGCCTTCATAATTGAAGATAACGATGATATGGCTGACCGTTTTTACGGGAAGGAATTGGATGAAGATGATGATTACATGCCGGTAGATAGTTTGGCATTAGCCCGTATGGCTTTGTTTTCTTATATGATTGGTAATACAGATTGGTCTATTAAGCCATTGAAAAATACGGAAATACTAAAAATACCTTCTCAAAATAAAACGATTCCTGTTCCTTATGACTTTGACTTATCTGCTTTTGTGAATGCCCGCTATGCACCGGACGCCCTGTTTATAGACAGTGCCCGGTTTCATCAGCGAAAATACAAAGGCCCTGAGTTCCGAAAATCCACAATAAAAAAGGTGACTGATAATTTCCTTGAAAACAGGCAAGATATGATTGCCATGATTCGCCAATTTAAGTACTTGTCTAAAAATCAAAAAAATAGATTGGAAAGTTATTTAAAGGAATTTTATAGGGAAGTCAAGGAAAATCCTTACCGGGAGGAGTGGACTAAGAAAACTAAAACCAGTCATTAGTTGTAATAAATTTTTTCGCCCAGGTTTTTGGCCATCGAGTTGATTCGCATAAGCTCCTTGATTTTGTTTTTCAAAAATAATCTTCTGCGTTCAGGATCACACAGGCTGATAAACCTGATTTTCTCATCTTCAGTCAATGGCAGAAATTTTACTATGCTCCAAATGTTATCAAGCTTATGTACATTTTTAAACGCCCGGAAATCAGATTTTATCTGTTTATAATACTTTTCAAATTCATGCAAAAGATCCTGACAACTTTTGGAATAACCATCATCTAGCCATTCAATAAGTGCCGAATCGTAAGGCTTTTCATCGTGTTCTTTCAAAAACTTGTTCATCAAAAACGTGCGGCGTCCTTCAACGATGATATCCATCTCTCCGGTTTCAGGATTATAGGAAGTGGTTTTGATGACTTTTACGTAACTGCCGTAGCGGTATAAAGTACCTGCTTTCACATATGGAATCCCAAAACTCCATTCCCCCTGCATAATGTCGCGCATCAATTGCTTGTAGCGCGGCTCAAAAATGTGCAGTTTGTGACGCTCCCCGGGGAGCACTACAATATTTAACGGAAATATTTTCACCAAATCGTTTTTCAATTTTTTTATCATCATTGTTTGCGATTGCTTAACAGCATGCCTTCCTTATTGTTTATCAAAATGGCTAAAACAGCCTAATATTAACAATTCGCTGAATACAGTTAGTATTTTTTTATTTGATTGCGGTAGCGTACAATGATTTCGGGCTTTTCGTTAAAACGGGTAATCAAACCTGAAACAACAAAATCCTGCCCTATATAGTATCCTGGTCTTATGCGGTTCATCCGGCGCGCTTCTCTGCCTGTAACAACTACCGTAAAATCCTGGCGCGGATAAGGCGCTCCAAAACTCATATGAAATTCCTGATTAACTTCATCATAATAGGTTTCATATACTCTCCCGAAAACAGAGGCTATTTCTCCAACATGATATTGTGCGGTGTTGCCGGATAAAAGCCTGAGCGGCCGGTTAACATAATGGTGATACTGGTTTACTCTAAAGTGGTGAGTGTAGAAAGTATGCCATGTATGTTGATAAATCAGCCTGGAACGGGGCGTTCTTCTGTAATAATGATAGTTTATCGCCGTATGTTTACGATTATTGTAATGATGATTGATGTGCCCGTGGCTTTTTACAGAGCGCTTACGCTGATAGCGGGATGATTTGTATTGCTTGCTTTTGAAAGAGCGGTTTTGCGTTTTCATCTCAGAACGCCTGTTACTCTGACGAGGGGCATTGTAAGCCCGGTTTCGATTCTGCGAACCTGACCGCGATTGAACGGCAGCACTGCGCTTCTTTCCGGATCGATTGATATTTGTTTTGCGTGTATCTTTCCGGGTTTTAACATTACGCGTTTGAAAAGAACCACTTCGTTTCTGCTCAATCCGTGAGTTTTTATCACGACTTACTTTTTCTTGTTTTCTGTGTTGCGCTGTGGCGGGATGCGTTAATAACAACATCATCACCGTAATACCAATTAATGTTTTCATCGTTCCTTGTTTTTAAATTGATAATGCAGCGCGCGCTAAATAGCTCAATTCAATAACTGTGCCAGTTTCACTGAAACTCTTTCTAACCGGTTATCCCTATCTTCGTTATTCAGATAAATAAGCATTCCAATCCAGGATAAATTCAAAACGTTAAGAGCATGAAAATAAATGTTTCATCCAGCATATCAATATGTTAAATAAACGTCAATATTGTTAAATTATTTGTTTACAGGCGTTTATTCCAATATTTTTGCTTTGAACCATAAACTAAATTTATATGATTAAAAAACTTTCTATTTACCTTCTGGCGTTTATATTTATCGCCGGAGTAACATCCTGCAGTGACGACGACGATGATGATGCGGCCGGGCAGGAGCCGTATGCGCTAACACAGGCAGATTTGAATGCCTCAACCAATGAAATTGACATTGGGGTTACAGGGACTCCTTACGGTGAAGATGTGACGGTAGCTCACAACGGCCAGCCGATTAGTCCTGATTCTACAATCCGGGATATTTATTCCACCCTGGATGATGCTTCTGAAGATATCGACGTCGGAACAATCTTTACCAAACACACCTTCCTGAAAGATGAAGACGATTCACGAAAAGCCTTAGCCGTTACATTTGCTATGGTAAAGCGTGAAGCTGGTTACAATCCGGAAGGTGGTGACTGGGAATATGTTGTGATGCCTAATGATGGCAGCAATGATTATGAAGCAAACCCAAACGGTAAACTGCCGGCAGAATCTGCCGAAGACATGCGTGGAAAACTGGCAAACTGCATGAGTTGCCACACCGCCGGAGGCGATGATTATTTATTCGTGAAGTAGCCTTTTTAGCTATTATTTTTAAATACCGGAAAAACTTAATTGGTTTTTTCGGTATTTTTTTTATAAGCTTCAGGAACTTAACTATCTTTGCAGTTAAAGTTACAATTATGATTGCCCCGTGAAAAAGCTATTACAATCCATACGCAGAAGTTTGATTGGGAAAGTTATTTTTGACATTGCCTTGCTTGCAGTGATTCTTGTTGTCACACTTATCATCCTCTCGGTAAATACGCGAATAAACCATTATAATGATCTCAAAGAGCAAACTCGTAAGAACATTTTTACGGTGAAGCAAAATGAAATCAAAAACGAAACAGAAACCGCCATACGATACATCCACTATGAGAAAAAGAACTACTATCAAAACGTTATAGACCGGCTTAAAAGAGATGTAAAAGGGGAAATTTCTGCAATTAAGCAGATTCATAAGACTTCATCAGGAAAACAGCAGGCTTTTAAAAAGGTTGAAGCATTTTATAATGAGATGGAGTCAGACCGTAATTTTTTCATTAATACCCTTAACGGGAAATCCTTGATAAACTTCAGCCGTCCGCAGGATGAGGGAAAGATGCTTACCAAAAAAACGGATTACCTGGGAAATACGGTTGTGGAAAATGAGATAGCGGCCTTGCAATCTGACAATGAGAAGCTTTTGGAATATTCTTTGAGTAATGATTCTGCGGACCTGTTTAATAATAAAGTAACCTTCATTCAAAAATTTGAACCGCTTGGAATCTATGCCGGTGAAACCATTTACTTTGAAGACTATAAAGAGAATTTCAAGGAGCATCTGTTACAACTGCTTGCAGAAGTACGTTATGGAGAGGAGGGATATATTTTTGTTAATACCTATGATGGCGAGGCCCTTATTAAAGATGGAGAACGCGTTATTCCTCCCGTAAATTTATGGCAGCTAACAGATCCGAACGGTGTTAAAGTGATGCAGAAAGAGTACGAAGCGGTTCAAAAGCCAAACGGAGATTTCATTTACTACTCATGGCGCAAGCTTAATAGTAAGGAAATTGCTCCGAAAATGTCTTTTGTGAAAGGAGTGGAGGAATTAAAGTGGATGATTGGGACCGGCACCTACCTTGACGCTATTGATAAGCAACTTGCTCATGCCGAAAAGGAATTGCAGCAAGACCTTTACAGGGAAATAATGTTGTTGGCAGGCTTGTTTATTATTGCTGTTGTTGTAGCCTTTTTCCTTTTGCGAAGCTATTTAAAGTCCAGTCAAAAAGAAATCGCGGTTTTTACTGATTATCTGAACCGGAAAAGTGAAGACGAACATTTCCTTAACACGGCCCATATTCGCTACAGTGAATTCAAGACTATGGGCAAAATCCTGAATACCTTGATTGAAAAGCATCATAACCTTCGTCAGCAAATCACAAAGGATCGCTTACTGCTGCGGTATCTGATAGATTCGATTCCAGATGCCATCAGTTATAAAGACACAAACCGAAATCACATTGGCTGCAACAAAGCTTTTGAAACCGCCTATGGGATCTCGGAAGAACGTCTGAAAAATAAGAACGTACGTCAGATTTTTGATGCGGAAACCGCTATGGCTATTGAAAATCTGGAAAAACAGCTTTATGACAAAAAAAGACCTGTAAAACAGAAGATTTGGATTAGCGATGTGAATGGAAACAAAATCAGGGTGGAGTTGCTAAAGACTTTTTACTATGACCAGAATGAAAACATTTTAGGAATAATTACCATTGGAAGACTGAACGGCTAACCCCTTCCAGTTTTTGAGATAAAAAAACTGCCGCTTTGATGCATGATCAAACACGGCAGTTTTTTACATAACCGTCTTTTATTCGTCGAGCTTATGGATTACCAGACCGCTGCGCAGTTTGGGTTCAAACCAGGTTGTTTTTGGAGGCATGATTTCTCCTGAATCAGCAATATCAATTAACTGTTTCATAGAAACCGGATACAAGGCGAAAGCTACTGCCATTTCTCCGCTGTCAACACGACGTTTCAGTTCGCCAAGCCCTCTGATTCCGCCAACAAACTCAATGCGCTTAGAGCGTCTTAAATCCTGAATATCCAGGTGCTTTTCAAGTACGTGCTTTGACAGGATGGTAACATCCAAAACACCTATTGGGTCGTTGTCATCATACGTATGCTCTTTGGCTTCTAAGCGGTACCATTTGCCTTCGAGATACATGCTGAACTCATGAAGCCTGGAAGGCTTATAGATATCGCGACCCATCTCTTTGACATTGAAATCGTTTTGAAGACGCTCTAGAAGTTCTTCGGGTGACATGTCTTTAAGGTCTTTGATCACACGATTATAGTCGATAATCTGCAATTGATTATCCGGAAAATGAACCGCCAGAAAATAATTGTACGACTCATCGCCTGTATGATTCGGATTGTTTTCGCGCTTTTCTTTGCCTACCAGAGCTGCCGCGGCGGTCCGGTGGTGTCCGTCAGCCACATACGTATAGGGTACTTTGGTTTTGAAAAGCTGTTCGATTTTTTGGATAGTTTTATCATCTTCAATCACCCAAAAATGATGACCAAACCCATCATCAGCCGTAAAGTCATACTCCGGATCCTTTGATTCCACGATGTTTTTGATGATACTGTCAATTTCATCCACAGAAGGGTAGGTGAAGAAAACAGGCTCCATGTTTGCATCATTCACTTTTACGTGCACCATGCGGTCTTTTTCCTTGTCGGGACGGGTCAGCTCGTGCTTTTTGATAACTCCACTGAGGTAATCATCAACTGAAGCCGCTCCAACGATTCCATACTGGGTTTTTCCGTTCATGGTCTGCGCATAGATATAGTACTTCGGCTTTTCATCCTGCTGTAACCATCCTTCTTCCTGAAATTTTCTGAAATTCTCAACCGCTTTGTCATAAACTTCCTGCGAATGTACATCCGTATTTTCAGGGAGGTCTATTTCTGAACGTGTTACATGCAGAAGAGAATACGGATTACCTTTAGCCATCTCACGCGCTTCTTCCGTATTCATTACATCATACGGCAAGCATGCCAGCTTTGATGCAATATCTTTAGGTGGTCTTAACCCCTTAAATGGTTTTATAATTGCCATAATACCTAATGTTTAGTTTACTTTAAAGGTTGTATCTCCTTTATCAAGATAGTTTACAATTTGATTTGCTGCTGCGATACCTGCATTTACATTAGCCTCTTTGGTCTGGGCTCCCATTTTTTTGGGAGTGAAGAAATAGCGTCCCTCATACTTCGCCGCAAAATCATCTTTGCAATCCGGGGCTATATCAGACAAATATTTAAAATCGTTGCGTGCATCCATCACATGAAGCAGTTCTTCTTCATTTATGACTTCTTTCCGGGCTGTATTTACCAAAACCGCATTTTCTGGCATCTTTTGCAGCAATGCTTTTCCAATGGATTTTTTGGTTTTATCGTTCGCCGGAATATTCAGAGAAACGTACTGGTTGTTGGCATATAATTCATCTGCTGAATCGAACGCTTTTACGCCATCAGCTTCAATCTTTGCGTTATCAAGGAACGGATCATAAGCGCTCACATGCATACCAAATCCTTTGGCGATTTCGGCAACAAGACGGCCTACATTTCCATAAGCATGAATGCCTAATGTTTTGCCTCGTAATTCCGTTCCGGGTTTGCCGTTAAAGTGTCCGCGTGCCTGGAACACCATCATGCCCAAGGCCAGTTCAGCTACGGCATTAGAGTTTTGGCCTGGTGTATTCATCACCACGATGTTTTTCTCTGTTGCGGCTTCCAAATCCACATTGTCATAGCCCGCGCCGGCGCGTACTACTATTTTCAGGTTTTCAGCCGCTTCTATCACTTCGCGCGTTACTTTATCGCTTCGCACAATTAAAGCGTTAGCATCTTTAACAGCTTCTACAAGATCTGATTGGTTCTCGTATTTTTCAAAAATGACGACTTCATATCCGGCATTTTTGCCAATTTCTTCTATCTGTGGGATTGCGGCCGGATCAAAAGGCTTTTGGGTTGCTACTAAAATTTTTTTCATAATGTTGATTTTTTTGGATGAACAAAAGCCACCGGATTCACCGGTGGCTCAGGAATTCACATTCTATGCATTTTTCTTTTCAAAATCCTGCATAGCTTTAACTAACGCTTCAATGCTCTCTTTTGGCAGCGCGTTGTAATTCGATGCGCGGAAACCGCCTACAGAGCGGTGACCTTTTATACCCACCATGTTTAACGAAGTGGCATATTCAAGGAATGGTTTTTCCAGCTCTTTGTATTCATCATTCATGATAAAGCAAATGTTCATCACAGAGCGGTCTTCTTTAGCTACACTGCCTTTAAACAGCTTATTGCGCTCTATTTCATCATAAAGCATACCTGCTTTTTCTTCTGCGCGTTTTTGCATTGCTTTTACGCCGCCGTTTTCTTTTACCCAGCGCAATGTTTGCATCAACGTATAGATAGGCACAACCGGAGGCGTGTTAAACAACGATTCTTTGCCGATGTGTGTTTTGTAATCGAGCATAGTAGGAATCTTACGGTCTGTTTTGCCGAGGATATCCTCTCTGATAATCACAAACGTAACACCTGAGGGAGCCAGGTTTTTCTGTGCTCCGCCATATATGATGCCGTACTTGGAAACATCAACCGGGCGGCTCATGATATCTGATGACATGTCAGCCACTACCGGTACATCGAAATCAAAATCCTTGAATATTTCTGTTCCGTAAATGGTGTTGTTTGTGGTGATGTGAACATAATCCACATCGCCGGGAACTTCTTTATCCCAGTTTTTGGGGATGGAATAGAAGTCATCGTTTTTAAATTCCACAACTTCACCAAAAAGTTTGGCTTCCTTGATGGCTTTCGTAGCCCATGAACCTGTATTGAGGTAAGCCGCTTTCTTTTTCATGAGGTTGTAAGGAGTCATGGCAAATTGCAAACTTGCTCCGCCACCAAGGAAAAGCACGTGATATTCGTCCGGTATACCGAGCAATTCCTTCATAAGCGATTGTGCCTCTTTGATTACGGCATCAAACTCTTTACTGCGGTGAGAAGTGCAGGCTAACGAAACTCCTGACCCGTCAAAATCCTTTAAGGCTTGAGCAGTAGCTTCCAAAGCTTGCTCCGGCAAGATAGAAGGCCCTGCATAAAAATTATGTTTTTTCATATCCAGAAATTTTTTTGTTTGTATCTGTTAATTTTTATTGTTTAGCAAAGGTAGAATATTTCATGAAATTATACCTTAACGTTTTGATTTATTACTATTTATAATGCTTCTAAAAATATAAACATACCTAAATCTCAGCCTATTGAAAAACATGCTGATACATGCGATATAATGAGTTACGAACCCGCTTCGAAATTATAAAAAAAGGAACAATTTGAAAGGATTCTGTCATGATTTATTCCTAATTTATAAAGCGATTTTAGGATAATTTAATAAATCCACATCTATATCCAAAGTGGATCAGGTCTTTGACAAATTCCGCAAAATAGATTCCCGTCCCGAAAGCCGAGGCTTCGGGATTCGAGACGGGCGGGCCTTACTGCATCACTTAGCTATCGCTTCCTGATTTGTGCTGAGTGAACTGATATCGTTCAGTCAGGCGGGAATCTGACTCTTAATTAGTGTTTTTCCATAGAGTTAATAGAAAATGAAAACTTAAAATAACATCCCGAAAGTTTTCGGGATCAAAATCCAAATTACAAATAATCTACAATTTTCAAATGTCAAAATCCAAAACATTTGAAATCAACAAAATACTATATTGTTTTGAATTTTTGATATTGGACTTTTGAGTTTATTTGTAATTTGAAATTTGTCATTTGGTGCTTTCTTTGCATGAATTTTTAAGTTATGGACTGACTCTAATTATCCGGGAATAAATTCATTTGTGGCCTCTCC
>JBNJGK010000030.1:0-26481 GCA_051747665.1 Bacteroidota bacterium | reverse complement strand
TATATTTACCGCTTCTAAAAAACTGCTTTATGGAATTAACCACCCTCGATTGGCTGATAGTAGCTGCATTTTTTGCTGTTGTTTTGGTTTTGGGACTCATCGCTTCCCGTACTGCCGGTAAGGACATGGATCAGTTTTTCCTTGGTGGAAGAGGCATGCCGTGGTGGCTCCTGGGTATTTCCATGGTGGCCTGTACCTTTTCGGCTGATACTCCAAACCTCGTTACAGGGATGGTTCGTGAAAATGGCGTAGCTAAAAACTGGGCCTGGTGGGCTTTTCTGATTACCGGGATGGTGACGGTATTTATTTATGCACGTCTGTGGCGTCGCTCCAATGTGCTTACCGATCTGGAATTTTATGAAATCCGCTACAGCGGAAAAGCGGCAAGCTTTCTACGGGGTTTTCGTTCCATTTATCTCGGACTTTTTTTCAACGTGTTGATTATGGGTTCAGTGACTCTGGCGGCAATAAAAATCGGTGGCGTTATGCTGGGGTTGCAGCCCTGGCAGGCTGTACTCTATGGTTCAATTGCTGTTGTAGTATATGCCGTGCTTGGCGGATTAAAGGGAGTAATCTGGGCCGATTTTTTTCAGTATTCCATTGCATTATTTGGCGCGATTTATGCCGCATTTGTAGCCATCAATCAACCGGAAATTGGTAGTCTGGAAGCGCTCATCACGCATCCGGCCATTCAGGATAAAGTAATGATGATGCCCGATTTCGGCGATCCCTCGGTGTTTATCCCATTACTGATAATCCCGATTGCCGTGCAGTGGTGGAGCGTGTGGTATCCCGGCGCAGAACCCGGCGGAGGTGGATATATTGCACAGCGCATGCTGGCGGCCAAGAACGAAAAAAATGCTATAGGAGCTACTCTGCTTTTTAACTTTATGCATTATGCCATACGCCCCTGGCCGTGGATTATTGTTGCACTGGCTTCCCTGATTCTGTATCCTGACCTGGCTTCTATAAAAGCAGAATTCCCGGAGATATCAGATACGTACCTGAAAGATGATATTGCCTATCCGGTAATGATGTCAAAGCTGGGTCCGGGTTGGCTCGGACTGGTTGTGGCTTCGTTGATAGCTGCTTACATGTCTACCATTGGCACACACCTCAACTGGGGCGCTTCATACCTGGTAAATGATTTTTATAAGCGGTTTGTAAAACCCGGTGCAAGCAACCGGAATCTGGTAATTATGGCGCGTCTGACTACCGTTGCCCTGATGGTTCTGGCGGCACTGGTGTCGTTGTTTTTTCTTGATAATGCCACGCAAGCGTTTGATATCTTGCTTCTGTCAGGAGCAGGAACAGGAGCAATCTATCTTTTGCGGTGGTTTTGGTGGCGCATCAATGCCTGGACGGAGCTGGTGGCTATGGCGGTAGCTACGATCATGGCTATATTTCTCGTTTTTGGTGTAGATAAGGGAACGTTGGCAAACGAAGTAGTGGATCATAATACTATGCGCCTGCTTATTGTTATAGCGGTAACTACATTGTCATGGATCGTGACCACTTTTGTGGCTAAATCAGAATCTGCCAAAACGCTGAGGAATTTTTATTCCTTGACGCAACCCGGCGGGCCAGGGTGGAAAAAAGTAATTAAAGAAGCTGAGCAGGAAGGTGTTCAGATAGATAAGGAGAAAGGTCTGGCCTGGCAAATGCCGCTTCAGATTCTGTGTGTATTCCTCGGAGCTTTTGTAATTTATGCCATGTTATTTGCTATCGGTAATTTCCTTTACGGAAGAATGTTGCTTGCGTCAGTTTTCTTGTTTGTTGTGATTGCTGGTACATACTTATTGTTCAGGTTTTTTAGCAAATTAAGAACAGAAAAGGATTTTCAGTAGCTTAGATATGACTTTGTGAGCTTTCTTTGTTTATTGCTAATACAGCTACAAAATTATAGAATGTTATTCAGGAAATCATGTTTTAAGTTTAGTGTCACATCAAAATTAAATGCTTTCAAAAAAAACACCTTCTACCATTAAGACTAGTCTAAAAAGCGTGTACTGTTTTAATAAATTATATAAAGCATTGTTTATTTGAATGATATGAAAAGCGTTTTCTATTTATGTTATTGTACTTCAAATTATTAATTTACATAGCTAAAAATGTGCGGACTTATTAAACTGAACTCATCATTCAAACAATAGGGTTATCTGTAGAGTCAAGATGAGAAAAGAAACAGAAGTAGGTCAGTTGTTGTATTATCAGAATCCTTGTTTTATAAAAAACTCAATAGCAGTCAAATAAAATTCTTTTCTTTTTATTATATTTGATGCTGTAAATGTACTGGATGATGAAGAAAATAGTTTTTTTTGTGATAGTTTTTACTGCGAGCTTTTCTGCTTATGCCCAGATCAAGACAACAGGTTTGCCTTATATCAAGGGATATGACAAGCTAAAATACCAGGCCGGCACACAGAGTTGGGATATTACTCAGGACACTAACGGGATGATGTATTTTGCCAACAATGATGGTGTTTTGCAGTTTGATGGTGAAAACTGGCGCACCTATCCTCTGGCCAATAACTCAATAGTAAGAAGCATTATGATATCGGATAATGATAAGTTGTATGCCAGTGGGTTTAACGAATTTGGGTATTTTGATATTACCAGTCGTGGTGATATGCAGTATGTTTCACTCATGGACAAGCTGCCTGAAGCACATAAAGATGTGGGAGAAATCTGGCGAATTCACCAGTTACCTATGGGCATAATTTTTCAGTCTTTTAATTATTTGCTTTTATATGCGGATAATGAAATCAGTATACTCGCCACAGCGAAGGATTTTGGTTTTTCTTTTGTAGTAGATGACCGGTTTTTTCTGCAAGACCGGAATGAAGGACTTATGGAGCTCAGGGGGAAAAGACTTTTTTTGTTGCCCGAAGGGGATATTTTTACCGGAGATAATGAGGTTTGGAGCATGCATACATATGGCGATGGAAATATTTTAATTGGAACACAGCAGCACGGACTGTATATTTTTGATGGTTACGCCATCTCTGAATTCCAATGTGAAGCTTCTGAAATGCTTAAAGAGAAGCAAATTTTCTCCTCCGCGCGGCTGGATAACCGGCATTATGCATACGGGACAATACAAGACGGTATGATTGTCATTAATGAAGAGGGTGCAATCCTGCAACATCTGAATCAGGAGAGAGGTCTAAGAAACAATACTATTCTGAATATATTTCAGGATCAGAATCAACAGATTTGGCTGGCGCTTGATAATGGCATTAACTATGTGGAACTGTTTTCGCCTTTCACCTATATTTCCTCAGGCATGGATGTGGAAGGTGCAGGCTATGATGCCGTGCTTTTTGAAGATAAACTTTATCTGGCCACAAACCAGGGGCTTTTCTATAAATCATACAAAGACAATGAAGATGATCCGTTTCAGATTATCCCTGAAATAAAAGGACAGGTGTGGTCGCTTCTAGCGCTAGAGGAAACCTTATTGGTAGCCCATAACCGTGGGGCATATACCATCCGGAATGGGGAAGTACGTCAAATTGCTTCGGATGAAGGAGTTTGGCGGTTTTTGACTATACAAAACAAAGAAGATCAAATTCTGGCCGGAACTTATAACGGTTTAGCAGTTTATGAAAAGGACGACATATCCTGGACCCAAAGTCATAAAATCAAAAATTTTTCTGAATCTTCCAGAGTGCTTGAACAAGACAATAATGGTAATGTATGGGTTAGTCATGGCTATAAGGGAATTTACCGGGTTGAAATTTCTGATGACTATACGAAAGCTGATAAAGTCACTTTTTTCGATCAATCCGATGGATTACCATCTAACCTGGATAATTATGTTTATAAATTGAATGGAGAAATCGTTTTTGGTACCAGCAAAGGATTGTATAGTTTTGATAAGGATAAGCAGGAGTTTCATCCACATAAACAATGGCAGAAGGAATTCGGACAGCATAGAAATGTTCGTTTTCCACGGCAGGATAATGAGAATAATATTTGGTATGGTGTTGAAGAATATCCATTATTGCTGAAAAAAACCGATACAGGATATCAGAAAGTAGACTCCCTGTTTAACAGGTTGGGCGATTGCCTGGTGGGAGGTTTTGAAAACATGGTTTCGCTTTCGCGCGATGAAAAAATAATTTGTTCTGAAACCGGATTTGTGCATTACAGTTCGGAATATCAGTTCCCGGAATATCACCCGTATAGAACTTTAATAAGAAAAGTCACATCCAAGACGAATTCTGATACTGTTCTTTTCCTCGGTCATCAGACTGCTAACTTCAGCTCGCCGGAATTGAACTATAATATGAATGACCTGGTCTTCTACATGGGAGCTACTATTTACGGGCAGGACAGCAAAATTCAGTATAAAACGCTTTTAGAAGGATATGATGAACAATGGTCGGCTTTTCAGCAAAATAATATAAAAGAATATACCAATCTCCCTCCCGGTGAATATGTTTTCAGGGTAATGGCAAGGGATGAAGAGAGACATCAGGTTTCCGGAGACAGCTATGCGTTTACGATTTTGCCTCCCTGGTATCGCACTACCGTAGCATATATCTTTTATGCCCTGGCATTCATCATTTTGATTTTTATGCTCATACGTTATATCGCCCATCGAATGAAAACAGAGCGAAGGAAGCTAAAAGAAAAGCAAGATGCCGAGCTGAAAAGAAAAGAAGAAAAGTTCAGACAGGAAAACCTGCTTGCTGAGCAAAAAATCATTAAGCTCAAGAACGAAAAACTGAGAGCAGAGGTGGAAAAGAAGCGGGCTGACATGGAGCTGAAAAGCAAAGAAGTGGTTTCTATAGCCATGCAAATGACACATAAAAATGAAATCCTGAGTCAAATCAAGCAAAACCTGACAACCGTATCCCAGAAGGTTAATGACCATGCCAGCGGGGAAATCCGAAAACTTATCCACACAATCAATAACGATGTAAAAATGGATGGAGACTGGGAGCGCTTCCAAAAGCATTTTGAAGATGTACACAGCGATTTCTTTAAAAAGCTGCGCAGCCAATACCCGGAACTCACCCCAAAAGACCTTAGAATGTGTGCTTATTTAAGGATGAATCTTTCCACAAAGGAAATTGCTTTGATTTCCAATATTTCAGTAAGAGGAGTAGAAATCAGCCGTTACCGGTTAAGAAAGAAACTGGGTCTGGGAAAAGATGTGAACCTGGTGGATTTCATGATGAACCTGTAATAAGATGCTGAAAATAACCTTTTGAATCGATTTCCAACAGAAATAAAGTTCTATATCTTCTGTATTCCTTGTTTCACAAGTAATGATGTAATATAATTGTTCGGTTGTATTGCAAATTGATGTAGTAATGATGTAACACAAACGGATTAAATTTTAGCAATGATGTAGTGATTATGTAGTATGCCTGCACGGATGTTGTAGTTTGGTTGTAGGTTAAATGTTGCTATTTGGCTTCGCATTGGAGTATGTTTGCAGAAAACAAATTTTTAATGAAAAAATATCATTTTGTTAACTTCAAATACATACTTATGAAAGGAGCCTTTAAAATTGCTTTGCCATTTCTATTTGTTTTTCTCTTTGCAGGACTGCTTGCAGGAAACGCACAGGGAATTGATATGTCAAACGAGGATCGCATTGATGAGTTGCTTTCTGAAATGACCGTAAAGGAAAAAGCCGGTCAGATGACTCAGGTGACACTTGAAACCATCCTCAAAAAAGAAAATGGACAAACTCTGGATCCGCAAACGATTGATAAGGATTTATTGCGTAAAGCGGTGGTGGAATATGGAGTGGGTTCTATACTTAATAATGCAGGTTATGCTTATTCACGAGAAAAATGGGTAGATATTGTTTCATCCATACAGGAGTTAGCCAAAGATGAAACGCGGCATTCCATTCCTGTTATTTATGGTATTGATGCCATTCATGGTATGAATTATACCTTAGATGCAACGCTTTTCCCGCAGCAACTCGGACAAGCCGCTACTTGGAGCCCGGAACTTGTTGAGGAAGCCGCCAGAATTACAGCATATGAAACACGGGCTTCTGCTATTCCGTGGAACTTTTCACCAGTGCTTGATATGGGAAGAAATCCATTATGGCCACGCCTTTGGGAAACCTTTGGAGAAGATGTTCACCTGGCAACTGAGTTGGGAAAAGCCATGGTGGATGGTTATGAAGGTGATGATGTTTCTGATGCGGAAAGAGTAGCCTCCTGCCTTAAGCATTATACCGGATACGGTCACCCGCTTAGTGGTAAAGACCGTACTCCCGCCTGGATACCCGAAAGAATGATGCGTGAAATATTTTTACCTCCATTTGAGGAAGCTATAGAAGCCGGTGCACATACAATAATGATCAACTCAGGAGAAGTGAACGGAATTCCTTCTCATATTAACCATTTTCTGTTAACAGAAGTGTTGCGGGAAGAACTGAAATTCAAAGGGTTTGCGGTTTCTGACTGGGAAGACATAAAATATCTGCATGACCGCCATAAAGTAGCCAGCACTCAAAAAGAGGCCGTGAAAATGGCCGTAGAAGCCGGTGTTGATATGAGTATGGTTCCTAATGATTTTTCTTTTGCGGATCACCTGGTGGCCTTAGTAGAAGAAGGAACAATCCCCGAATCACGGCTCGATGAATCAGTACGCAGAATTCTCCGAGTGAAATTCTCTTTAGGGCTTTTCGATAAGCCAATTACATATCCTAAAGATTACCCTGATTTTGCATCCGAAAAGTTTCAGAAAGCCAGTCTTAAAACAGCAGAAGAGTCAATCACATTGCTAAAAAACAAAAGTGATATTCTTCCTATATCTACGGATTCCAAAATTTTAATCACAGGACCTGCTGCCAATTCTATGGTTCCCCTTAACGGTGGATGGTCTTACACCTGGCAGGGAAGGGACACAGACAAATATGCATCGGATCATAACACAATACTGGAGGCTTTTCAACAGAAATGGGACAAAGAGCAGGTCGTGTTTGCTGAGGGCGCAACGTTTGAAGGAGATCTTAATGTAAAAGAAATGCAGCAAAAAGCGGAATCAGTTGATTACATTGTACTCGCCTTAGGCGAAAATTCTTATACAGAAAAGCCCGGAGACATTAATAGCCTCGTTTTGGCAGAAGAGCAAAAAGCTTTAGCTAACGCAGCTTTTGCTACAGGCAAACCTGTAATTCTTCTGCTCGTGGAAGGAAGGCCTCGCATCATTCGTGAGATTGAGCCTATGGCCGATGCGGTTTTAATGGCTTATCTGCCCGGAAATGAAGGTGGAAATGCCATCGCAAATATCATCAGCGGCGAAGTAAATCCATCAGGAAAATTGCCGGTCACTTATCCCAGATATAGCAACGACTTAATTACATACGACCATAAATTTACCGAAGCGATTGAGGCTAACGGAGATGGCGATGGAAATGCCTACAATCCTCAATATCCATTCGGATTTGGATTAAGTTACACTGAATTTGAGTATGACAACTTGAGCATCAGCAAGCAAAAAATCTCAAAGGACGAAAGCATCACCATTTCTGTTGAAGTAACCAACACGGGTGATATAGCCGGAAAAGAGGTGGTTCAATTATATGTAACGGATAATTATGCTACGGTTACACCTTCAGTAAAGCGCTTACGCGGATTTGACAAGATCAATCTTGCGCCGGGCGAAACTCAGACGGTTAATTTCAGCCTTCATCCAGATGATCTGGCTTTTGTGGGGCAGAACTATGAATGGATTACAGAAAAAGGGGCTTTTACTGTCCATATTGATCACTTGAATAAAGAATTTGAAATCATTGAATAAATTAATTCCAATTAAAACAAATAAACTATGAGAAAACTTGTAACAGTATTTTTTACGATGCTTTTGGGTCTCCATTTCGGGTATGCCCAAAAGGTTGTAGAAGGCGTCGTAACAGGTGCTGACACGCAGGAGTCTCTTCCGGGTGTGAATGTTTTCCTGCCAGGGACTTCTACAGGCACTGTTACCGATACTGAGGGAAATTATTCTCTCACAGTTCCTGATGATGCAGAAACTTTGAAATTTTCTTTTGTGGGTTATAGTACAAAAGAAGTGGAAATAGGTAACAGGACTACCATAGACGTTAGTTTGGAACCCACAGCGCAATCGATTGAAGAGTTTGTAGTAGTAGGTTATGGTGTTCAGAAGAAAAGCCTTGTAACCGGTTCGATATCAAAGATGAATGTGGAAGATATGAACAAGAATCAGTCTCGTATCGAACAATCTATTCAGGGTAAAACAGCCGGCGTCAATATCATGCAAGAGTCTGGCTCGCCTGGCTCAAATATGACGATTCGTATACGCGGAACAGGCAGTAACAGAAACTCTGATCCGCTATTTATTGTAGATGGAATGCGAACTGATGGTATGGACTACCTGAACCCCGATGACATTGAGTCGGTTGAAGTACTGAAAGACGCCGCTTCAGCAGCCATTTACGGAGCTGAAGGCGCTAATGGCGTTGTTCTTGTTACTACTAAGTCGGCAGATAAGGGAGAGTCCAGAATCAACTACAGCTTTAGCAACGGATGGCAAGAGGCCGTAAATTATGTTGAGGTAATGGATGCTACGCAATATGCTGACTATTTCAGCGAGGCTGACTGGCTGGAAAGTAATCCGGATAACTTGGGGCAAGGAACCGACTGGATGAATGAAATATTTGAGATTGCCCCAATGCAACAACATAATTTGTCTATTGAAGGAGGCAACGAAAAAACCAGTGTGTTTGCATCTGCTTCATATTATGATCAGGACGGAATCGTTGGAGGTAACAAAACGAATTTTAATCGCGCCACAGCACGTTTAAACCTCGATCATGAGGTAAAAGATTGGTTGAAAATTGGAACCAGAATTTCGTATACGAATGTAAACCGTAAAAGCATCAATGAAAATAATGAATTTGGTGGAGTAATTAGCAATGCAATGGCTCTTGACCCGTTGACGCCGCTTTATGTTGATAATGTTGATGACTTGCCGGATAAGTATTTACCACAGATTTATGACAATTTCAGCAATCCTGAGACTTCTTCTCTGAAAGCTCCCGGCGATAAAGGATTTTTCGGCATGTCTCCATATGTGCAGAATGAAATCGCGAATCCTGTTGCACAAATGAACAATGATCATAACCGGTGGCAACAAGATAAGTTGGTGGCCAGTTTCTTTACTGAATTAAAGCCGGTGGAAGGTTTAAATATCCGGTCGAGCTATGATATTGACCTTTCATATGGGAATTCGCTTTATTGGACACCTAAATACTATTATCATTCAATCAATTATAACTTCAGAAACAATACAGGTCAGTCAACAGATAAATGGTATACGTGGCAATTGGAAAATGTAGCGGATTATTCCATGGATCTCGGTGACCACTCCATGAATTTTATGGCCGGTATGACCGCTAGAGAATACAATCACTTCAATCTGAATGGATATGGAGAAGTGCTCCAGGAAGAAAGCTGGAACTTTGCAGTATTGGACGCAGTCCTTAGCGATACAACGCGCGCAGCAGCCGGCGGATTTCGCGAGGAAGAAAGGTTGTTTTCCTATTTCGGGCGTGTTCAATATGATTACCAGGAAAAATATATGTTAAATGCTACTTTCAGAGCAGACGGTTCTTCAAAATTAGCAGAAGGAAACAAATACAGATATTTTCCTTCGGTTTCTGTAGGATGGGTTGTGTCAAATGAAGATTTTGAACTGCCTGAAATGATAGACTTCCTCAAAATCCGCGCTAGCTGGGGCCGGAATGGTTCGATTGGCTCGCTCAATAACTTTGATTACGTATCAACTATTGTTAGCAATGCTGAATCAAGTTATTATTTAAGTGGGGGTGACAGGCTTACCGGGGCAGAGCCAGCAAGTTTAGCAAATCCAGACCTTGTTTGGGAAACCAGTGAACAAATTGATGTCGGTTTTGACCTTTATTTATTCGATAGCCAACTAACCCTTTCCACTGATTATTTCAAAAAAACCACTATCGATTTAATCACTGGAGGGCCGGTGCCGTTTTATGTGGGTAACGACCAGCCTTTGTTTAATGCAGGCGATGTAGTGAATTCAGGTGTAGAGATGGAATTAGGGTTAAAGAAAAAGCTGGGCGATCTATCCTATGATATAACAGCACATGCCTCATACTTAAAAAATGAAGTTACTTATATCGGAAACGAAGCTTCCGTTTTATTAGGAGCAAATTTGGGAACCACCGGAGCCATCACAAGAGCGGAAGAAGGAAAACCCATGTGGCACTTTTATGGCTTTGAAGACGATGGTGTTTTTAGTTCCTGGGCAGAAGTTGAGAGTTATACAAACGAGGAAGGTGACTTAATTCAACCTCGGGCTGTTCCCGGAGATGTTAAATTCAAGGATATTAATGGTGATGGTAAAATATCGGAAGACGATAAAACCATGATTGGAAACCCACATCCCAAATGGACATTCGGCCTTTCTACTTCATTGGAATATAAAGGATTTGATTTGAACTTATTCTTTAATGCACGTACTGGGGTGGATACATATTTTGGCGCCTATCGCACTGATTTAGGTAAGAATAATAAACCGGAATTTTTCTATGATGATGCATGGACTCCACAAAATAATGCTGCTGATTTTCCTCGGATGACAGTGAATGACCGAAACAATAACTTCTCTCATAACAGCATGTTTGTGTTTGATGGTTCCTTCATTCGTCTCCAATCAGCAGAGCTGGGCTATACACTGCCAAACAATTTAACTGATAAAGTTAAAGTTGAGAGATTAAGGGTTTTTGTTTCTGGCCAAAATCTATTTCTGTTAACGAAATATCCGGGCGATCCTGAGATTGGAAATACCGGAGGTTTTGGTGGTAGTAGTATTGGTGTTGATCGTGGCTTGTATCCCCGATCAAGAGTTATAAGTTTTGGGGCTAAGGTCACTATTTAGGTTGATATTGGAGTTTATAAATAATAATTTTATGAAATTCAATCAAAACCAGACAGTAAAATGAGTATACCTCAAAATGAAAAATAAAAGAGCAATGAAAAAATATATAAAAATGAAAAAGATAATTCTATTTAGTTTGCTTATCGTTTTTGCAACTTCATGCGAAAAGGAATGGCTCGAATTGGAGCCTATCGGGCAAAAATTTGAGACGAACTATTATGAAACCGAAGAGGAAATATTTTCCGGACTGGTTGCTGCCTATTCTATCTTGCAACCGAAATATTACAGCGGTTGGTCTTCTTACTATTTCCTTGCAAACTTTCCTAGCGATGATGCTAAGGTAGTAGGTGGTGGCCCGGGCGATCGTCCGGAATATCATGAAATCGGTAATTTTAGCACCGGAGCAACTAATCCGGCCGTATTACAGCTATGGCGCAGAGATTTCTATGGAATATACAGGGCAAACGTGGTACTGGCGAATGCCAATCCGGAAACCTCTCAAAAGTCAGTGGAATACATTGCGGAAGCCAAATTCCTGCGGGCTTACTTCTATTTTGAATTAGTACGCTTTTTTGGGGATGTTCCTTTGATCACCGGTCAGTTAGGGCCTGATGAGTACAATCAGCCAAGAGATCCTGCAGAAGACATTTTTGCGCTGATAATCGAAGACCTGAACGCTGCGGCTGAGGATCTGCCCGCAAAGTCTTCGCTGTCAGAATCGGAATTGTACAGGGCTACAAAAGGCGCCGCAGACGCATTGTTGGGTAAGGTTTATCTGTATTTGGCCTCGCCTCATTATCAGCAAGAGTATGAATTACCAGAATCGGCAAACAGATACTATGAGCTTGCCGCCGGTGAATTTGAACAGGTAATTGATGCCGGATATGAACTGGAAGAGAACTATGATGATATTTGGCAATTTAGCCATGAAAATGGAGTTGAATCCATATTTGAAATTGAATATGCCAATATTAACCGCGGTGGTGACTGGGAAAACGGCCGCGTAAATGGCGGTAATATCGATGTTCAGATGTCTGGCCCTCGCGGAATATCAACTGATACGCTGTTAGCAGGTTGGGGATTTGATATGGTATCACAAGACCTTATTGCAGCCTATGAAGCTGAAGATGACTCGGCAAGAAAATATGGAACCGCCTATGGAGAAGCTTTCCTTACAGAGATTGGAGCCAGTGAATGGGAACAACCCGAAGGCTATACCGGGTGGTACAGTAAAAAACGGGCTCCCTGGGCACATATTACTTCAGAGTCGGGTCCGGAGTGGAATTTTGAGACCAATGAGCGCATGATTCGCTATGCTGATGTACTTCTCATGTGTGCTGAAGCTTACCTTCAGTCAGGCACGGGTGATCCATTGTCGCTTGTAAATCAGGTGCGTGAAAGGGCAATGCTTGACCCTCTGGGTTCTGTAACTATGGAAGATATCAAACTGGAGCGCAGGCTGGAACTCGCCATGGAAGGACACCGGTTTTTTGACCTCGTGCGCTGGGGTGATGCTACCAGCGAATTGGGTGAGCTTGGGTTTGAACAAGGAAAACACGAAGTATTACCTATCCCTCAGTCAGAAATTGACAATTCTAACGGGGAACTGGAACAAAACGATAATTACTAAGTAGCTGCTTTGGGATGTTCCCGAAAGCATAAAAGCTAAAGGCATGAAAACAATTCATTTAACACTAAACAAATTTTTAAACATTAATATTTTTAAACTAAAATGAGAAATACCATGAAACAAATGAAGTTAATTTTAATTTTTGCGATGGTAGGCATGCTTGGCATGTTCACCGCATGTGACGACGACGATGATGACACAACTGCAGGAAATCCTTTTGCGGATTTCGAGTATGCGGTTAGTGAAGAGAATCCGCTGGAAGTGGCTTTTACGAATAAGTCAACAAACTCTGAAAACTATTTATGGGATTTTGGCGACGGAGAAACGTCTACAGAAGAAAACCCTGTTCATGAATATGCAGAGTCTGGAACTTATGAAGTGGTTTTAACAGCTACAAACGCCGATGATGTGAGCACAGATGTTAAGAAAACGCTTAGCATAGGCTCCAATTTATTGGCTGATGATGATTCCAAAACCTGGAAGCTATATCGCGAAGAAACCAGCATGGGCGTTGGACCCAACGCAGAAGAAGCGCGCTCTTATTGGTCGCTCGAGAACGATGGCAGCCGGCCTTGTGTTTACAAGCATGAGTTCACTTTCCATATCGACGGCACGTTTGAATTTAATGATAACGGTGTTTTCTGGGGAGAAGAAGCCGTATTTGAAGGAACCGATGTTGTAGGTACTTGCTTTGAACCTAATGCAGACAATATGATAAACAGCGAAGGCGATGACGTAAGCGCATGGTTAAGCGGAACCCATGAATATGACTACGATGCTGATGCAGGTCAAATTACCCTAAATGGTGAAGGCGCCTGGATGGGAATGCCGCAGCTTGGAACATCAGGGGAATCTATTGTTCCCGAGGAAAGCACAACTTTTAACGTTTCTATTGAAGAGCATGAAGGTTATGATTTGATGATAATCTCTTATGAATACGAAGAGTTGTATTGGGACTTTACCTATGTAAGTTACTCCGATCCTTCTTTAGAGCCTGAACTGGTTGAAGATGCAGAAGAATTTGGAGAAGACCTTGAGGATATTACTCCCGATGAAATTTTCCTGACATTTGCCTCAAGAGATGAGGGTGATATGGCAACTATCGATACGATTGATTCAGGTTCTTCAGTAGTATTTGGTGTTGAAGACCCAACAGATGCAACAGCTACGGTTGGTGAATTTATCAGAACGGAAGGTGTTCAATACCAAGAGCTGCAATTCCAGGTTACTCCGGAACCTAAAGATATCCAGTTTGATAACTTTACAACAGCAAAAATCGATGTCTTTGTTCCCGCTGATACTGAGTTTGCTGAAGGCGGACTTCAAAAGCACATGGTATTCGGCTTTGCCGACCTCAGCCAAACTGAAGAATGGTGGAACAGTCCTGAGCAATATGTTGTAGAAGGAGATGATTTAGTTGTAGGTGAGTGGACAACGTATACCTTCGATCTTACAGCTACGGAAGTTCTAAACCGGGATGATTTGGATATGCTTTATCTTGGACTTGGCGGCGGTGGTCACGACGTCGGCGCTACGTTCTATGTTCGTAATCTTACTTTTGAATAATAATACTTTCTAAGATGTGGCCGGTGTTTTCCGGCCGCATCTTAGTTTTTATTTTCTACTTTTTAAGGTTTTCATAGCTACTGCAAAATAGCAGGTTTCTATATACCGTAGCTTTATTAAACGGACTTAAATAAGCGGCTTTAAAAAAATATTTTATGAAAAACATAACAGGATTGCTGATTGTCTTTGCTTTTCTAATCGCATCATGCGAAACTGAAAAGAAAGAGATTCCTGCTCCAGAAGGATATGAGCTTGTTTGGCATGATGAATTTGATTACGAAGGGTTGCCCGACTCCACCAAATGGAGCTATGATACCGATGGAAATGACCATGGGTGGGGCAACAATGAATTACAGTTTTACACTGAAAAAGATAAAGAAAATGCATATGTGAATGGTGACCATTTACACATTATAGCTAAAAAAGAAGAAAAAGGCGGAAAAGATTATACATCGGCCCGCTTAATTACAAAAAATAAGGGCGACTGGAAGTATGGCAGGTTTGAAATTCGTGCAATGTTACCCGAAGGTCGAGGTATATGGCCGGCAATATGGATGCTGCCAACGGATTGGGAATATGGTGGATGGCCGGAGTCCGGCGAAATTGACATCATGGAGCATGTAGGATATAATCCTGATTCTGTATTTGCCTCAGCACATACAGAAGCCTACAATCATGTTAAAGGAACCAATAAAACCGAAGGCATAGCGCCTGAAAAAGACATTTACAATTCCTTCAATAACTATGTGTTGGAGTGGGATGAAGACGAATACCGTGTTTACTTTAATGATAAACACTATTTTACCTTTGAGAATGAAAATAAAACCCATGCAGAATGGCCTTTTGATAAACGTTTTCACCTTTTGCTGAATGTTGCCGTGGGTGGTAACTGGGGCGGTAAGGAAGGCATTGATGAATCGATTTTTCCACAAGAGATGGTGGTAGATTATGTAAGAGTATTTAAAAACAAAGATAAATGATTTTTAGGTTAATCAGGATTGCGTGGATCGTTGGTTTTGTGGCAGCCACTTTTAGTGTGGCTGCCCAAACCAGCGTTTTGGTTTGGCAGGATGAGTTTGATGGCAGCGGTTTGCCCGATGAAGAAAAATGGGGTTATGATACAGGTGGAAACGGCTGGGGAAATAATGAGCTTCAATATTATACGTCAGCCGATACAAATAATGCCCGTATAGAAGACGGAAAGTTGATTATTGAAGCCCATAAGGAAACTTATTCAGGCAATGAATACACTTCCGCGCGTCTGATTACGAAAAATAAAGGCGACTGGAAATACGGTCGCTTTGAAATTAAAGCGAAAGTGCCTGCCGGAAGAGGTACATGGCCCGCTATCTGGATGCTGCCAACCGATTGGGAGTATGGCGGATGGCCCTCTTCAGGTGAGATAGATATCATGGAATACGTGGGTTATCAGCCCGACGTCATTCATCAAAGCGTGCATACACAAGAGTATAACCATCAAAGCGGGACGGAAATAACCAAAAGTACGAACTTAGAAACTGCAGAAGAGGAGTTCCACCTTTATACGATAGAGTGGAATGAAGATAAAATTGATTTCTTTGTTGATGGCAGGCTGCGTTTGACTTTTGAAAATGAAGGAACCTGGCAAAAGTGGCCTTTCGACAAGCGGTTTCATCTCCTGCTTAATGTTGCTATAGGTGGCGACTGGGGAGGTGCGCAGGGAGTGGATGATTCTATTTTCCCGGTGCAAATGGAAGTAGATTACGTGCGTGTGTATCAAAACACGGATCAGTTTCAAATTGCCGGAAAGGATTATGTTCAGCCGAATGAGGAACAAATAACCTATTCTATATCAAATGTTGTGGATGCAGAGTTTGAGTGGTCGGTGCCCGCAGATGCAGAAATTGTTTCCGGACAAGGAACAAATTCCATTACCGTTAAATGGGGCAATAGTGATGGAGATGTTGCTGTTGAACTAACAGCAGACGAGGAAACCTTTAGTTATTCTATGCCTGTAAAGCTTTTAACCGTTCCTGAGGGAGATGAACATATTCTGGATCATTTTGATGATGGAAATATCGAAAATATCTCTAATCCCAATAGTGAGGAGATTGCATTTACTTTCAGCGAAGCGGACAGTGAACTTAAAATCGCATATGAAAATACAGACCCCGATCTTTGGCCTAAGTTTATTATTGATTTTGAGCGGCCTGTAGATCTCTCTAATCATCAGAATATGCAGATCAGGTTAAAAACGTTTAACAACAGTGGCTCCGTAAATATGCGGGTTGATCTTATGGACCAGCAAGGACTTCAAACAAATAAAACACCGGTTTTTACCATAGAGCCCTATAGTGACGGGCAATACCATACTTATCACTATGATTTTTCAGGCAACTGGGCAGCCGGAGCACCTAATACCGGAGAAAATGTGAATAACCAAAGAATTCGAAAAGCTATTGTTTACCTGAATTACGGGTTTCATGGAGTAGATAACGCATCAGATTCTTTATGGATTGATGTTTTGAAAATGAATGCTGAACCACAAGCTGTAAGTGAGTTACGCCAAACCGAGAAAATTAAAGTGATTCCAAACCCGGCTGAGAATTACTTTTATCTTGATATCAATCAAATAGAGTCAATAAATATGGTTATCTTTAGTGCAACCGGACAACCTGTAAAAAGAATTGATAATGCTGATGCCAATCAAAGAATAGATGTATCCGACTTGCCGAAAGGCATCTATTTTTTGAAAATCAGTGATAAAAATGATTTGCCAAAATACCACGCAAAATTACTCATTCAATGATTTTTTTAAATAAATATTAAATAATTAAAAACTACTGACTTATGAAAAATTTTTTTACTTTTTTGAGTGTAATTGTTTTGAGCTTCGGTCTGCAAGCTCAATACACCTACACGGATTTTGAAGAAAATCAAAATGTAAGCTTTACAGGCTGGCCAAATGCGCCTGTAACAATTGAAAATCCTGATGCGTCAGGAATTAACACCAGCGACAGTGTCGCCGAATTTGTGCGCTCCGGAGAAGCATGGGCGCATGCCCTCACAGAACTGGACGGAACTATCAACTTTGATGAAGGTACTACATTTACTATAAAAGTCTGGGCGCCCATCGTCAATGAAATGTTGTTCAAGTTGGAGAGTTCTGATGGCAGCAGTGTCATTGAGAATTTTAAAGATATTGAAACCACGGAAGAATGGGTGGAAATGTCCTTTGATTTTCCGGATGCTGAGAATGGCGTTTACTCAAAGATTGTACTTTTCTTTGATGTCGGCAATAGCACCGATAATACCTACTATTTCGACGATCTGGCTGGACCAGGCTATGAAGGTGGTGGTTCTGGTGGTACACCAGTAGACCTGCCTGTAACCTTTGAAGATGAGGATGTAACGTATGCCCTTACCGATTTTGGAGGCAATGCTTCTGAGATCGTTGTAGATCCTACAGACGAAAACAACATGGTAGCCAAGACTATAAAAACAGAGTCAGCAGAAACATGGGCTGGCACTACAGTTGGCGGCACAGAGGGATTCGAGACTCCCATACCTTTCGAAGAAGGCGCAACGGTTATGAAAGTGGCGGTTTGGTCGCCTGAAGAAGGTACACCAATCAGGTTAAAAGTAGAAGATGCTTCTGATGGCGAAATTTCTGTAGAAACGGAAGCAAATACTACAGTGGCCGAAGCATGGGAAGTATTGGAGTTTGATTTCAGTGAAGAAGCTGAAGGTACTGCTGAGATCAACTATGATAACACGTATAATAAAGCATCCATATTCTTTAATTTTGGAACGGATGGTGGTACTGCAGGCGAGCAAACCTATTACTGGGACGATATGGTTTTTGCTTTGGAAGGTGAGCAATACATTTATACCGATTTTGACGAAAACCACAATGAAGAGTTTACAGGATGGCCAAACGCACCTGAACTCGTAGCCAATCCTGACCCATCAGGAATTAATACAAGCGAAAATGTTGGGGAATGGGTGCGTACGGAAGAGCAGTGGGCACACATCTACAGTGAGCTGGATGGAACCATCAATTTTGATGAAACCACAACATTTAACATGAAAGTATGGGCTCCCATCGCCAATGAAGTGTTGCTTAAGCTGGAGAACGCTGACGGTAGTGTATTCCTTGAGAGCTTTCAAGATGTAGAGTCTACCGAGGAATGGGTTGAACTATCCTTCGATTTCCCTGGAGCAGAAAATGACACGTACTCTAAAATCGTTATTTTCTTTGATTTTTCCAACACTACTGACAATACTTACTACTTTGATGATTTGGTTGGACCCGCATACACTGGTGGCGGATCAGGAGGTACACCGGTTGACCTTCCCGTAACTTTTGAAGATGAGGAAGTAAATTATGCACTTACTGATTTTGGAGGTAATGAATCTGAAATTGTTGTAGATCCTACCGATGAAGACAATATGGTGGCTAAGACTGTAAAAACAGAATCAGCAGAAACATGGGCAGGCACTACAGTAGGCGGTACTGTAGGTTTTGAAACACCAATACCTTTTGCTGAAGATGAAACCGTTATGAGCGTGGCTGTATGGTCGCCAGCAGCGGATACGCCAATCAGGTTAAAAGTAGAGGATGCCAGCAATGCAGAAATTTCCGTTGAAACGGAAGCAACTACTACAGTGGCCGAAGAATGGGAAGTATTGCAGTTTGATTTTAGTGAAGAAGCTGAGGGCACGGCGGAAATAAACTATGATAACACGTATAACAAGGCCTCCATATTCTTTAATTTTGATACGGATGGAGCTACCGCCGGAGAGCAGACTTATTACTGGGACGACATGACTTTTGTTGGCTCAACAACTTCTTACAGCGAGTTAGAGCTTAGCGAAGTAAACATCTTTCCCAACCCGGCTGAGGAATACGTGAAGATAGCTTCTAAAATATCATTTGATAAAGTAATTATGCAGGATATCCAGGGCAGGAATGTCAAGCAGAAAATCGTGCAGGGAAAACAAACAAAACTAAACGTAAGCGACCTTCAGGAAGGAGTCTATATCATTAACCTTTATAGCAACAATCAATCTGTAGGTTATAAGAAAGTAATAGTAAGGTGATGCAATCGGGAGGTTTTATACACTTTTTACCTCTCTTTTAGATCATCCGGATTTCTCATAATAGTTGATTTGTTTACAGCGGTGGATTCGTTCCACCGCTTTTTTTGTTAACCCATAAGCCGCATAAGATCTTTTTTGCACAATCCCTATATTTACTATTTATAACTTCATCTGCAATAATCCAATAACCATAAAGTCTGGAAAAGCAACCAGTCTGTAACCTCCTAAGGTGGACTAGCCACAATCCAAATAATAAATCACAAAATAACATACCGAGGCCTCGGTATCAATCAATAAAATAACAAACTCAAAACCAGCATAAAGAATGGACTTTTCAGTTAGCTATACAGTTGAGATTATATATCAAAAAACTTCCTGCCCAAGTAACATGTGAATATTATTGTCAATGAATGCTTTTATGTTATTAACAAACAAATGCGCTTCTTTTCATGTTATACCGGCAAATTAAAAATTTGACTTTTCTTGTTATTACGATAACAATAAGTTCTTTTTTGATGTAAATATTTTGGCAAGATTTTTACCTTTGCCAAAACTCGATTTAACTGTAATTTTTTGTGATTATTTAAAACAATACTATGATATCCAATAATTTCATTACCAGGCATAATGGCCCGCGGCGCCAGGAAATGGAGAAGATGCTGGAAGTAACCGGAGCAAAAAATCCGGAACAACTCATCAATGAAACCATACCCGAATCCATCAGGCTAAAAGAGGATATGAAACTACCTGACGGGATGAACGAATTTGAATACCTGAATCACATTCGTGAAATAGGGTCGAAGAATAAAATTTTTAAGACATACATCGGAATGGGGTATTATAATACCATCACTCCCGGTGTGATCCAACGAAACATCCTGGAAAATCCGGGCTGGTATACCTCATACACGCCATACCAGGCCGAAATCAGCCAGGGACGTCTCGAAGCGCTCTTGAACTTTCAAACCATGATTGTTGAATTAACCGGATTGCCGTTAGCAAACAGCTCTTTGTTAGACGAAGGCACATCGGCTGCCGAGGCGATGATAATGGCGCTTAATGCACGCTCAAGAAAGCAGAAAAAAGCGGGCGCCAATAAGTTTTTCATCGCCGGAAAAGTATTCCCCCAAACACTTGCCGTGATGGAGACCCGTGCTGAACCTCTGGGAATTGAAATAGTAAAAGGAGAAGCCAGCGATTTTGAAGCGGATGAACAATATTTTGGTGGCATCATGCAGTTTCCGGATGCCGACGGAGAGGTTTTCGATTACCGGAAACTGGTAGAAAAACTGCACAGCACCGATGCCCTGGCTGTGGTTATTGCTGATCTGTTAAGCCTTACTTTACTGGAAGCTCCCGGAAAGTGGGATGCTGACGTGGTAGTAGGTTCTACACAACGGTTTGGTATTCCAATGGGGTTCGGGGGCCCTCATGCCGGATACCTCGCGGCCAAGGAATCCTTAAAACGGAACATACCCGGAAGAATCATCGGCGTAAGCATAGATAAAAATGGTACAAGCGCCTTGAGAATGGCTTTGCAGACCCGCGAGCAGCATATTAAACGCGAGCGTGCCACATCCAATATCTGCACGGCACAAGCATTGCTGGCTACCATGGCAAGCTTCTACGGGGTGTATCACGGACCTGACGGTTTGAAGGAAATTGCACGTGATATCAACATCCTGGCAGGTATTATTGATGATGAAATCAACCAGTATGGGTATAAACAGCTTAACAATTACTTTTTTGATACACTGAAGATACAGTTGCCTGATGATGTGAAAATGAGCGCCATTCACAAACTGGCTATGGAAAACCATATTAACTTTCGCTATTTTGACGATAAACATCTGGGAATTAGTATTGATGAGACAACTTCGCTGGAAGACGTGAACCTTATCATGCATATTTTGGCATCAGCAAAAAATGATAAATTTGAAGAGTATGATTGTGTCCCGAAACGCTGCGAAGAGCTGGTAACTTTACCTGAAGACTTGCATCGCAAAAGCAGGTATATGCAACAGAAAGTATTTAACCGTTACCATTCCGAAACGGAGTTGATGCGTTATATGAAAAAGCTGGAAAACCGCGACCTGGCGCTTAACCGAAGCATGATTCCACTCGGTTCATGCACTATGAAGTTGAATGCCGGCGCTGAGTTGTTCTCTTTAAGTTGGCCCGAATTTGGCGCAATTCATCCGTTTGTTCCTGTAGATCAGGCTGAAGGCTATCATGAGCTGATGAAGAATCTGGAAAATGATTTGAAAGTCATCACAGGATATGATGCGATTTCTTTTCAGCCGAATTCAGGCGCTTCAGGAGAGTATACAGGACTTATGGTTATCCGTGAATATCACCGGAGCAGGGGAGAAGAGCACCGCAATGTGTGCCTGATTCCGGCCTCTGCACATGGCACAAATCCTGCCAGCTCTGTCATGGCAGGAATGCAGGTGGTGCAGGTAAAAACGAATGAAAACGGTGATATCGATATCGACGACCTTCGCGAAAAAGCCGAAAAACATTCCGATAAGCTGGCAGCTACAATGATTACGTATCCTTCAACCCATGGCGTCTTTGAAGTGGGGATTCGTGAAGTGATTGATACTATTCATAAGCATGGCGGACAAGTCTACATGGATGGCGCTAACATGAATGCTCAGGTAGGTTATACGAATCCGGCTTTTATTGGGGCTGATGTAACTCACCTGAATTTGCATAAAACATTTGCTATTCCCCATGGTGGCGGAGGCCCCGGTGTTGGACCGATAGGAGTGAAGGCGCATCTGAAGCCTTTCCTGCCGTCAAATCCGGTGGTTAAAAGTGGAGGCGATAAAGCCATCAAAGCTATAGCTTCAGCCCCGTTTGGCAGTCCTTTGATTTTGCCGGTTTCATATGGCTATATCAGGCTATTGGGTGGCCAGGGTTTAAAAGAAGCTACTGAGGCGGCAATATTGAATTCCAACTACATCAAGGATAAACTGAAAGAACATTACAAGATCCTGTATACCGGAAAAAATAATCGGGCTGCACATGAGTTCATTATCGATTGTAATGAGTTTCATCATACGGCAGATGTTACGGTAATTGAAATCGCAAAACGCCTGCAGGATTATGGAATCCATGCTCCTACGGTGGCTTTCCCTGTTCCGGGAACGCTGATGGTAGAGCCTACGGAGAGCGAGCCCAAAGCAGAAATGGATCGCTTTATTCATGCCATGATTCAAATCCGGCAGGAAATCCGCGATATTGAGGAAGAAAAAGTGGATAAATCTGACAATGTCATTAAAAATGCTCCGCATACCTGCGAAATGGTGACTACCGATGACTGGAAGCATGGCTACAGCCGCAAGCAAGCTGCTTTTCCCGCTGAATGCGAGAAAGCAGACAAATATTGGCCTGCCGTCACCAAGATTGATGATGGATACGGCGATCGTAACCTGGTAGTTACATGTGAGCCATTGGAAGAAGGATTAAATAAATAGATTCCGCACTGCATCATTGCGCTATCGCTACATGATTTGTGCGGAATGACCTGACTCACAGGAGTCAGAAAAGAAAAAGCGCGCGACGACGTATTTTAAATTTTTTTGATGTCGTCGCGCGCTTTTTCCATTTTTATCAGAAAAACAATGTCATTTCGTAGCCCACGTTTCGCGCTATAAAAGAATAGCCTTTTTTTAAACCCTTAAAGCGAAACAGTGG
Organism: Bacteroidota bacterium; assembly: GCA_051747665.1. GTDB lineage: Bacteria > Bacteroidota > Bacteroidia > Bacteroidales > JAIPAH01 > JAIPAH01. The sequence goes on along the minus strand of JBNJGK010000030.1, from coordinate 3,587 downwards.
GCAAGACCCGCCCGAACGACTGATGTCATTCAGTCGGGCGGGAATCTGATTCATAAATATTTTTCATCTACTGGAATATTCAGCCCTGTGAAAGTCGAATTTCTACATTCAATAAGCAATCAAAATTACAGCTCGAAACATTTTTATATGCTGCTAAAGAAAAGCGCCCGCAACAAGCAAAAGCTTCATTTGCGGGCGATTTCTTTTAGTATGGCGACACGAATCTATGGGTTAGCTAATAAAATTCATTTCGCTCTGTTTCGTTGTTTTTTCGCAGTAATGGCATTTTAGCCGGATGCCTTCACCTTCCCTCACATATACGTTGAACTTGGGGAGGATGCTGTCGTGGTGGTTTGTGATGCATTTGGGATTGATACATTTTACATAGCCTCCAATTTCTCTGGGCATTTCCACATTCCGCTTTTCAACAACTTTAAAATCTTTAATGGTGATGAGCGTAGCATTAGGAGCTACAAGTCCAATTTTATTGATTTCCTCATCCTTAAAATATTTATTGCTGATTTTGATGATGCCTTTTTTCTTATACTTTTTGCTTTCAAGATTCATCCCGAAAAGGGCTTGCTCGTCGGAATGGTCCAGGCCTAAGATGCGTACAACCCTAAGCACTACATCTGCCGGGATATGATCGATTACGGTGCCGTTTTCTATGGCTGATACTTTCAGTTCTTTCTTTGTTTCCATGATGCTGTTTATTTAAGTCCTAAAATCGCCGTTAACAATGCTTGTCTCACATAAACGCCATTAAGCGCCTGCTGGAAGTAGTATGCTTTGGGGTCGGCATCCACGTCTTCTGTAATTTCATTTACTCTTGGCAGGGGATGCAACACCCGCATATTGTTTTTTGAGCCGTGAAGCATATTACGGCTCAGCACATACGAGTTTTTTACCTTTTCGTATTCCATCGGTTCACTGAATCGCTCGCGCTGAATCCTTGTCATGTAAACCACATCGCTAAATTCCATCACATCTTCTAACTCTGTATATTGATAATACGCAAGGCCTGCTTTTTTGATGTGTCGCTTCACGGTGCTGGGCAGTTTCAGTTCTACGGGCGAAACCAAATGAAATTCTGTATTAAAATGGCTCATGGCTTCTACAAGTGAATGGACAGTGCGCCCGTATTTTAAGTCTCCGACCAGCGCGATTTTAAGGTTGTCGAGCGTTCCCTGTGTTTTGCGTATGGAGTATAAATCCAGCAGACACTGTGTAGGATGCTGGTTAGAGCCATCCCCGGCATTGATAACCGGCACGGTAGAAACCTCGCCGGCATAACGGGATGAGCCGTCGAGCGGATGCCGCATAACAATCAAATCAGAATAGTTACACACCGTTAGAATGGTGTCTTTAAGCGATTCTCCTTTCTTCGTTGAAGAGCTGGCGGCATCAGTAAAGCCTACAATTTTTCCGCCAAGCTGGCTGATGGCGCTCTCAAAACTCAATCGGGTACGGGTTGAGGGTTCAAAAAATAAAGAGGCTATCACATGGTTTTTTAATAAATCCTGACGTGGATTTTCTTCAAAGGTCTCCGCCAGGTCTAAAATCTTTAGAAACTCCTCGCGGCTGTAATCTGAGATGGAAATCAGATTTCGGTTTTTTAAATTGGTGTTTTCCATTTCTTTGGTTTTTGGTTGCTTTTCTGCGATAAAAATAAATGCTTTTCGTGATTTTAGGCCAAAAAAAAGGCGGCTAAAAAGCCGCCTGATTAAAAAATTATAGATTGTGCTTCTTAACAAAATCTTCTAAGATTCCTTCAAGGTTGGGATAGCCAATCTCTTGCAGGTCGTAGTATACTCTTGTGTTTGGTTTTTTGATATTGATAAGGCGGTTCAGGTCAATCGGTGTGCCAATAACAACTGCGTCACAATCCGTATTGTTAATGGTTGTCTCCAGGTCTTTCAGTTGCTGTTCACCGTATCCCATTGCTGGAAGTAGCGTTCCGATATTCGGATAAATCTCAAATGTTTCAGAAAGTTTACCAACCGTAAATGGCCTTGGGTCTACCATTTCTGCCGCTCCGAATTTTTGAGCTGCAACCGTACCTGCGCCGATTTTCATTTCACCGTGCGTAAGGGTTGGGCCGTCTTCAACAACCAACACTTTTTTACCTTTAATTACTTCCGGGTCATCCACCTTAATTGGAGAAGCGCCGTCAATTACAGTAGCTTTTGAGTTCACTTTCTCGATGTTTTCGCGTAATTGCTGAATGTTTTCCGGTCCGGCAGAATCCATCTTGTTGATGATGACAGCATCAGCCTGGCGTAAAGTAACCTCACCAGGATAGTACGTCAACTCATGACCGGGGCGGTGCGGGTCAACAACGGTTACCATTAAATCAGGCTTGTAGAAAGAGAAGTCGTTATTACCGCCATCCCATAAAATTACATCACATCCGTCCGGATCGTTTTCTGCTGCGCGAAGAATAGCTTCATAATCCACACCGGCATAAATCACGTTTCCGCGAACCACATGTGGTTCATATTCTTCCATTTCTTCAATCGTGCACTTATGTTTTTTCAGGTCTTCCAGCTTGGCAAAACGCTGTACCTTTTGAGCGGCAAGGTCGCCATACGGCATTGGGTGGCGGATAGCAACTACTTTCAGTCCCTTCTTCATCAGGTGTTCAATAACCTTACGTGAAGTCTGGCTTTTACCGCATCCTGTGCGAACAGCTCCAACAGCAATTACTGGCTTGGTGCTTTTCACCATAGTGTCTTTGGAGCCTAACAATACAAAATTGGCTCCATTGGCATTTACAATTGCGCTGATGTTCATTACATGCTGATAGGGAACATCGCTGTAAGAAAATACGCAATCATCTACGTTCAGCTCTTTAATGAGTCTTGGAAGCTCTTCCTGGGCATAAATCGGAATGCCATCAGGGTATAACTCTCCGGCCAGCTCGGCGGGATATTTTCTGCCATCGATATCGGGAATTTGTGCCGCAGTAAATGCTACTACGTTATAGGCCTCGTTTCCACGAAAATAGGTGTTAAAATTGTGGAAGTCTCTACCGGCAGCACCAATGATTATTACATTTTTCTTTTCCATTGATAACTGTTTTAATTTGTTAATATGAATTTATTTTTTAGTTAGCGCAAAATTAAATCTTTAAACATCCTGTACAAGTCAAATCGTGTTAAATATTTAACAAAACATGTTGAAATAGTTCTAAGATATTGATATTTATATGGATATTTCGGGAGAAAAAATATTATAGTAAGTTTACTTTCTTTATTCAAGAATTGCTTTTTGTTAAATTGCAATCAAGGCCGAATCTAAATTTGTATTATAAACATTTTAATGTAATTTAGTCAGAATATTTAGCTAGGCCATTTATGAGTCTAAATTAATAGCATCATCAAATGATAATTTAAGATGAATAAAGTTTTCAGTGTTTTATTCTTGAGTCTTCTCTATTGTTTTAATTCGTTTGGAGAAAGTTCAGAAAATCCCAATGCTCAGCAGGACACCGGCAAAGTGAAACAACAAATTCAAATGCTTGAAGATAAGGCTAAAGGTTATTATTATTCAGCTCCTGACACTGCGTATCTTTACCTTGACTCCGC
>JBNJGK010000029.1:19958-26829 GCA_051747665.1 Bacteroidota bacterium | reverse complement strand
GAATTTCCGCGTCGACCAACAACCTTTACTTCAGACATGTTTTTCAGCATTCGCAGGTACTTTTTAGCGTCCCTTTCAAAAGTCGGGTTTCCAACTCCGCGGGGTTTGGGCATAATATACACCGCACCCGCTGCTGCTGCTTCAACAGCCAGTTGCTTTTCATTTTCATTGTAGAGGCTGCTTACGATGACGATAGGCACCGGGTGAGCATTCATGATTTCGCGCGTGGCCTCTATGCCATTGAGCTCAGGCATATTCACATCCATACTCACTACGTCTGGTTTAAGCTGCATGACTTTGCTGAGGGCTTCTTCGCCATTGTTTGCAGTGCCCACTACTTCAAAGCGGGGATCTCCGGAGATTATTTTCTGATGCAGCTTCCTGCTCACCAGGCTGTCATCAACCACCAAAACACGGATGCTATTTTCGTTAGTATTATTCACTTTTTTAGATCAAACGGTTTATAGTATCAATAAGGTTCGATTTTTCAAAACTGCTTTTTACAATGTAGGCATTGGCACCGGATTCCAGTCCGCGGTCGCGGTCTTCTTTCGTCTCCAGTGAGGTGACCAGGATTACCGGCAAAGACTCCAGCTCTTTGCTGTTCCTGATTTTTGAAGTCAGCTCAAAGCCGTTCATCCGTGGCATCTCAATATCCGAAACCAATATATCATATCCGCCTTTTTGTAACTGTTCAAATGCCGCCTGCCCATCCACGGCAGTGGTTACTTTATAACCTGCCGCTTCAATGTGGCTTCTTACCATGTTCCTTACGGTGATGGAGTCTTCTGCCACCAGCACATTTTTTGTTTCGCCTTCTTCTTTTAGAGCGGGTGTGGCTGCTTTTGAGAAACGCTCCTGCCCGGACGCATATTTTGCGGCTTGCATCAGCTCATCTACCTGCAGCACGGGCACCACGCTGCCATCGCCCATAAAACAAGCTCCTTCAATGTTATTCACATGCTTAAGCTGCTTGCCTAAAGGCTTAACCATTCCTTCATGTTCACCCAGAACGTGATCAATAGAAAAAGCCATTTTGCCTTTATTTTGAATGATAAGGACTTGCAGCAAGTTTTCGTTTGGAGATTTGCCTTTCCTGTTAAGCCCTAAAACACCGGAGAGAGGAACAAGGCTCACGGATTCGTTTTTCAGACGGATGGTACTTCTTGAGCCGACGGGCTTTATGTCGGTTTTTTTAACCTTTAATGCTTTAGAAACCGCTGTGGTAGGAAACAGGAATTTTTGTCCTGAGACTTCTACCAAAATCCCCTTGAATGTAGAGAGCGTTTGAGGAAGCTCTATCCTGAAAGTGGTTCCGCACTGCGGTTTAGTCTCAAGAGAAATATCTCCTCCCAAACGGCCAATTTTTTCAGCGACAATGGCCATACCAAGCCCTCTGCCTGAAACATCTGTAATAATAGGACTGGCAGATACTCCCGAGGAAAAAATAAGCTGGTTGATTTGCTCTTTGGTCATGCTCTTTTCCTCTCCCGGTTTTATCGCTTTGTTTTTAATGGCGGATTCCAGTATTTTTTGGTAATCCAATCCTTTACCATCATCTTCCAAAGTGATGCAGATTTTTTGTCCGGCCTCATGAAATACTTTTATAGAAAGTTTTCCCTGCTCCTTTTTTTTGTTTTTCAGGCGCTCGGATGTTTTTTCTATGCCGTGGTCGATCGAATTCCGAATCAAGTGAATCAGCGGGTCTTTCATCTGCTCCAGAATGCGCCGGTCTATTTCGATGTGTTCGCCTTCGATGCTCAAATCAATTTTCTTTTCGTGTTCTTTTGCAAAGTCACGCACAATCCGGGGAATAACAGAGAGCATTACCGAAAAAGGTTGCATCATGGCTTTCTTCACCTTGAAGTTTAGGTCGTCAACTCCACGGCTGTAGTTTCGCAGCAAGCCCTCAAGCTGCCTCGTGGTTTGGGAAAGGTCGCTTTCGATTTTATTGAATGATTCACGGGTTTTATCCTCGGCGCTGATATTTAAAAAAGCTTCAGATATCTCTCTCTTCAGCTTACTAAATTCCATGAATATGCTTTCAACCTGCTTTACCTCATGTTTCAAAACGGCTTTGGAGGTGATCATTTCTTCAGCAGAATACAGAATGTCGTTGAGCTTTTGTATAGAAACCCTGATGCTCTCATTCTGGCTTACATTTGCAGTATCGGCGCTTTCTTTAGCTTCAGGTTCCTCAGGGGTTTTTTCAACGCTTGCCGGTTCCTCGGTTTGTTCTTGTTGCTTGTTGAATTCCTGATCCTGGTTTGTTTTTTGCTCTTTTGCAGGATGGGTTTGAGAAGATTGTACGGCAGAAGAAGCTTCTTTTTTATCGCTTCCCACGGAAGGGTATTTCCCTTTTTCGAGCATCTTAAGGCTATTAACAACTTTTGATATCCGGTTTTCTGTAATGCTTTGTTTCGATCCGGATATTTCGCTGATAAGCACTTCGAGGATATCCGTGGCTTCAAAGAAAACATCAAAAAAGGCCGGGCTGAAATCGAGTTTTTTGTTTTTGACTTTGTGCATCACGCTTTCCATGGCCATACACAGATTTTCGATGGTTTTAAGGTCTACAGCCCGCGCAGAGCCTTTAAGGCTGTGGGTTTCACGGAAAATGGTTTCCAGCAACTCCTGGTCATCAGTGCTGCCTTCCTTCTCCACATCCAGCAAACCATTGACTATGGTTTGTAAATGTTCGGCCCCTTCCTCCTTAAAATCGTTCAGAAGCTCTTTATAAAACTCTTCATCACTCTTATTCATACATCCTACAATCTGTACTTCTCAATTACTGATTCCAAATTTTTAGTCATCACGTTAAGTTCTTCAATAGCTTCCTGTGTTTGTTTGCTTCCCGAAACATTCTGTTCGCTGGCCTGGTTGATGTTTTCCATAGCCGGAACAATTTGCTCCATGCCGGCAAGCTGCTGCTGGCTTGAGGAAGAAAGCTGAACGGCAGCATCCACGGCTTCGTTTATGCTCTCAATCAACGACTCAACCACTTTGCGATCTTCTGAAACCATACGGTTTCCTTCATCTGCAATATCGTTTCCTTTTTTTATCGTCTCGGCAGATTGCTCCACCAGTTTTTGCACCTCTCCTAAGATGTCCCTAATCTGTGAGGCTGATTTTTTAGACTGTTCTGCCAGGCTTTTAATTTCCTGTGCTACAACAGAAAACCCTTTACCGTGTTCTCCGGCTTTGGAGGCCTCAATAGAGGCATTCACTGCCAACATGTTAGACTGATCGGCGATGTCGGCAACCGTAGTAGTAATTTCTCCAATAGAGCGGTTTTGTTCTTCAAGCTTATTGATAGAGCTAATAATTACTTTCATTTGTTTGCTGATGTTTTGCATTGCCTCCACCATCTTTTCTGAAGTTTCCAGGCCCTTGTCACCCATCTCGGACGCTTTTTCTGAGGTTTCCTGCAGCGAACCGGCACGTTCGCTGGCTACGCTTGCAGTCTGTTTCACCTCTTCTACCGTGCTGGTAGTTTCAGAAACTGCCGTCGCTGTCTCAGTAGCACCAGTAGATATTTCTGTCACGGTAGTTTGTATTTCGGCAGCGGATGAGCTAAGCACATGGACAGAGCTTTTCAACTCTTTGGATAATTTTGAGACTAATCGAGTAGTGAGCAACAAAACAAGAAGGACAACCAATACCAGCAGAGCGCTAATAACAGCCATCATGATGACATTTTTCTTTCCCTCGTCGTCATAATCAGCGTAAAGCAGGTCTTTCCCTTTTTGCGCTTCATTTTCCAAGGCGGCCGTAGCTTTATAAACTTCTTCATAGAAATCGTGCCCCTGGCCACTGAACAGTTTTTTGGCTTCTTCAAATTCTCCGTTACGCATTAAATCAATCTGATTTTGATAGAGGACTTCCAGCTTTACCAACTTATCATAAAGGGCTCTCGTCTTTTGATTGTCTTCAACCCTGTCAAATATTTCATCTTGATTTTTTTTCAGTATCTGAAGTTCTTTTTCAGCTTCATTCAGCATCGATTCCGTTCCGTTGTCAACATAAGCCGCTTCAAACAAAAGCGTTTTAATTCTGGCAATGCCGGCATCCATATCAGCAAGGTCGTTACTCAGCTTAGATATCACCTTGATTTCTTTTATAATTTCTTCTTTTTTGCCAAGGGTAGTAAATAAAAATATCAGTGTAAATGCAATCATGATCAGCATTGCAACGGATCCTGAGGTAATCTTGGCTTTAAAACTCAAATTGAATAAATTACGCATTGGCTCAATTTTTTAGATTATCTGTGTTTCTGGTCAATTGTCATCTGGTTGTGCTGCAGAACTTTTTTGGCGCTTAATAAAACAACTTCATTGTGGATTAAACCGCGAATAAGCTCTTTGCCTGTTTCACTGAGCGAGTGAGGTGGTTCTGCAATCTTATCGTTCAGAATATTTTCCGTGTCCTCAATTTTATCGGTAACAATGCCGAACTCCATTTCCTGATCGCTGAGGACAATCACTTTATCCATTTCTGTTAACCCGGTTTCCGACAGCCCGAGAAAGACCTTAAGATTTACGGCTGATAGGATAGTGCCCCGGTAGTTGATAATTCCCATTATAAATTCTGGCGTTCCCGGCAAGGGAGTGAGGTTTTCCAGCGATATAACTTCTTTTACATACTCAGATTCTATTGCAAATTTTTCAGGGTGAAGCGTAAAGTGTATCACCTCAGTAGTTGCTCCTTCTTCAGGAAGCTCCTTCTTTTGTGCAATTGCACGTGCCCTTTCATGTAATATTTTATGATTTGCGTTTTTATCCATTTATGCCTGCATTAAATCGATGGTTTGCCTTAAGCTTCCCGCCGTCATACCTTCCATGTGTGGGAGGACTTCATTATTGTTGTAAACTTTAATGTCATTCAGGAGGTTTTGCCCCTCTTTAAGCGAATTTTTATGCTTGCCTCTTTTTTTAAGAACTAAAAAGTAATTGAACCTGGCAGGTAGAAAATCGGGTTTCAAATAGAGGGCCTTTATCAGGTTCTTTTCTGCCTCTTCCCAACTTCCCTGCTCTGAAAGAATCGTTGCATAAAAGTAATAAAATTCCGGGTTCGAGCTGTTTTTATTAATTAATTCTTCCATAATTGCAGCGGCGTCTTTGTACCGGCCCAGGTTGGCGTAGGACTTCGAAACCAGAAAAAGCCCGGAAGTATCAATCTTACCCTTTGATTCAGCCGATTCGTAAGTCGCTATGCATTTTTGATATTCAAATTTGCTATACAATTCTTTAATATCAGGCATTTTGACTGCACTAACGGTAGAAGAAGGGATTTGCGCTTTTTTTGCGGGATGCTGCCTAAGGTTTTCCTGTAAAGTAGATTTCCGTTTTAAAACACGTTGAGTGGTTTTTGCTGGCTTTTCAAAAGAGTTTTTCCTAATGCTTTTTAAGGTTTGCGTAGCAGGTAAAGTTCCTTTCTTAAAGAAAAAGGCATCTTTAAATTTCGTTCTGCGGAATTGGTGGTAGATATTCATGCTTAGTTCAGTCTGGCTCGTGATAAGCCAGCCATCGTCAGTGAGGGAGCCGAAGAATTTTTGAGTGATGTTTTCTATGGTATCCTGCGAAAAATACATGAGCACATTTCGGCAAAAGACCACGTCAAACCCTTTCGATTTATCATTAGATAAAGGAAACTCATCTTTAACCAAATTCAGATTCCTGAACTCAATCATGTCTCTGATATCTTTCCGGATTTCATAAGTATTAGCGTGCTGAACAAAATATTTGCCAAGCAGGTCTTCCTGGAAACTTCTGAATGACCAGGGCCGGTAAATGCCTTTTCTTGCTTTACTCAGCGCCTCATTACTGAGATCGGTGGCCATAATCTGAATATTCCATTTATGGATATCATGCAGGTTTTCTTTCAGGAAAACAGCTATAGAGTAGGGCTCTTCTCCTGAGCTGCAACCGGCGCTCCAGATTTTTAATGTTTTGCTGTTGTTTTTTCTGATTGCCGGAATAATTTCGTCTGTCAGCAGCGTTAGCCCGCTTAACTCCCTGAAGAAATAGGTTTCCCCGATGGTAAGGGTTTTAGCCAGGGCATGATACTCATTATCAGTAATTGACGGGTTTAAGACCCATTTTGATATTTCTTCAAGGTCTTGCCTTCGGTTCAACAGCTTTGCAGCCTTCAGGAGGTTTTTTTCCATGCTGCTCCAGTTGTTTTCTTTCAGGTGGATGCCAAAAAGATATTTGATCCGTTTGCTGATATCTTCGTAAAGCCGTTCCTTCTTCATGCTGCTTGATCTGCTGTTTGCTATGTACTACTCTATCTATAAAACTTTGTCCGGAAATGCAGTTTGCTGTGCTCGTTTATTCATTCTTTTTCAAAGAGAAGTTCCCGCAATTGTTTTATTTCCTTATCCAACTCTCCGGCTAAAAGCCCTTCCATCTCATAGAGGATGACAATCTCATTTTGTTTGTTAAACAGTAACGTTCGCTTCTCAGTCTTGCTGTTCGTCTTGCTTGTTAAAGCGTTGGCTTCATAAGTTTCTTTTTCAGGAATTGTAGTTACTTCTCCCACTTCATCCACCAAAATAGCTATTTGGCGCAGGTGCGTGTTTACAATCAGTAGCTTTTGTTCAGGAGTGATTTCTTTTGGAGCTAGAGCAAACTTTTGCCTGAGATTGATCACAGGCAAAAGCGTTCCGTGGTAATCTACAACGCCATGCAATAACGCCCCGGACCCGGGAACGTCCGTAATTTCAACAGCTCTTTCAACCTTTTCAATATCTTGAACTGGAATTGCAAAACTATGATTTTCAATCTGAAAAGTTAAGAAATCAGTTTCCCTCTCATTCATTTTAGCTTGATTTATAGTTTTTAAATGTAATATTTTTTTTGCATTTACAAAA
>JBNJGK010000029.1:0-19858 GCA_051747665.1 Bacteroidota bacterium | reverse complement strand
TGATTTTCAATCTGAAAAGTTAAGAAATCAGTTTCCCTCTCATTCATTTTAGCTTGATTTATAGTTTTTAAATGTAATATTTTTTTTGCATTTACAAAATAGAGGTGATAACATAGTTTTTTATCAATAGTCACAGATAGTTAGCTTTTTATGTTCTTAGTATGGATTCTTAACGATGTCAAAGTGATTCAGTCCTTTAACTGATTCTGAAAAAAAGATTCCTCACTGCATCACTCCGCTGTCGCTTCGTGATTTGTTCGGAATGAACTGATTAATAAGGATTAGCAAAGAAAAAAGCGCGCGACGACACCGACTATATTTACAATACGTCGTCGCGCGCTTTTTCTATTTCTATCAGTAAAATATAGTCATTCCGTAGCCCATGTTTCGCACTATAAATGCAAAGCCCTTTTTAAAATCCTAATAGCGAAACATTGGGCAAGGCCCGCCCGACTGAATGACAAAAGTCGTTCGGGCGGGAATCTGGTTCTTAAGTATTCTTCATCTACTGAAATATTCAGCCATGTAAAGGGAGTCTGCTTTAGACAAACCAGAAAAACCCCATGAATTGGTCATAACTAATGAGAGCAATTCAGCTCAACGACCGAAAACGAACACCTAACCTGCAAATGCGTACATCTTTTTGTCCCTTTGTATAATCGGACATGATGTATAAGCCTGCATAACATACACTTACGCTCTACGGCACAATTCCTGTTTCTTCATTGGAAATCTAAAACGCAATGCGATGAAACTACAACTGCAACCAAACGAACAAGTGATAAAAGCCGGCGACTCGAATCATGTGGCAGAGGCGGAAAAGATTGACGGAAAGCTGATTCTTACCAACCAAAAACGCGTCTATTTTAAATCAACAGAAGTTGGTTACGACAGCTTTGACCTGCAACTGGAGGCCAGCCAGATAAAAGATATCATGTATTTTAAATCCGGATTATTTTCAAAAGGCTTACGCCTGATTACCAAAGAAGGAGAAGACCTGCGGTTTAAGGTCAAAGGCTGCGAATCATGGGCCAAAGCGCTTTCAAAAATAATTTGAAATAGTTACGGCGCCATTGCAAATGACGCCGTACGTTTTAAAAGCATTTACATCAAAATAGTTTCTACATCCGCTTTTCCACGGCATCCCAGTTTACCAGCTTCCAGAACGCATCCAGGTATTCGGGTTTGCGGTTCTGGCGGTCAAGGTAGAAGGCGTGCTCCCACATATCGCAGGTAAGCAGGGGCTTCATGCCGTTGCGTAAAGGATTGCCGGCATTGCTTTCGTTAATAATGTCCAGCCTGCCGTCATCCTTCAACACCAGCCAAGTCCAGCCAGAGCCGAACAGCGTGGTGGCCGAAGCGGTAAACTGTTCTTTAAATTTCTCAAAAGAGCCAAAGTCGCGGTCTATCGCTTCCTTCAGTTTCCCTGAAGGCTGTCCGCCACCATCAGGACTCAGGCTGTGCCAGTAAAACGTGTGATTCCACACCTGGGCGCCATTGTTGAAAACGCCTCCATCGGCCTTTTTGATAATCTCCTCCAGTGTGGCATCTTCAAAGGAAGTGCCCTCTGTGAGTTTGTTTACTTTATCAACATACGTTTTATGATGTTTGCCGTAATGATAATTTACGGTTTGTTCTGAAATGTGTGGTTCCAGATCTGCGTTCCCGTAAGGGAGCGGTGGTAATTGAAAAGCCATAATTTGTTGTTTTTGGTTAATTAACAAATATAGCTATATTCAATAAGTAAAGCAAGTGGTTTTGGCTTAATTATGCTTATTTTTCTCCAATGCCTCCAGTGCTTCTTTATAAATCCGGTCGGTTTTCAAGTATAGCGGGTAGAAAGCTTCATTGTCAAACAAATTCCGGCCAATGAGCGCTTTCAGCAGTTGGTCTACTTCCTTTCGTTCCTCAGCCGAAAGAGATTCCGGCACTTCAATACCCTGCTCATCTGCTTCAGCAAGGAATTTTTGCAGGATGGACTGGCTGACTTCAAAATCCTCAATAAAATCATCTGGTTGAGCATAAGTATCAAAATCAGGACGATTTAAGTCTACATAATCAAAGGCAAATTTGTAAAAAAGCCCTTCTCTGAAAAGCTGATTGATAAATTCGCTGCTTTGTTCCTGGCTAACAGGCACAAAAATATCAGGCATAATCCCGCCACCTCCGTAAACCGTATCCCCGGCGGGAGTGGTATAAACTAGTGAGTCATTAAGGTGCACGCTGTCGGGTGAAGTCATCTCCCCGTTTTCCCATCTTTCCATCAGCTCATGATAGTATTCTTTTTTGCCTTCGTCGTAAGGCCGCTGTATGCTTCTTCCGGTAGGCGTATGATATCTCGACACAGTCAGGCGCATAGCGCTGCCATCATCAAAACGTTTCTGCTCCTGCACAAGCCCTTTTCCAAAAGAACGCCTTCCTACCACAATACCCCGGTCATTATCCTGTATTGCCCCTGCCAGGATTTCGCTGGCAGAAGCAGAACCTTCATCAATTAAAACTGCAATGGGATTTTCCTGAAACATGCCTTTTTCAGAAGCATATGCATATTGGCGGGGCCGGTTATTTCCTTCGGTGTAAACAATGAGTTGTTCTTCCTCTAAAAATTCATCGGTCAGGTTTATGGCCGATTCCAGATAACCGCCCGTATTGCCTCTTAAATCCAGAATCAATTTGTGCATTCCTTCGTTGCTAAGCTTTTGAAGCGCCTCTTTCATCTCTTCATAACTGGTAGCGCTGAACTTGCTCAGCTTAATATACCCTACTGAATCTTTTGGCATAAAGGCAATATCTATGCTGTAAGTTGGGATGACATCACGGGTAATTGTAAAATGCAGCAGTTCATTTACGCCACGGCGGTGTACTCCTACTTTCACTTTGGTGCCGCGCTCTCCCTTTAACTGTTTGATTACATCCTCATTGCTAATGCCTACTCCGGCTACGGTATCGCCCTCTATGGTTACGATGCGATCGCCTGCACGAATGCCCACTTTTTCTGACGGACCGCCGCTGATGGGCGAAATAACCGTTACCGTGTCATCTTCTATTCTGAACTGCACGCCTATTCCCTCAAAATTTCCACGAAGAGGATCATTCACCTGGTTAAAATCCTTTGCCGGGATATACTGCGAGTGAGGGTCCAGGTCAGAAAGCAATGAGGTAAGCAGCTCTTCTTCGATTTCATTTACATCTACGCTATCCACATAGTTATCCTTAATGTAATCCAACGCATTGGAAACTTTGTTTTTAGCAGAGTAAGTATTTCCAAGCCGGAAAGTCTGGTCTCCGGCCTGCATTCCCGGATTTAACTGATACCCAAGGTAAAGCCCAAGAACCAAAACCAGGGCAAAAGCAATAGGAAGATATATTTTGAAACGTGACATAGCGAATGAATTTCTGAAACATAAAAAAAGCTTTCTGCGGTCAGAAAGCTTTGTACCCAGGGCCGGGGTCGAACCGGCACGAGTGTTACCTCATTGGTTTTTGAGACCAACGCGTCTACCAATTCCGCCACCTGGGCGTTTACTTGCTAACACACACTGGCTTTTGCAAGTGGGTGCAAAATTAGCAATTTTTCGCAGAACAGCGAATGATTTTATCTATTTTTATGATGTACTTGATTATTAATTGTTAATCTGAAATTATTATACTAATTTTGCACCCTGTTTTCACGGGCGAAGAAAAAACAAAAACCATGTCTAACGAAGTCAACATTGTTGCAGGAAGAGCAACAAAATATCTGGCCGAAAAAATTGCCAAAAGCTATGGTCAAGAACTTGGGAATGTTAATGTAGTAGAATTTGCTGATGGAGAATTTCAGCCTTCTTTTGAAGAAAACATTCGTGGAAACGATATATTTATCATCCAATCTACATTCCCGCCGGCTGATAACCTTTTTGAGTTGTTGATGATCATTGATGCGGCCAAGCGTGCTTCAGCGCGCAATATTGTAGCTGTTATTCCTTATTTTGGCTTTGCCCGTCAAGACCGCAAAGACAAGCCGCGCGTCTCTATTGCTTCTAAGCTCATTGCTAATTTACTTTCGGCATCCGGTGTCAACCGCATCATTACGATTGATTTGCATGCCGATCAAATTCAGGGTTTCTTTGAATTTCCGGTGGATCATCTATTTGCTTCATCAATTTTCGTACCTCAGCTTAAAGCCTTAAACCTGCCACGTATCAGCATGGCATCACCCGACACGGGCGGAACGAAAAGAGCCGCCTCTTATGCAAAAGTGCTGGAAACTGATTTTATAATCTGTTACAAACAGCGCGCAAAACCCAACGCCGTAGAAACGATGGCTGTTGTAGGAGAAGTGGAAGGAAAAGACATTATTTTAGTAGATGACATCATTGATACGGCCGGTAGCATCACAAAAGCAGCACGGCTTATGATGGAAAAAGGAGCCAACAGCGTCAGAGGCGTGGCTACGCATCCCATCTTGTCCGGAGATGCTTTGGAACGTATAGAAAACTCTCCTTTTATAGAGGTTTTTGTTACAGATACCATTCCGCTGAAGCAAAAATCAGACAAAATAAAAGTGCTTTCTACGGCAGACCTTTTTGGTGAAGTAATCAGAAGAGTGAGACATGATGAATCCATCAGTTCAATCTTCAGGTTTGAAAATTTGAAAAATCAGGACACAATTTTATAACTATTATAAACTTTAATTAAATCATTTTATGAAGACAGTATCGTTGAGCGGTTCTCTGAGAGAGAACGTAGGGAAAAAAGATGCTAAAAAACATCGCAGAGAAGGGCGTGTGCCCGCTGTTATTTACGGAGGTAAAGAACAGAAACAATTTACATTGGAAAATAAAGAATTGGTAAAAACGATCTGGAATCCGGATGTGTTTTTATACAACCTGACCATAGACGGCAAAGAACATCAGGCCATTGTTCAGGAAGTTCAGTTTCATCCGGTAAGCGATAAAGTAATACATATCGATTTTCTGGAAGTGTTTGAGGACAAGCCTTTCACGGTGACTATCCCTGTGAAGGCAATGGGCTCAGCACCAGGACTGCAAAAAGGTGGAAAGCTTTACATGAACCGCAGAAAACTGCAGGTAAAAGGATTGCTTAACGACATTCCGGCGACGATTGATCTGGATGTATCCAATATGGATGTAAACGACACAATTAAGGTCAATGAAGTAGCTTATGACAAGCTTACTTTCCTTGATCCTACTAACAGTGTGGTAATTGCCATTAAATCTGCTCGTGCCATGGCAGCTATGGGTGCTGATATGGAAATTGAAGAAGAGGAAGAAGGTGAAGAAGGCGCCGCTGAAGGCGAAGAAGCTTCCGGAGAAGAAGGAGCTGCAGAAGGTGGTGACCAGGAAAATACCGAAAGCGAAAAAGAATAAACTGCGTTTTGGTTAAATATTTAAAAGGGTGTATCGGGATAAAACCTTATGCACCCTTTTTTTTAAAGACTTTATTATGGATAAATATCTAATCACCGGACTTGGAAATCCCGGTGAAAAATACGCCGGTACGCGACATAACATCGGTTTTGATGTGTTGGATGTCCTGGCACAGAAAAAGAAAGGTGTATGGAAAACCCAGCGATACGGAGATGTTTGTACGATAAAAATCAAAGGCCGTACGGTAATCCTGCTCAAGCCATCCACTTATATGAACCTTTCCGGGAAAGCCGTCCGCTACTGGCAGGAACAAGAAAATATCTCAACAGAACAAACCCTGGTTATCGTGGATGACGTCTCGCTTCCTCTGGGATTGCTGCGCATGAAAAAGAAAGGAAGCGACGGCGGACACAACGGACTGGCGCACATTATTGAAATATTACAAACAATCCAGTTTCCACGCCTGCGTTTTGGAATTGGATATGATTTCCCCAAAGGATACCAGGTTGAGTATGTCCTTTCTCGCTGGTCAAAGGAAGAAATAGAAGAGCTTAAACCCAAAGTAAATAAAGCCGTTGAAATGTGCATCTCTTTTGTAATGATGGGCATAGAACGCACGATGAACGAGTTCAACGAAAAACAACCTCCCCCACCTCAAGACAATAGCGACGAAAAAGAATAATAGAGTTGGGCTAAGTCTGTTGGAGTATGAATTGATGATGTATTGCAGTTATAAACCACAACAATTAATAATTGGTGTCTTTATTTTTCTCCTCTTCAATCTCCAAACAATTTGGAAAGAAAATTAGCAGGGTTTATAACCTGAAAAGTATTTTTCGGATAATACTTATTAAAAGATTCTGGTAAAGAAGTTTTTTTGGATTCAGACCATTTAAATTCAAACGCGCTATAAGACCCTCCTTTTTCTTCAATATAGTCCACTTCCTGTTTTGCATACGTTCGCCAAAAATAGGTGTTGGGGTTGAGACCGCCTTTATAACTAAGATATTTCTGCCGTTCTATGACACAAAAACCTTCCCATAGTTGGCCCATATCATTACGATAATCAAAAGTGTTCAGATTCTTTATTAAAGCGTTGCGAATACCATTATCCCAAAAGTAAATTTTTCGTGCTTTTCCAATTTCATTTCGCATATTCTTACGCAGAGCCGGCAAACGAAATATAACAAAGGCTTTTTCCAGAATGTCGATATATCTTTGTATCACAGTCTGATCAACCTTTAGTTTTTGCGCTAATTCATTGTATGAGACTTCATGTCCCTGCTGAAAAGCAAGTAAACGTACCAAGTCATGCACCAATTCAGGCTTCTTAATGGTTTGAAATGAAAACAGATCTTTAAACAAATAGCTATTGGTTATCTCCTCAAGTTCATCTACAATATCCTGTTCCTGGTTTTTCAATGCAACTGAAGGATACAAACCAAAACGGAGCACCCGCTCTAAAATTCTTTTTTGCTCAGTATATGTTTTACCACTTACAAGTTCATTCCACGAAAGCGGATAAAGCGTAAAAGTACGTTTACGACCCGTTAAGGGTTCAGTTATTTTTCCTGAAAGTTCAAAGCTGGAAGAGCCTGTTGCAATAACATGGACGTCAGGAAATTCATCAGCAAAAATTTTCAATACATGTCCAATATTGCTGATGCGCTGAGCCTCATCCAGAATCAGCAGGTTACGATTCCCTATTATGTCAGCATAGTTTTCCGCATTTTCAAGCCTGAACATGGTTTGAATATCCAGGTAATCACAATTGAAATACTCGGCATTGAAATTATTATTATCAATAATATTTTTTACCAATGTGGTTTTCCCGACCTGCCGGGCACCATAAAGAATGACTATTTTTTTGCTGGTGTATAGTACATTCTCTATTTTACTCTGTATTTCTCTTTCTAATATTCCCACTTTTCAATAGCTTTTCACAAATATAAAAAATTTATGAGGTAATCCCGCTATTTAATATAAAATTTATGAGTCGACTCATAAATTTTAATTTTTATCCGTAATCTATTGCTTTTCTTTTGTTTATAATATATAAAAAATGAGAGATGAGCGTGAATATTATTTTACAGAGGCAGTAAATCGCAGCAAATTCTATTAGCATTATAATCAATCTGCTGCTTTATCCACAAAGTATTGCTATTACTTATCTGGTTATCAGTACTTAAAAACCAGGATTATTTGCTTTAAATGATACGCTTTGATACGTTAACAAACCGAAAAATACCTGCTACATCTTAATGCGCAACTTTTTCCGGATAATAGGCTCCAGCTCATCAATCTGAACCCGCTCCTGCTCCATTGAATCGCGCTCACGGATTGTTACTGTATTGTCTTCCAGCGTCTGATGATCTACCGTAATGCAATAAGGCGTTCCGATGGCATCATGACGGCGATAGCGTTTTCCGATAGCGTCTTTTTCTTCGTACTGGCAATTGAAATCAAACTTAAGCGTATCCATAATTTCACGCGCCTTATCGGGAAGTCCGTCTTTTTTGGTAAGCGGAAATACAGCCGCTTTAATCGGCGCAAGTGCCGGCGGAATTCTCAGCACGATCCGTTCAGAGCCGTCATCAAGGGTTTCTTCGTTATAAGCAAAAGTAAGCACGCTTAAAAACATGCGGTCCAACCCAATAGACGTTTCCACAACATAGGGCACATAACTTTCCTGTGTATCCGGATCGAAATACTGGATTTTACGGCCTGATAAGTCCTGGTGTGCTGATAAATCAAAGTCGGTGCGTGAATGAATGCCCTCAAGCTCTTTAAAGCCCATCGGGAATTTAAACTCAATATCGTAGGCGGCATTGGCATAATGAGCAAGCTTATCATGCTCATGCAAGCGATAATATTCATCCTCTATACCCAGCGCCTTATGCCACTTTACGCGCTGATCCGTCCAGTATTCAAACCATTCTTTCTCCGTGCCGGGCTTTACAAAATACTGCATTTCCATTTGCTCAAACTCCCGCATCCTGAAGATGAATTGCCTTGCCACAATTTCATTCCGAAAAGCTTTCCCGATTTGGGCAATGCCAAACGGAAGCTTCATGCGGCCGGTTTTTTGCACGTTCAGGTAATTGACAAAAATACCCTGTGCCGTTTCCGGCCGGAGATATATTTTGTTGGAACCTTCACTTAGCGAGCCTAATTTAGTGTCGAACATCAGGTTAAACTGCCGCACTTCCGTCCAGTTTTTAGAGCCGGAGACCGGACAGGCAATTTCCAGTTCTTCGATAAGCTTTTTCAGATCATCAAAATCCTCGTTCTCCAAATCCTTCACCATCCGGCTGATAATGGTTTCGATTTGTTCATTGTATTTTTGAACCCGGGGATTTGTGTTGACAAATTGTTCTTCATCAAAATCATCGCCAAACCGCTTTTTGGCCTTTTTTATCTCCTTTTCAATTTTCCCGCGGATTTTTTCCACATAGTCTTCTATCAGAACATCCGCACGATAGCGCTTTTTGGAATCCTTGTTGTCGATTAGGGGATCGTTGAAGGCATCCACATGGCCTGAGGCCTTCCATACCTGTGGGTGCATAAAAATGGCCGAATCCAGTCCTACAATATTTTCATGATACTGCACCATGGATTTCCACCAATAATCTTTTATGTTATTCTTCAGCTCTACGCCATTCTGACCGTAGTCATACACCGCGCTCAGTCCATCATAGAGCTCGCTTGATTGAAAAACAAACCCATACTCCTTAGCATGGGCAATGATTTTTTTGAATAGATCGTCGTTGTTTTTTGCCATGGCGCAAAAATAGTAAGATATGTCTTTTATACTAAATTATGACCTTATTAACTGGTAAAGAAATCAAAAACGTTGCCCAGTCCGCTGGTTTTACCTTTATAAAGCTCGCTGTAACCACAGTTTGTACACGTTACCACGGTAAACTTTTTGTTTTGCACATCAAAGATTTTGGCAAAAGCGCCACCCGTAGCCCTCATCATGTCTGTTTCATAACGTGTATTTCCGCACTTGGGGCATTTGTACTGAATTTTGTTTTGCATTTCCTGATTTTTTTAAGTTTGGATGTAAAATTAAAAAATTGCTGTATCAGTTCAGTTTAAAAAGTTTGATAATCTACTTGTCCAGCATTTATTCAGGCTCCAAAACCCATCATTAACGACTCAATTATGGGCGGATAAGCTTCGTATTCGAGTTTGTGTACCTTTTCTGCCAGCGTTTCGGGAGTGTCATGCTCTTCTACAGTGCATTTTTCCTGATGAAGAATATCTCCTTCATCATACTTCTCGTTGACATAATGTATCGTAATGCCTGATTCCTTATCGCCGTTGTCGATAACCGCCTGATGGACTTTCTTACCATACATCCCTTTGCCCCCGTAATCAGGCAGTAAAGCTGGATGGATGTTTATAACGGCTCCGGGATACTGCCGGATGATTTCTTTCGGTATCAACCACAGGAATCCAGCCAGCACAACCATATCAGCTTTTACATCGGAAAGCAATCGCAGCACGCGGTTTTCCTCATACAGTTCTTTGCGGGAAAACACAACTGAGGGAACGCCGTACTTTTTAGCCTTTTGTAAAACGGGCGCATCTGCACGGTTCGTAAAAACCGCCGAGACGGTAATCGTTTCATGATAAAAGAAATACCGGATGATATTTTCAGCGTTCGTGCCCGAACCTGAAGCAAAAAGAGCAATTCGTTTCATGGTTATATGGATATTTTGAAACGAAATTACAAAAAAGAACGAAAGTGCTTTTATTACCAAATCAACGGTTATCCAATGCGAAAATCAGAAATCATTATTGAACTCTTCAGAAAACCGGCAAAGCCTCCTGCCCTCTGGCCGGAGGCTTTTGGGAAAGAGCTGGCATTCGTCTCAGCACGTAGTATGACCTTGATGTTATATTCTGTTTCCTGCAATTCCACCTTATCGTACTCTATGGATGCTATAGCATCTATCGTTTGGTTATCTTCAGTGATACACGAGGTTATTAGTCCTGACGCGGATGCCTGCATCCTGAAAAAGAAATTGCAATACTCATCGCCGATGATAAAACGAACAAGGAAATTGCCCGACAACTCTTCATCAATGAAGGTACCTTAGAAACACACAGGAAAAGTTTTATGCAGAAAACGCAGACGGGTACAGTGGTTCGTTTGTTAAAATATGCAAGGAAAAACGGGCATTTATACATTTTTAGAAAATAATTTTAGTGATTTATGGATTGATTTTCCAAAAGGCATTATCTTCGTAGTTTGTAGGGTTCAAAAATAAGCATTTAAAAATTAAACTATTATAAGGTTTTGTGAGAAATAATTTTATTTTTTTCTTTGTTTTTAAAGAGATAAATTTATTTCTTTGCAGGCTGTTAATCAAAAAAAAGGAGAAAAAATGTCTGATATTTCAACAAGAGTAAAAGCAATCATCGTTGACAAGCTTGGCGTTGACGAAAACGAAGTAACCAACGAGGCAAGCTTCACAAATGATTTAGGCGCGGATTCCCTGGATACCGTTGAATTGATCATGGAATTTGAAAAAGAATTCAATATTGCTATCCCGGATGACCAAGCTGAAAAAATCGGCACCGTGGGTGATGCCATTTCTTATATTGAAGATAACACAAAATAAACCAAATTAGCTGGATGAAGTTAAAACGCGTAGTTGTAACTGGTCTGGGAGCCATAACTCCATTAGGTAAAAATGTGCCCGATTATTGGGACGCTTTGCTTAATGGGGTTAGTGGCTCATCAATGATTACTCATTTTGACACCTCCAAATTCAAAACCAAATTTGCGTGTGAGGTCAAAGATTTTAATGTGAAAGACTACCTCGACCGCAAGGAGGCCCGTAAACTGGACAAGTATGCCCAATACGGGATTATTTCTGCTGACGAGGCCCTTACCGATTCAGGTGTCAACCTGGACAACATCGACAAAGACCGGGCCGGTGTAATTTGGGCATCAGGAATCGGCGGACTGGAAACTTTCACAGAAGAAGTAGGCAATTTCGTTAAGGGCGACGGTACCCCGAGGTTCAATCCGTTTTTCATTCCCAAAATGATTGCGGATATCGCCGCAGGTCATATTTCCATCAAATATGGACTGCGGGGTCCTAACTATGCCACAGTTTCGGCATGTGCCTCTTCGGCACACTCCATTTCTGATGCATTTAACCTTGTCCGTTTAGGGAAAGCCGACTTTTTTGTCTGCGGTGGTTCAGAAGCTGCTATTACGCCTGCCGGCGTTGGCGGTTTCAACGCCATGCATGCTATCTCCGTAAGGAATGATGACCCAAAAACCGCCTCAAGACCGTTTGATAAAGACCGCGATGGTTTTGTATTGGGAGAAGGTGGTGGCGCCCTCATTCTGGAAGACCTTGACCATGCGCTGGCTAGAGGTGCAAAAATATATGCCGAAGTGGTGGGTTGCGGATTAACCGCAGATGCACACCACATGACAGCTACTCATCCCGAAGGAAGAGGCGCCCGCATTGCGATGAAAAACGCCCTGGAGGAAGCCGAAATCAAACCGGAGAAAGTAGACCACATCAATACTCACGGTACTTCAACACCTGTTGGTGATGTTGCCGAACCTAAAGCCATTCTTGACCTGTTCGGGAAGCATGCTTATAAAGTCAACATCAACTCAACCAAGTCGATGACCGGACACTTGTTGGGAGCTGCAGGCTCTGCTGAAGCTATAGCTACAATCTTATCGGTTAAATACGATAAAATTCCACCAACTATTAATCACTTTACTGATGACCCGGAAATTGATAATGATTTGAATTTTACTTTCGGGGACAAAGCGATTGACCGTGAAGTTAATGTTGCCATTAGCAATACATTTGGTTTTGGCGGGCATAATGCATCTATCGCATTCAGAAAATTTAAGAATGAATAATTGGCTTTGAAAAGAATTAAACCCGTTAAGTTTTATTTTTCAAACCATAAACAATTATATCATGCCATAAAAAATATTTTCGGGTTTTATCCCGGAAATATTTTTTTGTATAAGCTCGCCTTCAAGCATAAATCCGCCATCAGAAAGCAAAATGAAAATTATCTGTCAAACGAGCGGCTCGAATACCTGGGCGATGCAATCCTTAGCGCAATCGTAGCTGATTTTCTTTTCAAGCTTTACCCTTATAAAGACGAAGGATTCCTGACGGAAATGCGCTCGCGGCTGGTAAGCCGAAACCAGTTGAACAAACTATCCGTAAAGCTCGGTCTGCACAACTTGATTCAGGCAAACCTCGAATCGCCAACCCAAAGCAAATCATTTAAGGGAGATGCTTTCGAAGCCTTTATAGGCGCCTTATATCTGGATAAGGGTTTTTCTTTCGCCAAAAGTATTTTCATCAATAACATTATAAAAGTTCACCTGGATATTGATAAAATAGAACACGAAGAGCTAAACTATAAAAGCCGCTTAATTGAATGGGGACAAAAAAACCACCGGGATGTGGCTTTTAACATGCTCGAGGAAAAAGGAAACGGACACAGCAAGCAATATGTGGTAGAATTGATGATTGACAACCAATCTTACGGCACGGCTAAAGATTTCTCTATCAAGGGCGCTGAAAAAATTATCGCTGAAAAAGGCTGGAACAAACTGGTTGAAAAAGGTGAAGCTGAAGAAGAATAATCCTTCCTGCTTGCGAAAATCAGAAAAAAAGCCCATTTTCGTAAAAAACCGAGACCATGCCCGGAAAAAAATTTACACTTGAATACAGTTCTCACGAGGAGTTATCCTTGATTGGTATAAACTCAACGCTTGCCGGATACAGACTAATTCACCATATTAACAAAAGCCTCGGAGTAGACTTCGCACAACAAAACGATCTGCCCTACTACCTTACTGAAAAAAACGTACTGCAACTGGCTTTTTATCACTGCGTTCATGCTCCAACGAAAAACAACTGGTTCATGGTATCCAATTCTGCGCAGAAGCAAAAAAAAGCTATTCCGGCATTGAAGAATGTAGATTTTTTTCTCATTATTGATGCTATACAAAGCGATGAGGCTAAGCGCAACCTGTTAAGCAAAATCCGAAAAATTAAAGGTGTACAAATGGCTGTTGCCGTTTCAGCCGCTTCTGTTAAAAATATGGAACTGCTTTACGCGGATATGGAATTACACCTTATGGAAATCCAGAAAGCACAAAAAGAAAACAGCGCTTCCTGGAGTCGTAAGGTTCATCCTGAATAAGCAATTACACATCCGCCACATACCTGTTTTGAGACGGCAGCAGCCAGGTGGCCACCACAAAGAAGATCGCCGATACGGTGATTCCGAAGATGTTGGGATCCAGATCCAGCGGCAGTGGCAGGTCGGTTACCGTAAGCACAAGCGTGGTACCCCCGCCGAAAAACATCGCTGTAATGGCTGCCACCGGATTGTGCTTTTTGCCGTAATAGGCTCCCAATACCGGAATAAACAACCCCGAAACCATAAACGCATACGAGTAAAGCATGAGGTTCAGTACGTTTTCCATACTACTGGCCAGCCACAGGGCAAAAGCGCCCACAATAAGGGTGACTATCTGCGACAATCGCAGGATGTATTTTTGTCCGGTCAGCTTTTTGAACCTTCCGATGATGTCTGTGACAATGTTTCCTGAGGATGCCATCAGGCAACTGTCTGCCGTAGACATGATAGCTGAAAAATACGCAGACATCATCAACCCCATGAGTCCTACCGGCAAAATAGTGCGCAGCAGCAGCGGAAGCCCTTTTTCAGAATCCAGCCCTTCAGCCGTAGCATAGCCGAGTTCGGTAAACATGCCATGGTCTACTGCCACGCGCGAAAATAATCCCAGCAAAACACCCATAAACGCCATCACAGGATACTCAAAAAGTCCGGCAGTATACCATGCCCGTTGGGCTGTTTTTTTATCGGGCGTGGAATAAATCCGCTGATAAAGCGTCATCCCCACAAACCAAATAGGGATGATGGTAACCACCCAAT
Source organism: Bacteroidota bacterium (assembly GCA_051747665.1). Taxonomy (GTDB): domain Bacteria; phylum Bacteroidota; class Bacteroidia; order Bacteroidales; family JAIPAH01; genus JAIPAH01. The sequence continues at coordinate 5,516 of JBNJGK010000029.1, read as the reverse complement.
TCAAAAACGTTTGCCACGTGAGGTTGAACAAGTCAAGATGCCCTGTGCTTACTGTATCACGAATGGCTTCCATCCCTCCTATTTTTACAAAGGCTATCGGAATGCCAATAAAAATCAGTCCGCCCATCAAAATAATCCACTGAATAGTATCGGTGAAAATTACGGCTTTCAGTCCTCCCATTACAGTATAAACTACTGCAATAACACCCATCAGATACAACGCAGTAGTCATATCCAGGTTTACGAACGTGGCCGAAGCCAGCTTAGCGCCCGCCAGTATCTGTGAGCTGGTAAAACCCATATAGCCGATAGCAGATATAATTCCGGCCAGCAAGGCTACATTGCGCCCGTAATAATGCTCAAAAATCTGGGGAAAGGTATAAAAGTGATATTTCTTGCTCAAACGACTTACCTTCGGGATTAAAACCACGGCCGTAAGCCAGGCACCAATCAAGCCCGTGAAAAGCATCCAGGAGCCTGCAATTCCCATCACAAAACCAAGTCCGCCCAACCCGATAGAAAAGCCGCCTCCCACGTCAGTGGCCACGACACTAAGCCCAACGTGCAGACTCTTCATTTTCCTTCCACCCACAAAATAATCATCGGGGTTTTTGTTTTTCCTCAGAAAATAGTAGCCCACACCCAGCATGAGAATCATATAAACAATAAAAATGGTAGCGTCTATCCAATGCATAATTTTAAATTGTTTGTGTAGAAAACAAATGTAGCAAATTCTGGAAAACCTGTATAATGATGCTTCTTTCGTTAATCTGGTATGTGATATGCCCTGGTTTATTCTCAGGGTCGCTATCCCCTTGCGGGGATTGCAACCCTTCTGCCCTGCTGCTCCTATTACGCCCGGGCTGTTCAGGACAGCAGCAGTAATTGCAAACTATCTGCCGGAATGGTTGTTTCTTTAATCGTAAGTCAAAACATCCGCATTCATGTCAAAAGTGTATTCCAACGTGTTAGTTACTATTCAGTTTGCCGCTATCGGGGTGATGGCTGCTTCGGGCCCCCTGCTTGCCGGCACGTGGTACCTGCTCCTTGCTGAGATCGCAGGCATCACACTGGGACTGTATGCCATCTACATCATGCGCCCCGGCAATTTTAACATCCGTCCTGTTGTGAAAGAAACCGGTGTGCTTATCACACACGGCCCTTACAAATTCATCCGCCATCCGATGTACACATCGATACTTCTGGCGCTTACACCCCTTCTGATAGATCATTTTACTCTCTTTCGTTTTATTGTGATGCTGATATTAACCATAAACTTAGTAATAAAACTACGCTACGAAGAAGGACTACTCACAGCGCACTTTAGCGATTATCCCGACTACATGAAAGCAACGAACCGGATGATACCGTGTGTTTTTTGATATGGAAATAAACTACATAAAGTTTTACAAAAACCAGACGCTGACAGGTCTGTCGACGCTGTCAGGTCATTTTAGAACACTGATAGACTTCCTTTTAGCGTGCGCAGCTCCTGAAAGCGTTTAAATCAAAAAGAAAGACTAAAAGAAGATTCAGGCAAAAATGAGATAAGCACACTAAACGTTAAGGTTTGGTGTGCTTTTTTTGGTTATTACAGGAGAAAAAGAGAGCCCGCAGAATATTATGATATGAGAAGTTAAATGTTGCAACCCTATTTTATCGTTATATAAATTTAAAATTGTTGGTATCACCAACAATTTTAATAATATTTTTGCTGGTTTACCATCAATATTATAGTTAAATTTGTTGTTTAGACATTAATTTTTATATGATGAAATACATAAAAAGGAGTCTTTTTAGTGTTCTAAAGCATTGGTTGTTCAGGAACAAGGTGCTGATAGTATTTGGAGCCAGGCAAGTAGGGAAAACAACTCTGATGAAAGAGATTTTAGACAAGTATCCTGATAAATCCCTGTATTTAAATTGTGAGGCGTATTCAGTTCAGAATTCTCTTGATAAACTTGAGCCAGCGCATCTCAAATCTATGATTGGCAATTCAAAACTGGTAGTTTTTGATGAAGCACAGAGGCTGGATAATATTGGCTTAGTTTTGAAATTGCTACATGATAGTTATCCAGATATTCAGCTCATAGCTACGGGCTCAAGTAGTTTTGATTTGTCATCAAAGGTAAATGAACCACTAACGGGCAGAGCACTTGAGTTTATTCTGTATCCAATTTCATTTCTGGAAATGACGCCACATATCAAGCGGTTTGAGTTCCAAACATTCCTTGAACAAAGACTGCGGTTTGGGATGTATCCCGAAATTTTAGACTATGCTGATAACGAGGCCAGAATGCTGATGGATAACCTAACCGGAAAATACTTGTACAAAGATATTTTCGAATTTGAAACAATCAGAAAACCAAAAATACTTACCAAACTATTGCAGATGATTGCTTTGCAAGTAGGCTCTGAGGTTTCGTTAAACGAATTGGCAGTGTCGTTGCAACTGAATAGAGACACTGTTGAAAGATATATTGATATGCTGGAAAAGGCATTTGTTCTTTTTCGAATGCACGCTTTTAGCCGCAATCTGAGAAGTGAAATTTCAAAGAAATTCAAGATATATTTTTATGATGTGGGGGTAAGGAATAGTTTGATAAGTAATTTCAATGAGTTGGCAATACGTCAGGATATAGGAGGTTTGTGGGAAAATTTTCTGATTTCCGAAAGAATAAAACTCAACCAATCTGTTCAGAGAAATCCGAATATGTATTTCTGGAGAACACATTCAGGAAATGAAATTGACTACATAGAAGAAATAGATAATAAAATTTCGGCCTTTGAATTTAAATATAAACCCAAAGGCCGGCAAAAAGCACCGCAGAAATTTGCAAAAGCTTATCCAAACAGCACTTATCAGCTCATTTCAATTGAAAACTACCAACAGTTTATTCTGGGCGAATAAATGGTTGTAAAAGATTGCTTTTTCCCAATTTCTGTGTTTGTGGCAGCACTTTTGTATTCGTATATCAAAGCATCAATACCTGGATATTCTGATGAGGAAACAGACTGTTTTTAAACTTACCGCCGAAAAACAACGCCCGACGCGACGTCATGATCGACTCGCCATCCACCATCAGCGAAGCACAACTCAACGAGCTGCACATCCAGGTCAAAAAGAAAAGCTAAAGAAGAGCCAGGCAGAAATGATAAAAGCACACTGAACGTTAAGGTTTGGTGTGTTTTTTTGGTGTACTGAGGGAATCATGAGCCAATTAATTTGTACTTGATTACAGGTCTTCTATCCTTTGCCGTTCCCCTGAAAGCTTTCGGGGTAGCCAACGGTAGGAATGCTGCAGTAGAGTACACCGGACTTAAGCCCCGGGAATCAACGCCGAGGAGAGGGGACTAATGTCCCGTGATCGTGATGGCAAGCTCTTGTTTTCCGTCAGCTGAAGTCCCGAAGCCTCGGGAGCCAAGGCTAATTATCTGTTGCCTATTTAAATGGAAATACCAGCAAAGCAAGAAACTGGGATGGCCAGTTCGACTGGAAGTAGTTATTTCTTCAGGAGGACACCCCAAATTTTAATAAATTAAGTAAACTACTTATCTTAAACATGAAGCAGCTTTAACAACAATTTTTCTTGAAGCAACAATCCTTCCATCGGTTTTGAGTAAAAGAATGTAGGCTCCGTCAGGCAAACCATCAGCAGATAATGAAACCTGTTTTTTACCTGAAACAAACCCATGATGCAGAGATCTATGGGCTTTTCCTTGTAAATTATATAATTTTAATGATACCATGTTTTGCTCAGGCGATGAAAAATATACATTGAACTGATTGACAACAGGATTTGGGAAGACATGTAAATCGTATCTGTCGGTACTATTTTCAAATATTCCAACGGTATAATCAACTTTTACAAGCCATGCATCCGTATTGTCAAAAGTACCGGCATCACCCGCAAGGATTATATCACCATCTGCTGTGATGGCAATATCCCTGAAGCGATCCATGTCTGATGGGCCTATGGGTTTTGTCCATTCTTCATTGCCATCCTCATCAATTTTTACCAACCAACCGTTGGCATTGCCCGTGCCTGGCGTAGTAGTTATGCCCGCCAGCAAATAGCCGCTTTCCGGATCGGCTGTCAAAGCATAACCCATATCCATTGCTGAACCACCAAAAAGGTTATCCCAAATTTGGTTGCCATCTTCATCGGTCTTTATCACCCACATATCAAAAGGATCCCAAACTGCACTTTGGATTTTTCCGGTAAGCATATATCCGCCATCTTGTGTTTGAATCACATCCAAACCGGCATCATTGAATAACCCTCCATAAGTTTTTTCCCATTCCAGCATTCCGTCCTGATTCGTCTTAACTAACCGAATATCCTCCAGACTTAAAGGAACTTCTGTGGTGCCTATAATAATAAATCCTAAATCACTGGATTGCTTGACTGAGAAGGCAGCATCATATCCCGCACCTCCGTGAGTCCTGCTCCAGAGCAGGTTACCATCAGAATCCGTCTTGATGAGCCAAAACTCCTCATGCGGATCATCATATGGTTCAACTTCTTTCATACCTGCAATGATAAAACCGCCATCATTTGTAATCTCTACAGAATTGGCCAACTCAGCTTTATCATTCTCACCAAAAGTTTTAGTCCACAAAGTATCACCCATGGCATCGGTCCTAATCAGCCAAACCATGGAATAGCTGCTTCCGTCTTGATCTGTTCGTCCGGCAACGATATAACCTCCGTCGGGTGTTTGCTTTACATCATAAATGTTGTCAATTCCCGATCCACCGTAGGTTTCAGACCATTCCAGGTTACCCACAGCATCGGTTTTAATAAGCCAGGCGTCCCATAAACCAGATCCAAATGTTTTAGTATTAGAGGCCATGATAAATCCTCCATCCATGGTTGGCTCCACAGCGTATGCTTCTTCCTGGTCATTTCCCCCGTACTTCATCGTCCAGACAGTATCAGGGGGTGTCTGGGCATTTATCATCAAGGAGAAAAGCAGGAAAACAATGGAAATATTAACTTTTTTCATAATTAAAACAGATTTGAATTGATAAATAAATAAAGAAGTATTATTTCTTACATTCCATATATTCATCTGCTTTGGTATTACTTTCCTGCTTGCTATCTTCGTTAAATAGCCGATTCATCCTTTTTTATCTGGGGGGTTTATTTTTGCTTCTTTCTTTAAAGCAATTTCATCATAATATGATTTCCTGATAAGAACAAATCAGTAGCGTGATTATTCCATCTACGGCATCAGTGCAGATCTAAGCATCATTTTTATCATGAGTATCTTCTCTGACAACCTTATAAATTAACGCCAGGCCAATTTCACCGGTTATCACCATGCTCTGCAAGAACAAGTGACATAGCCCGTTACCAACCTACTAAGTTAATCAATCTTTCATCACATTGCAAGCCAAATGAAATACTTATAATGACAAAAAATGACATTACATATTTGCCAACCGCCCATTGCCAACTAATTTATTCCAGTCACCTTTAAACCCAATGACCACAAATTACAATGAATTA
>JBNJGK010000028.1:22628-26920 GCA_051747665.1 Bacteroidota bacterium | reverse complement strand
GGGTTATACGAAATAATTTTCAAAGACACACTTTAGACATTATAAATCAAGGTTATGATTAAAAATAGACTATTACTGACAGGAATCATACTTTTATTGAGTATTGTTTCCTTAGCTCAGAATAAAGAACAAAATGATAACAGAGCAGGAAGTTTTTTTGTTGGTGGCAATCTGGGATTGCAATTCGGAACAGTTACCTTAATCGATGTTTCCCCTATGGCAGGCTATTATTTTACAAACAATTGGTCAGCAGGAATTGGCGCCACGTATAAATATTACCGCTACACTTTATTAGACAGCAAATTTGTGTCTTCATATTATGGTGGAAGAGCATTTACCCGTTATCAGCTTCAAAGCAAAAACATTGATCTTTTGAATTATCTGTTTCTGCATGGAGAATATGAACTTTTGAATTATAGATTTGAACCACAAGGAGGAGGGAATGAATATGAAAACACTAAAGTGGAAAGCTATTTTATAGGAGGCGGTTATAATGCCCCATTGAGTAATAAAGTCAATGCCCACATTTTACTACTTTATAACTTAAATGATACTGCAAATTCTCCATATGATAATCCAGTAGTTCGGGTTGGAGTGAGCGTCAGGCTATAATAAGCGGGTTTTACTCTTACATAACTAAACACTATTAATAAATTCGTGTTATAAGGAATGCAGCAGAGGGTTATGATTTTTTATTAGTTAAGGGTTAGATTAAAAGTTATGGAAGAACTGTATCATTCGAATCAGGAGATTACATCATTGCTGCAGAGGTATAAATCCGGAGATAAGCAGGTTTATGATAAGCTATTCAAAGCTGTTTACCATCAGCTTAAAAAGGTAGCGCATAATATCCGTTTTCATCACATAGATTATCAGACATTAAACACTACTGCTTTGGTACACGAAGCTTATTTAAAACTGCTGGGCAGCAACGCTTCGATGAACTGGGAAAACAGACGTCATTTTTTCTCTTTGGCAGCCAAAGTTATTCGGCAGATTCTGATAGACAGCGCCCGGAAGAAATTGGCGCAAAAGCGTAGTTCTGAAGAAGTGCAAACTGATGAAGGATTTATGGAAATGCCTGAGAATACGGCATATGATGTGGAAGCGCTTGAAAAAGCCCTGAAAAAGCTGGAGAAAAGATTTTCTACTGTAAGTAAAGTGATTGAATATCGTTTTTATACCGGGCTAACGATTAAGGAAACTGCCGAAATGCTTGACTTATCGCCTGCTACAGTGAAAAGAAACTGGACTATGGGAAAGCTCTGGCTCTATAATGAAATTAAACGCTACGATGGTCTCGGGGTTTGATTATTAATGATCCCATCATGGTATTTGTAAACTCAAGAATGCTTATATAACTATTTATAAAACAATTGAATATATTATTTTCAGTTACTCAATAAAAAACAATCTTTCATTGTTTTAACCAGATGAAATTTATCCGTTATGCAAGACTCAGAAAAGTATTTAAATACGATACTGGAATATTTAGAAGAGGAAAACGATAGTAACCTGGATTTTGAAACTATACTTCGCACCGCTGCCAGTAAGCATCCGGAAATGACTGGTTTTATAAATGACCTTCTGGATAATAAAGATGATGCTGAAAACTGGTTTTCAGAAATGGTGCAAAGCATTGATAATGCCAAAGTAGATGAACACTATTTAGAGCCGGGTGATGAGGTAGGCTCATACCGGGTATCTGCTCTTATCAACCGGGGAGGGATGTCGCAGATTTATCTTGCAGAGCGAATTGAAGGAGGGTTTGAGCAAACTGTGGTGATTAAGGTTATGGATGCAAGGCTGGACTCTGAACTACACATTGATTATTTTAAACAGGAGAAAATGATTCTGGCCAGCCTCAATCATCCGAATATTGGAAAAATTTTTCATGGCGGGATGTTGCCAGGTGGACAGCCCTATTATGTTATGGAATATGTAGAAGGGTGGCCGGTTAATGAATTTGTGGAGCAAAAAAATTACAATCAGCAAGAGCGCATTCAATTGTTTTTAACTATTTGCAAGGCGGTTTCTTTTGCTCATAAAAACCTAATTATTCATAAAGACCTTAAACCGCAAAATATTTTTGTGGATATTAACGGTCATATAAAGTTATTGGATTTTGGGGTGGCAGATAGTATAAGTCGCGAAACGAAAGATACGGATTTTCAGGCTTTATTTGTCACCAGAAAATATGCATCCCCGGAAATGCTAAAGCATCATCCGGTAGACATTTCAAGCGATATTTACCAGTTAGGATTGGTTTTCTATGAAATGCTTGCAGGAACTTTGCCAGAAAGTGATTTTGGTGAATATATAAGCTTGCCGAACGAAGTTCGAAAAAATGATCCCGGTTTATACGGTAAGTATCCAATGCTCAAACAAATCGACAATGAATTGCAGGCCATTCTTAAAAAAGCCCTGGCCGAAAACCCTGAAGAAAGATATCAGTCCGTTACAGCTTTGCAGGATGACCTGGAGGATTACCTGGCAAACCGTCCGGTTCACATTTATTCTAACTCAATTCCGTATTTAATTAAAAAGTTCACAAAAAGAAATCCCTTGTTTTCAAGAGCGTTTCTGGTTTTTGTTTTCTTAACCAGCGCTTTAACGTTATATCATACGCGGTCATTAACAAATCAGCGGAATATTGCTGAGGCAAATGCAATTAAAGCCGAACAGGCTGCAGAAAGCTCAGAAGCGAGTTTAAACTATTTAAAAAATCTGTTTTATGAAACTGATCCCTATCAATCTGATAGTAAACATGAGGCGAAGTTCCTGGATAGCGTCTTATTAATGGCTTATTCCGGTTTGGATGCTTATAACATTGAAAATACCACCACTAAGGCAGATATTTTAATTACACTTGCGGATGTCTTGCGGTCGCGGGATCATCATCAAAAAAGCCTTGAAGCGTTGAACCGGGCCCGTAAGATAATGGATCATCATGATGATGTTGATGACATACAGTATTCCAGACTTTTTAACAAGCTGGCGACCACTTATATTCATGAAGATTATAATGTTGATAGCGCTAAGTATTATATTCAAAAAGCAATTGCAATAGACTCTCTTAATCCGGGGGTAGAGAATGACCGATTAACCTGGGATCTGGATTTGCTTGGCAGAATATATGGTACAACCCGCGATTTTCATAAGGCTGCAAAGTACTACAGTCAATCGTTGGAAAGGCTGGAGCAAAAAAAGCGCACGCCTGAGGTTCGCAAACATATAGCAATTACAAAATCGATGCTTGGTGAGGTTTACATTAATCTATCCGAGTTTAAAAAAGCTGAAAGGCTACTCATAGATGCCTTGGAAATTAATGAAGTATCTAATTCTGTTGAAAATGGATATTATATCAATGTATTAAATAAGCTTGCTCATCTTTACGATAAATTGGGGGAATATAATAAAGTTATCACCTATGCGAAACGTTTTATCAGTTTAAGTCAAAAGACTTTTGGGGAGTTTTCAGAAAAACTGATTAGTCCAAACCGGCATTTGTCATTAGCTTATTCTGAGCAACAAAACTTTGACTCGGCTATATTTCATGGGAAAAAGGCCTTAAACCTTGCCATTGAAAACTATGGCAGGCAACATATAGAGGTAGCCTATCGTCATAATACATTAGGTGTTATTTATAAGAATTTTGGTATTTTGGATAGCTCCTTATTACATCATCAAAAGGGTTTACGAATAAAAGAAGAAAAATATCCTGATGCAGAATCTACCATAAGTGTTACGAAATACAATATTGCCATGAATCTTTTATTATTAGGCAATAGTGCAAAAGCTGAAAAGCTGTTGCATGAAGTTCTGGAGTTTGAATATGCATCCTATGGCAGGAAAAATGCCACAGTTGCTATTACCGAAAGGTTACTTGCGCAGGCTTATCTTGATAACGGAGAGTTTGATGCAGCAGACACTTTATTACAAAAAGTGGGAGAAGTATTACAAAGCGCCTACGACAAACCCCATAAGCGAGTGGCTGAATACTTGCTTACGCATGCAGAGTTTTATTTTCTGAAGAGTGAATACAGAAAGAGTTACGACCTTGCGCTTCATGCCCGCGATATTTATCATCAGCTTTATGATGAAAATTCATGGAGATGTGCCTTTGCGGATGCATTTACTGCGCAAACCGCCAAAGCTTTAGGCAAAGATGACCCGGATCTTACAAGAGCATCGCGGCTGGGCATTGAGTTTCTGGAAGAGATGCAGCCACGATATAGTTACTATTATAATAAGCTTACAGCAGGCGCATTGGCAGCCTTATGAAAAACTAT
>JBNJGK010000028.1:0-22528 GCA_051747665.1 Bacteroidota bacterium | reverse complement strand
GCGGCTGGGCATTGAGTTTCTGGAAGAGATGCAGCCACGATATAGTTACTATTATAATAAGCTTACAGCAGGCGCATTGGCAGCCTTATGAAAAACTATAAGCCGTGATAGGTGTTTAGCGCATTTTCTCATAAAAGCAACAGATATTTTATGACTGAATAATTTTTAAAAAATGGATCAGTCGCTAATGTTCTATTGTTATTTTCTCAGGATTAGTTTCGTTTGTTGATGATACACCTAAAGATATTACTCCAATCCCACCAACAACTCTGCCACCGGCTGAGGTGTATGGACTTGGAATAAAGCTAATTGCAAAACCTCCTACAGTAGCTATGCTCCCTATTGTTTCTGCGATATCTGATGTATTTTCATTTTCAATTGCTGCTAACTGTGTTGGACTTTTACCAGTTTCTCTTTTAATCTGAGCTACATTATTCACTGCATCTTGAAAATTCGTATTTGTTTCATTTAATGATATTTGTTCATTATCAGTAAATTGAGTAACGTCAGAATGTCCAGCGCCAGTTTGAACAGTAGTCAGCGTATTTCTGTTTATTTCTTCTATATTGCCTTCTTCGCCGATTATTACACTTGTGGTCACTACTGTATTCATGCTGTATACAAAGCCTCCCTGATCATTTCTTACTGTTGTTGTTTCAGATTCAGATTGGCTAATTCTATCGATCCCGCAATCTCTGCAATCTTCATTAAATCTAAAATTATTTCTGATAGCAGAAGAAGAGTTGGAAGTTTCTTCATTAACTCTCGGTTCCATTCCATCAGGATCAATGTACTTTATTGGATTTCCTGCCATAGCATTGTAGGGTGACTGCCCGGGATATTTCTGAGCTTTTGGGTCTACACTCAGCCATCTTGCCGCTCTGGGGTCATACATACGTTCTTCAAAATAATAAGCATTGCCTGTACCTTTTAGTTCATCATCTTTTTCCTGGCCCTGGTAGCCAAAATCGTAGTTTTCTGTGCTTTTTGCCTGCCCGGGCAACATTGAACCGTAGGGATAGTAATGGGCGGCCATAGTCACATCAGGTATGAATTTTGCCTGACTACCGGTGGTGTCTGCCAGTTTTTTATCGGAGACCGTAGCCAGAACGTTGTCTGTGTGATTTCTGATTTCAAAGTGTTTAATGCCTCCGTATTGTGATATTCTCCCCGGGTTTACATTCTCTAACGCAGTATCCATGTTGATGCTTCCAAGCCTGGATTCTCCGTAGATATTGTATTGATCAAGATAAACACTGTCGGTATCTTTTCGATGCCTGTAAGAGGCGAGGATTTCGTTGTTGAGTCCCCTGACATAGCTTATCTTTTCACTATCAGCCATGTTTTCGGTCTGCAAGTCTTTCATAACCCGGAATCCTGTGCCGTCATAATGGTTTAAAATAAGTCCGTAATCTGTTTTTGATACGGATTTTACTTTATTATCTTTCGACCATTCAATGGTTTCAAGATTTTCTGACTGATCTTTTATCAGGCGACCGCTAAGGTCATAATGATAATTGCCTTGGGACTGATCATCAAGATCATCTGGATATGAGCCTGCATTAACGTTATCAGAAATATTGTCCACCCGGTTATTGTTTTGCTGATAATTGAATGTCAGATCATCCATCAGTCCATTATCGCCATGACGTTTTATCTCAACCGGGTTTCCGTTTGCATCGTACGTAAATTCGGTTTGGTACTGACTTGTGTTTTGCCAGCTTTGATTTTGCTTTTTATATGTAGTTGTATTTACTAATCTCTCAAACTGGTCGTATTCATAAGCAAAAGCCAGCCCGGCAGGTTCCGGTAAACCTGCATTATTAAGGGTCATCATTCTCGGATTGGCAGTGTATTGATTTGGAGAGGCACTACCTAGCGGGCTGTTGAGGTGTTCAGTAAAAGTGTTGTTTCCACCTGCAGCCTTATAATCATCGTTGTGGTAATCCAATATCATGCTTACAGCATCCGAAGAAACATTGGCAAAAATTCCTGAAGCGTTTCCGTCTTTACCGGCATCCTGAGTAACATCCAAACCGGCGCTGTTAATTCCTTTCAGCCAACCCTGCAATGTGTAGGCATAATCAATGCCCTGCACTTTATTATTCCCCAATTCAATGCGGGCTAGTTTCCCGTGCGGATAATAATAGTAGCGGGCTTCTTCATCCCATATTATTCCATGCCTGCTGGTAAGCACTTTATGCAACCGGTTATCTTCATCATAGTGATACTGATGCATAAACTGGTCTTTTTCATCCGGTTGATAAATAATTTCACTGATGCTTTTATTAATGACATCAAACCGGTATGCGATTTTTTTAATGCGATGTTCATCAGGAAATTCATTGTTTTCCTTCACCACATAGTTTACATTACCATGCGGGTCGTAGCTGTAATGGGTTGCAAAATCGTAGGTGTTTTCATTTTCGTCCCAGTCTTCTTCATAAATCACCGTAGCGGTCCGTTTTCTGAGGTTTTCCTGCCCGGCAGGGAAAAGGTTATTCACAATGTTGTTTAGCGGTTCATCATAATACTGATGAATAACTTCTGTTCTCTGTCCCTGGCTGACCCATTTTCTGAACGCATTGTAATTCATGGTAAGAGGACGGGTAAGTCTGGAAATGGCTTTTACTTCTCCGGTTTCTGTTTTACGGTTAAACTCATCATAAAAGAAATAACTATATACATTTCCTTTTTTGTTTTGCACGGCTGACTGGGTTGCAATAACACGCCCCAATTTGTCATACCAATACCTTGTTTCTCCCTCGTCAGGGGTGTATGATTTGATTATTTTATCATAAGAATTATACTGGTATGTAGACGCCTCTTTATGGTCAGGGTAATCCGGATTTCCCAGTCCTTCATTTCGGTGATCCTGAACTGCATCTACCCTGGCCGACCCCATTGGTTTTATCCCATTGGGTGGGACGGTTTTGGTTAAGTTACCCGATTGATCATAATAATATAAAGTATAATCATAATAATGATCTGAATACGACATTGTGAAGGTTTCCTGCGGATTAAGAATGGCTTTGCGGTATGCCGATTCAATGGAGGATAAGGTGTCTTGTAAGAATTGATCATATTCAATGTTGGTATTGAAATCAGCGAGGCTCTTTTTTCGTTCTTCACAGGGATTATTGACTGCATCTTCAGGTAAAGCGGGGAAAACCGGCGGGCAACAACCCGGCTTGGGACAGGATTCGGCTTTCAATGAAATATTATCAACAGCCCATTTTTCCCCATTGTCTTTTGATATTTCGCTTGAAGGCTGATACGTGATGGTTATAGTTTGTCCTTCTGTTTCGTTTGTTGTAAATGTAGTTTTTAATTTATACCATTGGTTGCGGTTTTCTGCATATTCCAATTCATGAGGTAGACCATTAACAGATAATGTAAAGCGACCGGATACCTCCTGTGGGTTGAGTTCTGTATCTCTGAGAAAGGGCCTAACGTTTACAGAAAACGCATAAGCTTTTCCTGGTTCCAGCGTATATTTTTGTTTCCATATATCGCGCTTAGCGTTTTGGGTTACTTTAAAGACCAGATAATGATTGTCCTCTTCGCTGTCAGGTGTTGCCATTGCCAGCGTTTCAATTATTTGAGCCTGGCCCTGTGAAAAGAAAGGCAGGTTTTCATCGGACATATTATTGCCCATATTGTTTTCAATATCCTGGCCTGACTTTATTAACTGTTCTACCATACCGAAAGACTGGCTGATATTTTGTATGTTCCGGGGTATTTGCTGAAAACCCTCTCCTGTGAGGTTTTCTCCTGATTGTATTCCCGGTGTGTCAATAAAATTGAATGTGTTTTGACCTTCTTCATCCTCTTCCTGCACCGCAGAATCTGCATCAAAACCGAAAATTAAGTCTTGATTTATTATCAAATCGCCGGAATCGATTAATCCGGGGTTAATATCACCGGTAAAATCAAAGCCGGAAGAATCCGGTTTTTTTTCTTCACGCGGATAAATAGCATGAAATTCCTCTATGTCTTCTGATTCGCTGTAAGGCAAATCTGACTTGAAGTTTTTACGGTTTTGGCTAAAATCGCCGTTAGCGGTCAGCTCAGGGCAGTCATTTGCTTCGCAGCATTCACCCAGCGGAAAGCAGCGGTTGGTAGCTTTTATAAAAAACGGATCGCCCAATGATACAGCATCGGCCAGAGAATTTATCCCATCCGTGTTTTCTGTATTGTTATTGCCAAGGCTGATAGGTAAAGCTTCTATAACGAAATCGGTAGCCTCACAAGTGTTTTGGTCTGCGGCAGGGTGATTGAGATGGATATCCTTAATAATAAAGGACTCCTCAAAGCTATTCTCACTATCGAGGATTTCAAAATTAAAAGTGCAGCGTTCAATCTTTTTGGGTCCTGCGATATCTATAGAAATGGATTTTCTATCTTTGGAAAGATACGTTACTAACCAATTGTATTTAGTTGGCCTGGCAGGGCTTACGTGTTCTTCTTTAAGCCTGTCGGAAAGTTCAATCTGCATTTCCCCGATAATTCCGGTGTTTTGGTATAAGGGCATTTGCTGATCTGCCAAAGCATCATTGCCGTTTTCTACCAACATTTTCCTGATTTCGGGATAAATGCCGAATGTTTTGTTGAAAAGGCTTTTTAAATCACTGGCAATTTCGTTTTTTTCGCAGAATTTTTCGATGTCACAATCTGTAAGATCGATACACGAAGATATTCCTTCAAGCCAATATACATTATTGTCTTTTGTAATGGCGCGCACCTTAAAATTGCGGGTATTGGTGGTCTCATAATGGTTTGCTTCAGTAATGTGCTCAAGGCAGGTAAACATGCGGATGCTGTCCCAGGGTATTTGTTGTGTTGTGGAGTCATACAGGCTTATCGTACAAAACTCTGTGTCACCCGCTTTGATTTTTCCGTTGAGCTCTCTACCACTCACTGAAGCCTCCCAGGTAAAAAAGTCTGTGTCCGCTGCATTCATCTGGTCCTTCAACTCACATGATGCTATGGCATTGGTAGCGTCTTGCTTGTTAGTGATACCCTGGTTGAGTGCAACGCCGTTTAAAAATGTTTCCATATCTGATTCAGGAGGACATTTATCGCAATCTTCTTTTAAACGGTTGTCGGCATAATTTTCCAATTGATCGGCTTGTGCTACCACATTGTTTGTGGCGTTGACTCCGTCAATAAATTTATAAAGGTCATTGCCATCCGGAAACCTGATTGTCTTGTCAGTATAACAGGATGTACATTCAAAGCAGCTCCTGGAGATATCTACATCTGAGTCGGCAGCATAATTGCCTAAAAACTCCAGAACCTCTGTGCCGATCCCTTCATCATCATTCTTCTCTATGCCTATACATCCATTGTAATACCCTTCGCTAACAGCATAAGTATGCCGCTCTTCATGCATTATTTCCCTTTTAAGTGCAAGGTACAGGGAGCGATAGGAAGACCATTCCTGCTCCTGCGTCTCCGCGGGTTTACCAGCGAAAAGGGGATTGTTGTTCTGAATACATTGTTTGAGTTCGGCAAGGTCAACTCCACCGCTGCTGCAATGCATTACAGCACATCCGTTATGCATGGCAATGACGATATCCTTTAAAGAGAATGACTCTCCTTCTATGGTAACATAATCTTCCATCCGGTTCTGCATATCCTGAGCCAGTTGCGGATGTTCCTGGAAATAAGGGTCGAGGTTGAAAAGGTTCGTTGCCCCGTTCTGCGATACCCATCCGCTGTCTGCAGCATGATTAAAACTACTGCCGCCAAGCAGATGACTGTCGAAATTGTTGCTTTCGGGGAATTGTTTGCAATACAAATAATACCCATACTCCGGGTGGTAGGGAACGAGGGCTTCGGCCCAGGAGTCTTCCCAGAAGTCAATAAAGTCAGAAAAGTAGAGCAGATTTTCCGGCCTGATTACATCATCCCCATTCTGAGTGTAAATTTTGTTTTCGTCATATACGCCATCGGTACCGTTTATTTCACTTAGAGGGATATAAGCGATGTTTCCGGTTGCATCCCGGTATATGTTGGCAGGATTGCGCCAGTGGGCGTCTTCTAAGGGCATTTTATTGGTAGGGGTGGCATTTAGCACAGATAACGGAAATTTGTCTGTGCTGTTTTCGTTATTTATCGTATCGTAATAAAGCGCATATTGTCCGCCGGGGCTTACATCTCTGAGCATGGCCTCATAACCGCTTTGGCACAAATTTTCTCCGCTGCCGCAAAGGTTTTTTCGCTGTTGCTCCAGTTGGGCAACTTCTTCATCACTCAGGCTGGTTGTTCTTTCTTCTCCATCTTCCGTTGTATAGTTGTATTCGCTTTGAATGGCAGATGCGTTGCCACAGTCGATGTTGCAATCGGTGGTGTCATAACGTTCCATGTTAGAGTCAAAGAGGGTTTGCCAGTGTTCCTGAATACATGATTTTTCTGAAAACAGGCTTAGATATTCTTCAAGGGCTTTTTCATTTAACTCCAGCTTTTTTGTCAGGGTATAAGTGCCAACCGATAGAGGGCCTGAAGAGAAGGACACAGTTACAGGCTGGTTGTCATTACAGGTTTCGTCGATTTGTGTGAGATCGCCTATTTGCTGGGTTTTTTCTTCGATGACGTCTCCGCATTCACTTATTAATTGAATTGACAGATTGTATAGTCCGTCATAGCAAATTTGTTCAGCATCACAGACAGAGCGGGAAAATGTGGCAGGTTCAACAGTGTAGTTAAAACTGTATTGAGTTCCTTCTGTGGCTACCAAAATGTGTTGTGTGGTTTCTATACTGTTATTCCTGATGGTTTGACTGTTACTCAGAACATCTTCGGTGATGTTCAGGGTTTCCTTTTGCTCAGGCGGGAGAGACTGTAAAGCAGGCGGAGAGTCACCGGCCAGTGCTGTGGCTATCGGGTTGCCGTCTTCGTTGATATATTGTACTCTTAACTGCCCGTTTTCATCAGAGATAATACGTTTTTGGTAATGCCTGGCAAAACCGGCTTCAGAACCAAAGAGTCTGTCAAGCTCACTTTGGCCAGGTGTTCCTTTGAATTTTTGAATTTCGTGACCGCTTCCAATCTGATATTGGGGCCCGGCTTTCCCTTTTTTACGTACGTCTCCTGTTCTGTCCGGATGAAACTGAGTTTGTTTGAAAGGATATCCTTCTGCGTCGGGGAGATAATCCTTAAAAAGGTGATTGCTGCTGTTGGCAGAAGAATAATACTTCGCTGCTCCAGACTGGTTGCTCATACTCTCTGCAGAGGGAGTGCAATCGGTAATATCATCAAAATCATTTTTCTGATAAGGTACTCCCTGGTTATTCAGGTTAAATGCGTCGTAATATGCCAGGCTTGGCGAAGGGTTGTCGTTTCCTGATGTTGCAGGCAGTGTTTCCAAAGCTTCCCGGCCATGATGGTCATAAAATTTTTCACTGATTAAAACATCGTTTTCTGATTTTAATTGATTGACGCGTTGACGATCATAGTATAGCCCGTCATAATAGATAACTTTTGCCTGATTATGCATTCGCTCTGAAAAATCGGCATCGTAAGCCCAGTTCATTTTATCGTTTTCATGAACCATAGACGGTGTAATTTCAAATACTTGATTTCCAGCGTCTGAAACGCGGATGTTTTCTTTGATCGTCCACGGGCCGTATTGTTTTAGGTCAAAATTTGGTCCCGCCGGCGCAATCGGGCGAACCCTGTATACGAGATAACCCTGTTCGTAAACAATGGGTATGGAATATTCTGTTGCTTTAGTACGAATTCTTTGACTGTTTTCAGAAAAATCAATTCTTAGTTTATTGGCACTTTTGGGTTGCATAGCGCCGTTTTGTATGCCGTAATTGTCAACAAATGCCCATTCCAAATCATACCATTTAGCTCCTGATTTTTCTTGCCAGGTGATATGAAGCTCATTGTTTTCAGCGTGATATTGATGATTAGGCTGATCTACCCTGGTGTTTTTCATATCAGTATACCGCTCAACCGATATAAATGAGCGTAAAATTACAGTATTTGTCAGCGATGCTGTGTCAGCCCCTTGTATGTTAACCGATTCTACTTCAACATGCATTAAATGTGCATTTTCTAAGACCTGTATGTCACGGTTTCTGTGTTTTCCCTGGGCAGTATAGTCAACGGATAAAGTAAGCAGGGTTGTGTCTTTACCCTCACTGTTCTGCACTACTTTATCCTGATCATCCCGGTAAGTGACCTTAAGATCAACATCCATTGAAAAATTATTGTTGCCATAATCATCAGTATAAGGGTCAATGAATAACTCTACGCCGCTATTTGTTTCCCTGATGCGAAAGTCATTACTCCACCCGGTATTAAACCCTGAGGAGGTATAAATTCTTGGGTCTTGTAGTTTGAGCACTGCATTCTCAGCAATCTCATCGGTTTTCAGATAGGTTTCGTAGGTTTCTGTTTGGCTATATGCCAAAGAAACGGATATCAGAAGTATAGAAATAATATGAAAACGAATTGTTAATTGCATAAGTAAAATCTTTATCTGTTAACAGTAATAATTAAGCTATTTTTCTGATTTGAATGATCCTTTACGGTATTCTTTAGTAGAGAGCACACCGCTTTTCGTTTCTGCTTTTGAACCCATGTATTCTCCTTCTTCATTATATTGAAAGAAAATGGCATAGTTGTTTTGATCCAGCGTAGCTGTATGTCTCATGTTATAGGGGTTGTAAACATAGGTTTCCATTTGTGCGGAATGCGGGTGTATCCTAATATCATCAAAAAAGGCGATGCCAAAGTCAGTAGCCAGGCGTATGGTAACTTCACCGGTATTCTCTGAGATATCGAAACTACCTTCTATTTTTTGCCACCCGTCAATAAGTCTGCCATTGGTTCGGAGCGTGGCTGTTTTAACACCATCTTCTATGATTTCAATTTTTGGAAAATCATAACTAAGGGTGTTGAAATTTGCATTTCCTAATTTGTCTTTTGTCCATGCACTTATGAGGTATTTGCCTGGGGCCGGTGTAAAAATACCGGCATAATCTTCTTTTTGAATCACATATTCTTTATTGTCGCCGGCAGGATTGTCTTGCAGTTCTGTTTTGCGCGTCATCTCTATCGGCGCCACATTTGTTACCCTGGCGCTGAGTTTACCGGTATGACTTTCGCTTTTTGTAATGAAAGCCGTGTTCATATCCGGGAAACTGAAGCCGTCTGAATAATTGGTGCCCCCGGGCAAGTAGAAATGCAAATGTTTTTGAGGGGTGCAATCCCCATAGTTGTTAACGTATTGGTGATAACCGTAATCTTCAAATCCGTCATAACCGGCGCTACTGAATGGCGCGTTTTTCACGCGGGCTATATTTGTGGTGTAGCCGTAACCATATATTTCAGCATTCCGGTTACCCAGGGGATTTTCTTCTTCAAGCTTATTGCCGAATGGATCAATGAGGGTGGTTGTGTTCTCTTCTACCCATAATTGATCATTGTTGCCTTCCCAGTTAAACGGGGTGAATTCATTGTAATATCCTGACTCGGATATATTTCCGGTTACACGTTCTGTTTGGTACGTGTATTTTTTGTTCATACGCCAGTTTCCGCGGATTCCATTGATAAACGGATTTACTATTTCGCCGGGAAGCAATTCACAGCTTACCTCGGTTTCTAAAGGTGTTTCTTCGCAGGTAGCAATTTCGAAGCATTCTGAATGCACCTCAAGAGTGATGGTTTTGGTTATGACCTCTTCTTCGTACTGACCATGCCCCACGTCTTGCTCTACTGTGTCGACATAACTAAAATCAACGGTAAAGTCGTATAGAGTGTCGCATGAATAAGGGTCGTCATTTATAAAATTGTAATTGGAAAGTCCACCTGTGGTTTTAGGAAAATCCAATCCATCAAGGTTTTTAAACAGAAACTGACAATATTTTTTACCGGAATTATTTGCCTTAAAACCTGCTTTTAAAATATTTCCGGTATAGCGTTTATCTATGCGAAGGCTGTCGGGTGTTGCTCCTGTTTTCTCAGAGATGTAATTCAAAACAAGACTGTTATTGACCGTTTGTTCGTCATCTGCAAACAGAACTTGCCTCAACAACGCCGGCATTTCTGCTCCTTTACCCAGGTCTGTTAGCGTACAGTTACAGTTGCCCGGAGTCTGCTCTGCCCTGAAAGCCGTATAAGTCTGCCAATTATCAGTATATTCGCTGGCTTTGGCGGAAATAATCCTTTGGTTTTCAGTAAGGTTAAGCGTATTGTTTTGGATAGGGTTGTTCATTGTACGTAAGCTGGCAATTTCCCTGTCCGTTTTATCATTATACCCTGACTGGATAATCATCAGATCGTATGTTCCATCCGGAATCAGTTGGCCGCCCATATCAATTAAAATACTCTCAGACATATTGTTTTCAAGCACCCACGCTTTATTATACGCCCACACATTATCAGATTCTACCCAGTAGAGCTGGTCTCCTCTGGTAAGCAGTTTATTAACCTGTGCGTTGCTGACTTCACCGCCTGAAACCTGCACATTATCAAAGCTGGCCATAACATTTTGATAGGCCGGGCCCATATCATCGTATTCATGATGGGCAGGAATTTTCGTATGATAGATGAAGTCACCAAATTTGTTTTGTTCTTTTTGCACGACCGGGTTTCCTGTTAAAGCATCAAAAGCAATGTTTTCTGTAGACAGGCTGGCTCCGTTTTTATAGTGGGTTGTTTTATTCAGGATCCCTTTTTTTCTGACGACTTTTGTTGTTACCATAGAGCGGAAAAGTACGCTTTCCTTGTTGTAGGCGGGGATAGGCACAGGTACAATTACCGGGAAGATGGCGGCCATAAACGTGTCGGTGTTCAGGTTTACCCCGTGCATCGCCGTTTCGCTTTTTTGCTCGCGGGCATCTACTACAAAATCGATGTCTGTTCCCGCCGAAGCCTCTGAAATGCTCCGGTCAGGCTTAACGCTTGTGATTGTGTTGTCGAGCTTGCCGTTGTCTGTAGTTTTATAATGATATTCTACGCCATTATATGGGGTGTCTGCATCAGGGAGATAAGTATAGTCTGCTTTGGGTTTGCCGTGCATGTCGTTCAGTTCAATCTTGTAACCCTGGCTTACGGCACGGCTTTCATCAAAGGTAAATTTAAATGGATTGAGGTTGGCGAAAGCTCCCGGGCGTTGGCTTTCATCCTGAATTTTGGTTTGTTTTGTGATAACCGGAAAATCTTTGGCAGTGTAAAACTTTTTCACCTGATAGCCTTCCGGTGCCGGATTTACATTATCGCGCGGCAAGTCATGGATTTCAATATGGCTGTAGCCCACACGCGGGCCTGGAAAGAATGAAGAACCAAAAGGTTCGGTCATAAACAGTTCATCTCCATTAAAGGTATAATATGAGGGTTGATAAAATGGGTTTTCTTCTTCGCCCGACATTGGTTCGTAAGCAATGACTCCGGAGCTGATAGCTTCGCCGTTAAGGTTGGTTTCGTATTTGAATACTTTGCCGTAAGTGGCTTCTTGTCCTGAGGGAGCCATCTCACTCCACTGATCGCTAAGGGTTATTTTTTTAACCCGGTGGCCGCCACCCAGCTTTTTGCCATCGGCATTATGCAGCCGGATAAAGGATTCGGCAGGCCTGGTCTTCCGGGCAAATTGACGGTCAATAAGCTTGGAATTAAGGCTTTTTGCTAAGGTTATCATTTCTCCAAGCGATGTGATAGCGTTTTGAAGCTGCTCACCAACCGTATTCTCAGAATTAGTCCGGTCAAAAGCATATTCAGGAAGGTTGTTTTTGCTGTATATCCATGCTCTCTTTGCTATGGGATGTGCTTTCTTCTGCTTGTATTCAGGCAAAAGTTTATAATCACCGATATGTTTCTTTTTCAGCTTGATCCAGCCTTTGGTATAGCCATCCGGCGAAGAGGAGTTTTCGTATAATCCAAAATTCTCATACTTTGCAAAGCCTTTTATGGCTTCATAATGGTTTGATGGATTGTTAATCCCATTTCCGATAACATCAGCTTTAACATTAAAAAAAATATGTTCTTCTTCGGGCATGTAGTTTTTGAGCTCATCAACATCGTCAACAGGTTTATCGAGTTCAAAAAAGAGATAATCATTCACTTTATAATCCGAAGAACCGGGATTGTCATATAATTTATCAGTAAGCGAAGCCGGATTTTTTGTTGATGCGAACCCGCTGACTTTAAACATCTGCATAGCCTTTCTGTCTTGTACATAAGCATAATCGTCGGGTTCATAATCAATGGATAACCTACCTCCTGAAGGTAATTGAATGTGCTTTAATTTCCATGCATTAATGTATTTATTTGTTTTGGCCGTATCCTGATCCACATATGGAAATTTGGCATTGTCCAGGCTACCAGGATCACAGTTATTCGCTTTATAGACTCCAAAGCGATCGTTGTCTTTCAGGCTGTATTGTGGGTTTTCATCGCTGTATGCAAATTTATACGGGCTAAAATACCCTTTATCCGAATCGCCATAGGTAAAATATACTTTTGTTAATGTGAGTTTTCCATTATTTTGATCTTGATTCCGGTTTACGTGATTAGGCACGCCAGGTGTGAGTGAATAATCATACTCAAAATGAACGGTTTTTAGCGGTGTTGCGTCAGCGCCGTTATCTTCGAGGTCTGCGCGGGTATAGAGTTCAATCTTATCAAGCTTTTTAAGTTTCTTTGATTCATCGGCGCCTCCGTTTTCTCCGCTTACACCCAGGCCATCCTTTCGGTCAGAAACGATAAACCGGGCTACATGGTTTTTTGTCTCTATGGAGTTAATAAACCAAACTTCTTTTTCGCCATAAACATAATTGGCCATGTTGTCATGGTCTACGCTACTTTTATTTTCCTGATAATTAGCCGAATTTTCAGAGTAGGGTGTACGCCATTTATAGTTTTTATGTGCCCGGCTGTAATTAAACCGGGTGTAGTTTCCAAGGTCGTCGGGCGTTGGGCCATCACCGGTTAAATCTGTGTAATCATCAGAGACTATCGCCGAAAGCAGGAAAGAATAAGCATAACCGGGAGTTGATGTTGAACTGTAAAAATGATTCAGACCCGCTTCATTTTCAGTTGAATTATCTTTTCCGGGACTGTAGTTGATTGTTGCATTTTCACACCCTGGGTGTGCTTTATCCGTATTAAAAGACACTTCTTTTTTAAGGTTATTATATGCCGGAATGCCGTATACATATCGCTGCTCATTGTTTCGAATGGTTATTTCGCTGAGATGATGGTGTTTTCTTTCTCCTTCCAGCCGTTGAATTTCTTCTATCTGGTTTTTATTAAGGGGATTGGAATTCAATGGGTAGTGATTTATTTTCCGGTCGACGGCTACCCTGCTGGCTACAGATGCCGGCAATGTAGTGATGGTTTGGTTTCTGATTTGCCGTTCTGACTTGTAGAGCTTTCCGGAAAGCTGGTTTGAAGCATCTTCGCCGTGAATTGTTGAAAAGGCTTTACCAACGGGTTGCGAAGCCAGTTTTACACTTGCCGGGTTTTCGTCCAGGATCTCATTATAGAAATCCTGGTTATTGCTGATGGCGTTTTCATTGGCCATTTTAAAGTAGAATGGCTCGTAGCCTTCAGGGAGCTCATCGGAATTGGCTGTGTTGATCACATCCGGCAATGGGTTGCTGTCTTTCCAGATGCCTGAGGTATTTTCAGAGTTGTTGGTTTTAAGGTCTAACCCTACTTTCACAAGGTTTCCGGCGCCGATCTCTCCTTCAACACTAAATCCACCCACGGCCGGGACGGCCTTGTCGCCACCCAGGCTTTTCACAAAATTATCATAAACTATACCGGCATCGCCGCGGTGGGCTCTGAAAGAACCTGATATTCCGGCGCCGCTAATGTTGAACTGGTCAAAAGTCTGGTTAGGTATGGGCAGGTTGGGCTGGCCGGGAGAGTAATCCCCATCCTTTTCCCGTTTAAAGTCATGCAAAGCTTCAGGTTTGTTTTGGGCTTCACCCGCATATAAGTAGCCGTATGCCGGAACTTTTTTATGTTTTGTCTCCAGTTTGTTTTGAGAATAGTAGCCCGTGAGGCTGCCGCTGGCAAATGTTCCGTATATTTCGCCGCCGGCTTTAAAGGAAAACGTACCATGCGTGGAGACCATCGGCATATCAATTTTGGGTTTGTAGCTTTTATCGGCAAAACCATTAAAACTAATATCATAATTCCCTGAAGCGTTTTGTTTCCCAATATTCAGGTTAATATCCTGTATTCCCGATAAGGAGTTTATGTTGCTGTTTATCGTCAGGTTTTCCAGATTTATTTTTTCTATAGAAGCGCTAATTGAAGGACTCAAGCTGATTCCTTCCTGGTGAGAGCCGGCGTTCATGCCCATAGAGGCAGTAAACCTTCCTTTTGATGCTTCTCCAACTGAAATGGAAGGGGAGAGCGAATAATTCAGTCCCACACCCTGGTAGGTATCATAAAACAGTCCCATGCTTGCTCCCAGGCTGGCGGCGCTGCTAAGTGCATCCAGCCCGAAAAGCTCCAGGTTTACTCCGGCATTGAGGCCGGCGCGGATAGTGGGTTTGATGTTGAAGTCTTTCTCTATTTCATCTTCCCTGAAATCGTCAGGAATTCCCCGTACATCCCTGTTGACAGTACCCGGATTGAGTGTCCAGCCCAGGCCAACCCATGAAGCCTCCTGGTCCATGCTAATGTCTGCATTATAAGAGAGGTTCAGTGGGTAATCACCCACTTCCATCAGCGGGATACTGTAATCGAGATTGCCGCTAAACGGATCAACCATGTTTTCTGCTGTGATTTTACTGGGTGCATTTACTTCAGGAGTGGAGGGTCCGCCGGTTAAAGCAAAGATTTTTGGCGGACTGATGAAGCCAGCAAGAAACAAAATAATCATAGCCACAGCAATAGGCCTGCGAAACGTTCTTATCCTTTGAAAAAGATTGCTCTTTTTGGGTTTTCTTGAATATTGCGCTTTGGATATATCTATGTTTTGAGTTGTTGTGTTTTTTTTCATAATTATTGGTTTACTGGTTTTACCATCTCATGGTCAATCGGGTATCAAGGATATATTCATTAAATGAATACCCATTTACAGCCATTTCATCATAATAATTGTTGTCATATTTTAGCTGAAAGGTGAAAAACTTAGCGAAGGAATAGCTTAAGTCTGCAAAACCACCAAAGCGTGTTGTTCCAGACTCTTCCGTTTTATAGTTTCCACCCGCACTTATGTTTACTTTTTTCCATAATTGTACTGATGCAGACAAATCGGATATCAGGATTTTACGTGGGGTTTGCCGGATTTCCTCATCAACATAATTCAGGTTCAGCGACAGCGACAGGGGGAATGAAAAACTTATCATTTGATTGAACAGCAGGTTGGTTATTGAATAAGCAGGACCGTTTTCCAGGTTTGAGCTTGCGTTGTTTTGATTATAATTGATAGTGTTAGCCATTGACAGGGAGCCTATACGGTATTGATAGCTACCGCTAATCATGAATTCACTCATGCTGTTTTCTGTTGTACCTTTATTTTGATTGTTTTCTGCATAGCTTACTGTCAGCCTTGGGAGTTTGTTGATGGTCATGTTTATTTTTCCTCCCTGTCGCTCATAATGTGTCAGCCCATCATGCCACAGCCGTGTACTGCTCTCATTCTTACTGAAAAGGCTTATTGCCATTTTTCCTGCCAGCAGGGTTTGCTTGATTTCAGCATTGTAACTGTAAATGCCGCTTCGTAAATTAGGAGCGCCAAAAGAGTTGTAGGAAGGATCAATGTTTCGTAAAAAACCAGAGATAACCGTATTGTTTTTAAACAACCGGATACTTCCCCTGATATCATAGGCAAGGCCAAAACGCGATGACAGGTTGGGCTGCAGGAATCCTGGTATTTGGTTGCTTAACTCTTCATTGGTTATAATCTCTTCTGCTTTGGTATCATCATCATATTTAGAGCCTGCAATTTCTCCTTCCAGTTTAAACCGCCCTTTAAACAGCCGCAATGCCGCATCAGTACCAAAAATGAAGTTAGATTTTGGTGTAGTGATGGTGTCGTTCCGTTCAATAGAATTGCGGTCGTCAATAGCGTTCAAGGCGGTAAAATAGATATGACTCTTATTTTTTTTACCAACTCCGATTTTTCCTGCCAGCAGTCTTTGCTCATATTCTGCAAGTCCCCTTTCAATGGATAGGTGCGGTCGATTACTCAAACCTCCTGAAAATGCTGTATAGAACCAACCCGGATTCCATTCAAAGCTTACTCCGGTCATGCGCAAACCATTCAAAATAAGCGGTGAATAATATGGATACACTGTTCCGGCCGAAAGTTCTTCAATGCTGTAAAGGAGATTTTGTCCTCCGCTAAGCATCTGGCGCCGGAGGAGTTCGTCTTTTAAAATGTCTTTGTCTCTCAGTTTGTTGAGATTGAATTCTTCTATCTCTTCTAACGATCCGGAGGCTTCCAGTTTGTCCTTATACTTTGTAAGTTCTTCTTTTTGTTTTACCAGTTTGTCTATTTGTTCTTTGCGCGCAAGGAGTTCCTCAATTTTTGCTTTTTTTCTTTTTAGTTTCTTTGCTTTTTCTTCCTGCTCTTCAAGTTTGTCGAGCTTTATCAGATCTTGTTGGTTTTGTTGTTTTATCTCGCGGTTTTTTTGCTCCAGGTTTTTCATTTCCTGTTCCAGGCTGTCTATAGTGTTGAGGCGTGCTTTTTCCTTATTATCATCTTCAAAGGACACTTCCTTGTTAATTTGAATTTGCGTTTCAAGTTTTTCTTTTTTAACCTCATAATTAACTTCTTGACCACGATTTGAAATATCCGTTTTTAACTTGTTAATTTGATTAAGTGCACTTGTTAATTCACTGTCGTTGAGCTGTTGTTCTATGGTTTCAAGATCCCCCAGGTTTTCAAGTTCTTTTTCTATTGTCTGATTGTCCAGCAAACGGTCAATGTTTTCAAGCTTTTTTAGTTTGTTGGCGGCTTCGCTATAATTTTCTTTTTTAATCCCGGATTCTTTCTCAATCATTTTGGTTAAGTTGTTTCTCAGGTTGTTAATGAAACGCTGGTCGTCAAATGAAACCGTGAATGAATTGGCCGTTTGCTGTAAACGATTATCAATGGTAGTAATGTGTCCATTAAAATGAATCGGGGCAACACCAATCTCCATAGTGGCATCCAGGTTTCCACGTAGATATTCCTTTGGTATAGCTTGTCCGAATCCTGCACGGTTTGCACTATGAGCCTGAATGTTTCCGTTTCCGTAAAATTGAACGAATTTTTTATTGCTACCGGATACCATCTCTGAAGCCTTTTCATACACATTGGTTACCTTTTGCTCTATGGATACCGATGCCATGTTTTCATCATTATCAGCGTTAAAAAGAGTAACCTTAATTTGATAAGTGCCGCCGGGAAAATTATGAGTACGCTGCAAGGTGCTTTCAATACTATTGCTGTAGAACTCTTGCCGGGTTATTTTTACTGATTGCGGATTTAGCCGGTATATGCCTGATGAAAGTTGAAGAGGAGCAGTACGAATAGTAGCAACCAGTTCATCTGTTTCTGAATCTGTGATTTCTGCAATCATATACACCCTTCGTTGAATGTTTTGTGGATTATTGATTTGGACATTCCAGATGTTTTGTAACTGTAGCCGTTTTACCGGTGGCTTTTGCATCGTAATCTGAACCTGAGCGAAGCTGCGTTCTGTTGCAAAAAACAAAGCTAAAAGCAAGACAACGGGTATCGCCACCTTGTATGGATGCATCAAACTATATTTGTTTTGTGAGTTTTTTATCTCCATGGCCTTGTAATTACTTGATATTAAGTCTTCTTACCTTTTTCAGTGCTTTCTCTGAAAAGGAAAATTTCAACGATTTTTCATGGAGCGGGTTTGACAAGACTTGAACTGATAAGCCGCCTATCGTGCCTGCTTTGGGATAAGCGAGTAGAATATGGTGATAGGGTTTTATACCCGAACTTTCAATATGATACATCGAGGCACCTTCAATAGTATCATTACCCGAGATAAATCGCAGGTGCTTTTTGTATTGTGTTCTCAAATATGATTCTATTTTTTCATGATTACTGGTGTGATTTTTTGGTGTGATTTTGAATGAAAAATAATGGAGATCATCGTATTTATCCGTGTCCAGATCTTCCTGAGTTATATTCCATCGCTGGCTTCCTTCATTACGAAGCATTTTATATAGTGCGGGTTCATACTGAAGGGTATAATTATAATTGTTGGTTGTTTTATTTATCAACAGCCCGTTTTTTGGATCTTCAGTCCAGGCTATGAGTTGCTCCGGACTCTTAGCTGCAGGATTGCATCCGGCCAGAACATACAGTGCATTAACAATCAGTAAAATAAAACGTACCATACCTTAATCTTCTATTTCTTCTTGCGATATAAACTTTAATTGCATTTCATTGCCGAGCGGATCATGACAGTTAAGATGATATTTCTGGCCGGGTTTGATCAGATTCTGCAAGTTTAACTCGTGAAAGTTTAAGCCTGGCAATTGTGTTCTGGTGAGAATATTTTCCGAAATAATATTCTTGTTAGGGTCTGTCAGTTTGCATTGCAAATCATGATTGCCATATGAGTTTTGGTATGAAACGCGCAGCGTATATCCTTTTAATAAGTGATATCCTGATACAAATTGTTTTTTCAAAAGGAAATATTGATCAGGGATTAACACATCTTCCTCTTCAGTGTCGTCTTCATCATCGCTTTCGTCTTCATCTTCATCATCATCCTTGTAATAACGGAATGCCCATGCCTCTGACTCAGCAATTATTTCAGAACCTTGAAATGCTTCAACTTTCCAGGCATATGCGCCTTTTAGATCAAAGCCACGCGCCTGAACAGGATACTGAAATATGGGAGAACTGATATCAGAAGCTTTATAAAAGGGAGGATTATTTTCCAGTGCGGCTACCGGAGACTGATTTCCGATGATTTCTGCTATTACAAGGCTGTAGGTTATATTGCTGCCCTGGCTTCCTGGAACAGGCGACCATGTAAAAAATGGATTGCTTTGCGAAACGATACTTCTGTTTTCAGGAGATATTAGTGAAGGAGGCAAAAATTCCTCAACAACCTTTTCGTAACATTCTTCTGCCAGCAAACTGTTATCATCAACTGAATATACAGCTACACAAATTTTATAAGAGCCGGGTGGAAATTTGGAAGTGCGCTGCGCATAATCTTTATATGAAAGATCTGAAAAACGGGTTTCGATCGGTTGTAACGGAGTGTAATTTCTTCTGTTAAAATATGAAGAGCCTTCGCTAAGCAGAAATTTGCTACTCACACCCTCAAACAAAGAACCGTTTTCGGCTTCATCAACCGTTGCACGGAGATATACTTCTGTATTCTGTCCGCTGTTTATCAGTACTATAGAAAAAGCTTCGTCAAGATTAATTTCATTACCGGGCGGCACCCTCAGTTGCAGCGAAATCCTTTCCTGACCCATGCTGCTGTGCCATCCTATGAAGAATGGCAACAGCAGCAGTATGGCTTTTATATATGTTTTGCAAAACATCAATTAAGTATTTTATTTAAAAATATGCCGTTACGCCAAACGTACCGTAACCGAAGGTTCCGCGACCGCCTTCAAAGAACAAAGACCAGCTATCGTTGAGGTGATAGCGGAAGCCGGCAACGCTTCCGAGCCCGCCGGTTGTTTTGTTGTCATATCTGCCTTCATAATAATCATCTGTAGCATTAAAGCTTCGGTTCTCAAAGAAAAGCATCAGCGTGAGGTAAAAATCGTATTTCTCAGAATCGATATCCATATCCAATGCGTCATTCAGGAAAGGGATGTAATGATACGAAGCACGAATACCAAAATTCATGAATGTCCAGCTATATTTATAATCGCTTGTTCCCTGATATGCATAGCGCGCATAACCTGCAAATCCTCCTCCGCTGAGGTTGTTTCCGAAATCCTTTTCATAAACCAGAGAAAGCGGGATTGAAAACCCGGTGCGGCTGCCTGTAAAGCCATAACCGTAATATCCTAATGAAATACCGGGCTGGAGAAATTGTGAGTTTCCGCGAAATGAGTCTTCAGGCAAATCCTGAGCTTGAATGGATAATGCCATTAAAAACACTGTAGCTGCTAAAATGATCTTTTTCATGTTATTATTTTTAGTTGGTTTTGTATGGCATTACGGAAAATTTGAAAAAAGGGCTCATTTTTTATTAAAAAATACAATTGGAAGCAAAATCCCTATCAGCTAAAACTGCGCTGGTCTTTGAAAAGCTGCATAACAGCATTTAAAAATGCAGTGTCAGCAATTGCTGTGTGAGGTTTGGTTTTCAGCAGGGATTGAGAATCCTTAGTGAAATGCGAAAAGTCATAATATCCATTATTGAAAAGGGCTGTTTCTACGCTCGATCCCAGGCTGATTAGAAGATATGTGTCCTTAAGCCTGCTCAACCTGATAATGGTTTTAGGAGTTAATCCGGTTTGCTGCCGGGTCAGCCTTCGGAGGTGGCGGGATGAAATACGGAAGTGTCGTGCGATTTTTGCAGCATTTATGCCTGGCTCATGCTTTTGCATTAATTCAAGTGCTTCTTCTAAAATGAGATTCTGTTGATTCTGATAACGCTGTTCCAGATAAGATGCAATAATTTCCGCGGTTTGTGTTCCAGTTTTTTCAGCGCTGTTGCTGACCGGAAAGGAAAAAGGTTGAGACAGTTCGTTGTAATTTTCATTGATTAAAAAGCGCATTTGATATGTAAAAAGAAAAAGCAAATATGACCCCGTATCGTGTGGCTCATCAAAACTTGTATTGCATTGGTTAATAGAAACGGGAATTAGCGTTACTTCTGACTGGTGAATAGCAATCCGGTAAATTATAAACGGATGCTGAAAGAGGGGCAATGATTTAATGGCTTCTGAAATCGTAGTTGTTTCAATCAAAGCGATACTCGTTAAATATCCCTTTGATTGTGAAGTTAAAAGAAAGGACTTTAAAGAATAGTTCATTTATGTCCGGTTTTTACAGGCTTCTTTAGTGTAATACACGTAGTTGCTATTAAAGTTTAATCGAAAATGAAATATTTATGAAGCGCGTTTCGATATGGATACAGTTTTTACTGAGCATAGCACATTTTGCGATATCTGGGCAAGGCGCCAGTGTTGTTATGCTTGATAGCGAAGCGCTAAAAGAATCGGGCAGGTTTTTGGGCAAAATCTGATAATATTCCGTTTTTGCGGCATAAATTAAAACAGACCGCAACATTTTGACTTTTGCGGTTTGTAGTTTTCAAAACGAAGAAAAACAATCATTAATTAATTTATTAAATCTAATATTATGAAAACAAATCTTTTATTAAAGTTACTTTTTTTGATTTTTATGTTGAATGTTTTGACGTCTTGTGAGGAAGACTCTGATGATGTAAATCCGGATCCGGATCCTGTTGAGGATGATAATACCCTGAGCGGTAGTTATGATGATGATTTGGTTTTAAGTAAAACAAATGATGATCCGGATGAGGCGGATTACATTGTGGTGGGTGATGTTACTATTAATGCCAAGTTAACGGTTGAAGCCGGAGTAAGAATTGAATTTGAGGAAGATCTGGAGTTAAAAATCAGTTCTACCGGTTTCATGGTTGCCGAAGGCTCTGAGGATGAATTAATCGTATTTTCTTCAGCCGAGCGACAAGCAGGTAAGTATTGGAAAGGAATTCTTGTAAATAGTTCCGATAACAGGAACATCCTGTCATATGCGGTTGTAGAATATGCTGGAAACTCAAAATTAAGAATCGGTCCTTATAGCTCGCAAAACCAGCAAACAAATGTGGGTGTTGATGATGATGCCTCGCTTTCTCTTGAGCATTGTACAATCAAAGACGGCAAAGGCTATGGGCTTTTTGTCAGAGGCACACTGAATGATCATAATTTTAATACTTACCGTGATCTGGCAGAATCGGCATTGGTTACTCACGTAAGAAACGCCGGAGTGATAGATGAAAACTCTTCATATACGGGTAATAATCATGATGGAGCAGAAATTTTCGGCAGTAAACTTGAGCAGGAAATAACCATTTCTAAACTCAGAGGGGATGCTGCTTATAAAGTTAGTGGTGACATTGAAGTTGAAGCGCCCTTATTCATCACAGAAGGAGTCACCCTGGAATTGGATGAAGATGTTATGATTGATGTAAAAGATGGATCAGGAGGCTCTAGCAGTGACGGTTATATCGATGTAGCAGGCACTGAGGATATGCGGGTGGTTTTTACTACTTCTAATCTTGCCGGTGGTCAGCATTGGAAAGGAATCAGGATATCCACATCGGATACCAGAAACGTTATGGAAAATGTAGTTTTAGAGTATGGCGGTAATTCCGAAATGAATATTGGCAGTTTCAGCAGTCAGAACCGCGCCGCCAACCTGGGCGTAGATGATGAAGCCAGTTTAACGCTTACCAACGCTCTGGTGAGCAATAGCAAGGTATGGGGTATTGCTGCAATTGCTTCAGCAAACCTGACGCTTAACGATGTGCAATACAGTAACAACCAGGAAGGAGACCTGACTGACGGACTTTAAAATTAC
>JBNJGK010000027.1:0-27561 GCA_051747665.1 Bacteroidota bacterium | reverse complement strand
CAAAACAATGAAATAATCGAATAATATTGAATAAAAAAATCATTTATAACCTAACTTGCTTATTCATAGTTAAAAACACCATGTTTACTTTTAATAACTAAGTTCTTATTTTCGTGGTTTTCGCAATAGCCTATGACCTGAGCGTCGACTCCAAATTCTGATGCAATATCAATGATGGTTTTGGCGTGCGCTTTATCACAATAAACTTCCATGCGGTGCCCCATGTTGAAGACCTGGTACATCTCCTGCCAGTTTGTGTGTGTTTGCTCTTGTATGGCTGCGAAAAGGGGGGGAGTTTCAAACAAGTTGTTTTTAATCACCCTGATGTTATCTACAAAGTTAAGCACCTTGGTTTGCCCGCCGCCTGTGTTGTGGATAATGCCGTGTATATGTTTGCCGATCGTTTCCAGAACTTTCTTCATTACAGGAGCATAAGTACGGGTAGGCGAGAGGACAAACTTTCCGTAATCCAATCCGTCTACCGGTGAGGGGTCTGTAAGGTTTTTGGAGCCGGTATACACTACATTATCAGGCAGAGCAGCATCATAAGTTTGCGGATAATGCTTTGCTACTGATTTATTAAAAATTTCGTGCCGGGCCATTGTCAACCCGTTACTTCCTATGCCGCTGTTGTAGCTGTCTTCATAATTTGTTTGCCCGAAAGAGGCTAATCCTACAATTACATCTCCTTCGCGGATTTTTTCATTAGCGATGACATCCGATCGCTTTATTCGGGTTGTTACTGTTGAGTCTACGATGATGGTTCTGACCAAATCTCCTACATCGGCGGTTTCTCCACCTGTTGAATGTATGTTAATCCCGTTATCACGAAGTGTCTGCAGAAATGCTTCGGTACCTTCAATGATAGCGGTAATTACCTCACCTGGAATCAGGTTTTTGTTACGGCCTATTGTGGAGGAGAGCAGGATATTGCCTGTAGCTCCCGTACAAAGCAGATCATCGGTATTCATCACTACAGCATCCTGGGCGATACCTTTCCAGACTGAGAGGTCTCCGGTTGCTTTCCAGTAAGCATAAGCCAGCGAGGATTTTGTTCCGGCTCCATCGGCATGCATGATGTTGCAATAACTTTCATCATTTCCCATTAAGTCTGGTATGACTTTACAAAAAGCCTTCGGAAAAAGCCCCTTATCCAGATTGCGGATGGCATTATGAATTTCTTTTTTGGATGCAGAAACGCCCCGGGCATTGTATTTAGAATCGTACTCCATGTTATTTTTCAAAGATGATTTGGAAGTTTTCTTCATCAATTTCATAATCCCCGAACCTTTCAAGGAAATCAGGCCCGATTTGGATTTCTTCATCAATGTAGCTGAATACGGTGGCTGTAAAGTCAAACAGAGAAGTGTTTCCTACTCTTACCTCATCAAATGTAATTTGAGACTGGTTGGGGATATTGCCTTTTCTGAGTGAACTATGTGCCCTTTCATTAAAATTGTCTTTATTGATGCGCCCTTTATCAAGCAGACTTTTGGCAAAGCCGGGAGAGACCAGTAAGTCTCCATAACTTTTTGAGAAATTGACATTGTATGCGTATCCATCAATAATCACAGGGACTAAGATATTGGTTCCCTTACCGGGGATGTAGTTGATTTTGTTGGAGCCGGGGTCTTTGATGAGAGCAACGGCAGATTGGCCGGTTTTTTTATCATCGGTTTGAGGTTCAAAGTCTTTTCTTAGTACTCTGAAATCGATCCTTCTGTTTAATTGCATTGCAATTTCCCTTGCCTGTTCAGAATTAAGCGAGTCTATATAACTTTCTGTGAGAACGGTTCCTTTTTCGAATTCAATATCATCACGCACAATACGTTTTTGTAGTTTTCTTGGCTTTCGTTCGCCGTATCCTTGCGCTACAAGCCTTTGCGGGTTGATGCCGCGGGCTATAAGGTAATCTACAACCGCCTCGGCACGCTTTTGAGAGAGCACATCGTTATATTCCTCAGATGCCCTGCTATCAGTATGTGCTCCCAACTCAATTACAATATTCTGGTTGGCATCCAACCTTTGAATCAATCCCTGCAGGGAATCTTCATATTGTGTTTGAAGTTCCCATTTACCGGTCTCAAAAAGGATATCAGGTAAAACCACCGGTTCATCGGGAATACGTTGAAGTTCATAATTTTTTTCAAATTCTTTACTGGATACCACGCCCTCGGTTGAGAGCGTATCTTTAATCTGAAAATAATTGTCTTTCATGATTTCGATGATGTAGGAGGCATTTTCTTCTAATTGACTGCTTCCAAAACTGAAAAAACCTTCACTGTCTGTTTTCGCATTATCAGACGACTCAGTATTTTGTTCTGTTAGTTTAACGTTAGCTTTTTCTACAGGTTGCAGAGTTTGGTTGTCAACGAGATTTCCTGTAAGGGTAATTTCAATCGGCGGATTAATGAAATAATGTATATCGTCCCCTCGCGAGCCTCTTCGGTTCGAACTGAAATATCCTTCTTCTCTGTCTTTTTGCATGGTGATTCCAAAATCATCGGCTACGCTGTTCAGGGGATATTTCATATTTACAGGTTTTTGCCATTTGCCATTCTTCTTAACAGAGCGGTAGATGTCTAATCCACCCATTCCGACGTGACCGTTAGACGAAAAGTATAAAACGCTGTCGTTTCTTAAAAAGGGAAAAACCTCATCTCCTGCTGTGTTAATGGTATCGCTCAAATTCTTTGGCCTTTTCCATTCGCCATTGATGTACTCAGAGTAGTATAAGTCTTTGCCACCCCTGCCTCCAGGTCTGTCAGTGGCAAATATAAGCAGGGTTTCATCCTGGTTAATTGCGGGATGACCGAACACATCTGATGAGTCATTGCTAAGTTCTATTTCGCTGGCTTCTCCCCAATTCATACCGGAGCGGGTGGATTTATAGATTCGGCAACCGGCTTTTTTTTCTTTTCGTTCTTCGCATCGTGTGAAATACATAGCGTCAAAATCGGATGTAAGTACAGGCGCTCCCTCGTTGGCTTCTGTATTGATGTTTTCTTTCTCATCAATATTAACTACATCACCCCACCTTCCCTGGCGGTCTTGTTTTACGTAAAACAAATCACTAAAATACTCTCCTGTCCAGGGGTCTGTTTCTTCTCCGGTGGCTTCTTCGCGTGTTGACGTGAAGATGATGGAACTATAAAACTTATCAGCGTATGCGGGTGCAAAATCATTTGCAGAGGAGTTGATTCGGTATAGGTTATCCACTTCAAAACCGGTAGGATTGTTTTGCCATTCTTCTGCCACCTGGCATGATTCAATTCCTTTTTCAGCTATCCGGGAATCTGGATTGTATTCTAAATACTTGTTGTATGATTCTATAGCTTTCTCATAGTCCTCGTTGCTTTGAAGCGCCTGGGCATAGTAAAGATGAACAACCGGGTTTATTGTGGCATAATCAAACCTGATGGCGCGATAATAATATACACGAGAGCGCCGATAATCGCCGTTAAGGCGATAGCATTCACCCATCCGGAAAGAAACTTTTCCCTTCAAATCATATTTTTTGCCTTTTATCTTGGAGTAACCTTTCTTAAATTTTTCAATCGCTACATTGTATTGCTGGTTTTCATAAGCAGCATTGGCTGCTTCGAGATGGCGGTTTAAATCTTCCTGCGAAAGGGCTGGATTTAAGCAGGCCAGGCTGAAAACGAGCGTAAAAATAAAAAAAAGGGGGTATTTACTCATCTTGATTGTCTTTCTTCTTTTTATCACTATTTTGCTGTTGACTTTCAGATTGTTTTTCCGGTGGTTTATTCCTTCTTTTCTTTACATCTGTCTTTATGCTTAACTCGTTTTCAAGATTTTTATTTTCTTTAGCAAAGTCTTTTTTTGTTTCGTCGAAGCTTTTCCGGATACTTTTGGTTTCATCATCCAGCGTTTTTCTGATTTCTTGTGATTCCTCGTTGAATTCTTTGGATAATTCACTGGTTGCATGTTTCATCTGGTTGATGACTTTACCGATTTTCCGGGCAATTTCAGGCATTTTTTGAGGGCCAAAAATCAAAAAAAGCACCAACAGGATAATAAAAACCTCACCTGTGCTGATATCAAAAAACAATAGTGTGCTGAGTGTTATCATGATTTCCCTCTGTATTCCTGCAAAAATAATAAAAAAAGCCCTGAAAATAATTCAGGGCTTTTTAACTTAGGTTAAAGCAGTTTTATTTCTTCTTACTCTTGCTTTTCTTGATGGCTTTTTTGCCTTCTTTTTGCGATAATTCATAAGCTACCGGAGTAGAAATGAATATAGATGAATAGGTACCAACTATTACACCAATAATCAAGGCAAAAGCAAATCCGCGAATGATTTCACCTCCAAAGATGAATATGGAAATCAATACCAGTAAGGTTGTTCCTGAGGTCATAAATGTACGACCAATGGTACTGTTGATAGCCGAATTGATGTTGTCTTTGAGGTGCCGCTTCGGATAGAGGAAATTGTATTCCCTTATACGGTCAAAAATAATCACCGAGTCGTTGATTGAGTATCCGATAATGGTAAGGATAGCTGCGATTGTAGACTGGTCAATTTCCAGGCTAAAAGGCAATACGCCGGAGAAAATCGAATACATTGAAATCGCAATCAGCGAGTCGTGTGCAAGTGTTGCCAATCCGCCAAGACCAAACTGCCATTTGCGGAAGCGTGCGGCAATGTAGACAAATATGATGGCCAAAGCTATGGCGAGGGCCAGATATGCCCGGTGCAAGAGGTCAACGGCTATTGTAGGCCCTACCTTCTGAGAGCTCAACTTTCCGATAACTTTATCATCGGTATCATCCAAAAACTCACTCTTTGAGATTTCTGTTTCAAAAACATCCTTAACTCCCTGATATAATCTGGCTTCCACAATTGAATCTGATCGGGATGAATTATCATCAATCCGATACTTTGTTGTAATTTTAACCTGATTGTCAGGACCAAAGGTTTTTACTTCAGGAGGTTGGTTATTAAACTGTGTGGCCAGTTTTTCGCGCAGGTCTATTGTATTTATGTCTTTATCAAAGCGTACCACAAAGGTTCTTCCTCCGGCGAAATCAATACCCTGGTTAAGTCCTTTTGTGAAAAGCGAGAACAACCCGATAACGATAACTATACCGGAAATCACATAGAAAAATTTACGCTTGGCAATATAATCGATCTTGATATTTGTAAAAGCATTCAGTGTAAGCTTATTACCGAAGGACACCTTGAAGTTCTTGTCAAGCGCCCATGTAAATATAACCCTGGAAATCAGGATAGCAGTAAACAAGGATGAAAGAATACCAATGATTAATGTAGTAGCAAATCCCTGAACCGGTCCTGAACCAAAGCTGTAAAGCACAATGGCCGTTAACAGTGTAGTGATGTTGGCATCGATAATTGCCGAGTATGCATTACGGTATCCATCCTGGATTGCCAGTCGAATTCCTTTTCCGGCTCTGATTTCTTCTTTGATACGTTCGTAAATGATTACGTTAGCATCCACTGCCATACCAATGGTAAGTACGATACCGGCAATACCGGGAAGCGTTAATACAGCTCCCAGGGAGGCAAGAACACCTAAAATAAAGAAGATGTTGGTAACGAGCGCCAGGTTAGAAACCCAACCTGCCCTGTTGTAATACAGTACCATAAACAACAGTACGATAACGAAGGCAATGATAAAGGAGTTGAGCCCGGAGGTAATGGCTTCCTGACCTAAAGAGGGGCCTACTACTTCTTCCTGAACGATGTTGGCAGGCGCAGGTAGCTTACCGGCTTCCAGAATGTTAGCGAGGTCTTGCGCTTCTTTAATAGTAAAGTTACCGGATATTGACGAACGACCACTAGGGATTTCATCATTTACGTTTGGCGCGGAATAAACATATCCATCCAGCACAATGGCTACTTGTCTTCCTACATTATCGCCAGTAAGTCTTTTCCAAACACGTGCTCCTTCGCTGTTCATATTCATGGAAATCTGCACATTACCGTTTGGATCATAATCCTGGCTGGCATCTGTTATCACTTCACCGGAAAGAGGAGCGTTACCGTCACGGGTAGATACTTTGAGCGCAAGCAGTTCAAGCACATTGCTGTTGTCCTCACGTGGCTTTACCATCCAGGCAAACCTGAGGTTTCTTGGGAAGATATTGTTTACTTTGTCGAGCATTGTGTTAACGCGCGCTGTATCCTGAATCTTGGCGTAACCTACGCTTGCGCTTTCTGAAGGATAATATTGTCCGTCGTCAGACTGGAAAAATGCCGGCTGAAGATAAGCATAAAGTGGGTTCTCTTCTGCATACTCTTCAAAATTCGGGTCTTCCTGTCTGTCAGTGGTATCTTCTTCTCCAAGTTGCTCAAGCAAGTCATCATCTTCCTGGGCGGTGTCTTCTTCTGGCTGAATTGTGTCGTCATCAGTTGGATCACTTGTTTCCTGGTTTTGCTCTTGCTGGGAAGTTTCTTCAGAATCTGCTTCATCGGCCTCCTGCTGTTTTTTACCTGTTTCGCGTTTGACCTGTTTGGCTAACTCCTGATTAGCTTCCTCGAAAAACTGCGATATTTCGTTGAACTTATAGGTTTCCCAGAACTCAAGTTGCGCTGTTCCCTGCAAAAGTTTTCTTACCCTTTCAGGTTCTTTTACACCCGGAAGTTCTACCATGATTCTTCCGGTAGCCGCAACAGGCTGTATGTTTGGTTGCGCAACGCCGTAGCGGTCAATTCGGGTTCTTAAAATCTTAAGAGTGCGTTCAAAGGCTCCATCTACTTCTTTAGAAATGACTTCCATAACTTCATCATTAGTGGAATTATAAGATATTTTATCTTTTAATTCCACTGTATTGAAGATGGCAGCCAACTTAGCATCGGGGTCAATTTCTTCGAAAGACTCACGGAAGAGCGTAACAAAATCTTCGGAGGTAGTTTTTTGTTTTTCTTCTGCCATTTCTATTGCCTGCCTGAAGGTTTCGTCTTTGCTGTCGTTAGCTAATGAAAGCAAAATATCTTTCATAGACAATTCAAGCATGACGTTCAT
Source organism: Bacteroidota bacterium (assembly GCA_051747665.1). Lineage (GTDB taxonomy): Bacteria > Bacteroidota > Bacteroidia > Bacteroidales > JAIPAH01 > JAIPAH01. The sequence goes on along the minus strand of JBNJGK010000027.1, from coordinate 20,554 downwards.
TCCGCCTTTCAGGTCAAGACCCAGGTTAATTTCTCTTTCTTTACATTCCTGATATGTGAATTCCCTGATGAGGATATTGTAGATCGGCTCATTAGCTATGGAGTCCAGGTAAAAACGTTCACGCGCTTTTGCAATGGAATCATAATAATAGGCTTCCTCTAAGGGATCTTCTTCTGCAAGTTGCTTTGCCTCTTCGCGGGCTGTTTCATTATGAGCATAATCTCTGGCATCATTCTCTGCATTTCTGGCGAAATAAGTGAAGGATAACTGGAACAAGCTCACAATAGCAAAAGCAATAGCAAAAAACTTAATAGCTCCTTTATTCTGCATGTGATTGCTAAGTTTTAATGTTAATTTTCATTTTCAAGCGTGCAAATATACTACATCAATTATAATTTACCAATGAATCCATTTTAAAGTTTTGACAAAGGGATGTTTGCATTTGCGGACATATGGTTAAAATACAAGCTGTCAACAAGCATACAAAGCAAAGCAGGAGCGTTTGTGTCAGGAGTAATCAAAGCTACTGCCCCCCAAAAATTCGCGGATAATTGACGTAGGTGGAATTTCATCATCATCCACAGGAATAAAATAGCTGAAAAACTTTAACAGGCGCTGCGCTGTATTGTATTCGGGCTGGTTGGGTTTTACTTTTCGCAATAAAGGTTCAGCATGTAGTTTTAAAATAGAAAGCTCATATAGCAAAGCTGAGTTGTACATAATATTAGCCTGTTCCTGGTAAGGAAAAATGTTTTTGTCTTCACCCCGGCGTACGCTGTTCCAGCGGGATATGGTTTCCTGTGCAGTATAACCCCTGTATTTTGCATCCCGTATCATTCTTCTTATCAAACGGTTGTCTGATGTTTTAATCAGGTTATGTCCATCGATAGAGATGGATGTCAGGGCTGAAACGTATATTTTATATTTAAACTGCTCGTCGATATGATTGGTTAATTCGGGAGTAAGGCCGTGAATCCCTTCTACAATGATCAGATCTTTTTTCTTTACGGAAAGTTTTTCTCCATCGTAATATCTTTTGCCCTGCTCAAATGAGAATTTAGGTAAATCTATTGTTTTTCCCTCCATCAGGTCAAGCATATTTTGATTAAAAAGCTCTATATCAATGGCTTTTATGGTTTCAAAATCATATTCACCATTTTCGTCTAACGGGTTGTCTTCCCGGTTTACAAAATAATTATCCAGCGATATTTTCATCGGGTTCAGACCATTTACTTTAAGCTGAATAGCTAAACGCTTCGAGAAAGTGGTTTTTCCTGAGGAAGAAGGGCCTGAAATCAGGATTAACCGAATTTTTTTGGATTGTTTTCGGATTTTATCAGCTATCTGGGCTACTTTCTTTTCCTGCAGCGCTTCGGATATTTTAATAATCTCCTTGATTTCTCCGGTTTCCACGGTTCGGTTTAGGTCGCCGATGTTATTGATGTTGAGAATTTTACCCCATCGCTTAAACTCAGAAAAGATTTTAAGTAGTTTGGTTTGCTTGATAAAGGGTTTAATCTGTGAAGGATTATCCGGATCGGGAAACCTGAGCAACATTCCGTTATAAAACGGAGCAAGGTCAAATACGTTCAAAAATCCGGTAGAAGGTACAAGTTGTCCGTAAAAGTAATCTACATGATCTTCAAGCTGATAAACAGATGTAAACACATTTCCGCGTGTTCTTAAAAGCGGTGTTTTGGCTTCAAGGTTATGTGCTTCAAATATTTCTATGGCTTCTTCAGTGGGGATTTCTTTGTGTTTAAATGGCAGGTCTGCTTCGATAATTTCCTGCATCCGTGCCTTTATTCTTTCAATATCCTCTGCATCATGAAGCTTATTGCCATTTTGCAGCGTACAGTAATATCCGTTAGATATGGGGTGGCGGACAATAAACTCACTTTTAGGGAACAGCTCGCAAGTGGCTTTGTATAATACGAAAATAAGTGAACGCACTACCATTCGCATTCCATCATCATGGGTCAGGTCAATAAAATAGATTTTTTTGGGCTTGTATATCTGGTAGGAAAGTTCTTTTAGCGTATTGTTTACCATAGCCCCAATGATAGGCTTTCCCGTATATATCTGCATGTCTTCTGAAATTTCCTTCAGCGTTGTGCCTATTGGATACTTTTTGCGTTGACCGGTATTCTGACAGATGATTTCAATGTTGTTTTCCATAATTAAAGTTCTTGTTTCAAATATTGAGCTGTATAGTTTTGGCTCAGGTCAGCAATTTCTTCAGGTGTTCCCTCGGCGATAATTTTTCCTCCTTTTTCCCCACCTTCAGGGCCCATGTCAATAATATAGTCTGCAACTTTAATGACTTCCATATTGTGCTCAATAATAAGCGCCGTATTTCCTCTGTCTACCAACTTGTTTAATACATCCAGCAGCACTTTCACATCTTCAAAATGAAGACCGGTTGTGGGTTCATCCAGAATATAAAGCGTTTTGCCGGTTTCTTTTTTTGAGAGTTCCGTTGAAAGCTTGACCCGCTGGGCTTCTCCACCGGATAGGGTAGTGGATTGTTGCCCGAGTGTTATATATCCCAGGCCTACTTCCTGCACGGTTTTTAACTTTTGAAGTATGGATGGAATATTCTCAAAAAAGTTAACAGCCTGATTGATGGTCATATCCAATACATCACTGATGGATTTGCCTTTAAAGCGGACTTCCAGTGTTTCGCGATTATAGCGTTTGCCGTTGCAATCCTCGCAATGCACATACACATCCGGTAAAAAATTCATTTCAATGGTTTTAACACCGGCGCCTTTGCAGGTTTCGCAGCGCCCGCCCTTAACATTGAACGAAAATCTGCCGGGTTTGTAGCCCCTGATTTTGGCTTCCGGAAGGGCTGCATATAGCTTTCGGATATCATCAAATACTCCTGTATATGTGGCAGGGTTTGACCTGGGCGTGCGCCCTATGGGTGACTGATTGATTTCGATGACTTTGTCTAAATACTTTAATCCTGAAATGTTTTCATAAGGCAGCGGCTTTTTTTCTGACCTGAAATACCGCTGACTTAAAATAGGATATAGCGTTTCATTTATGAGAGATGATTTTCCACTACCCGAAACACCGGTTATACAGATTAATTGCCCCAAAGGAAGCTTAAGCGTTACTTCTTTCAGGTTGTGGCCGCTTGCCCCGCTGAGTTCTACATATTTCCCGTTGGCAGGACGCCTCTTTTCCGGAACATGGATAGCTTTATTGCCACTGATATAGTTGCATGTAAGTGTATTGCAGTTTTTAAAAAGTCCGGGTTCTCCTTGTGCTACTATTTCCCCACCGTGTCTTCCGGCTCCAGGGCCGATGTCAACGACATGGTCTGCTGAGAGGATCATGTCTTTGTCATGCTCTACAACAATCACCGAGTTGCCTAAATCACGTAGCTTTTTTAACGAATTGATTAGCCTGTTGTTGTCGCGCTGATGAAGGCCGATGCTGGGCTCATCTAAAATATAGAGAACGCCAACCAGTTGAGAGCCAATTTGAGTAGCCAGACGTATGCGCTGCGATTCTCCCCCTGAGAGGCTTTTGGAAGGCCGGTTCAGCGAAAGATACTCTAATCCCACCTCAAGCAAAAAGGTAGCACGGCTTTTGATTTCGCGGATAATCTCCGTAGCTACCGCCTTCTGACGGGACGGAATGCGGTTTGGAAGCTCTGTGAGCCATTGGTGAAACGTGGATAAATCCATTGCTGCCACCTGAGCAATGTTTTTATCATCAATGAAAAACTGCAGTGATTCTTTTTTTAACCTTCCGCCATTGCATTCCGGACAAGTAATGCGATTCATGAAGCTTCCGGCCCATTTTTTTATGTTGCGTGATGCTGAAGCCTCTTGCTGGTTGATAATAAAACTGATGATGCCTTCGAATTGAAGTGAATAGGAAGAAGAGACACCGGCAAACTCGTTTTTTATTTCAAAAACCTGCTCTGACCCATACAGGATAATATTTAAAGCTTCTTCTGAAATATCCTTGATTTTGGTGTCGAGGGTAAACCCGAACTGCTTTCCTATGGCTTCAATTTGTTTGAAGATCCAGGTGGCCTTATATTTCCCAAGGGGTATCAAACCACCATCTTTGATGGATTTGGAATTGTCGGGGATGATTTTTTTGATATCTACTTCAGAGATGGTTCCCAGGCCGTTGCATTTCGGGCAGGCGCCATAAGGAGAGTTAAATGAAAAGGAGTTGGGTTCGGGTTCTTCGTAGGAAATCCCGGAAACGGGACACATTAGCGCTTTACTGAAATGATGTGGTTGTTGTTCGCTTTCGTTATAGACCACAACAGAACCTTTTCCATAACTCATTCCGGTCTTTACGGCCTCGGATATTCGTTTTCGCTTTTGCTGTTCTACCGTGAGTTTATCAATGACAATTTCAATATCATGAATTTTGTAACGGTCTACTTTCATGCCGAATTCCAGGTCCCGTATTTTCCCGTCTACCCTTACTTTAAGAAAACCTTGTTTTCTGACCTGGTCGAAGAGTTCCCGGTAATGGCCTTTTCTGCCTTTTACAAGTGGGGCTAATACCAAAACAGATTTTTCATTGAACTTTTCCAGAATCAAATCAATAATCTGTTCCTCGGTATATTTCACCATTTTCTCACCGGAAACATGCGAATAGGCATCTGCTGCGCGGGCATACAGCAGCCTGAGGAAATCATAAATCTCGGTAATGGTGCCTACCGTAGAACGCGGATTTTTTCCGGTGGTTTTTTGTTCAATAGCAATAACCGGGCTTAACCCTGATATTTTGTCTACGTCAGGACGTTCCATATTCCCGATAAACTGGCGGGCGTAAGCTGAAAAGGTTTCCATATAGCGTCGTTGCCCTTCGGCATATATGGTGTCAAACGCCAGAGATGACTTTCCGCTTCCGCTAAGGCCGGTGATAACCACAAGCTTGTTACGGGGAATCTTTACATCAATATCACGCAAATTATGCACGCGGGCCCCTAATACCTTTAGCTCTTTCTCGCCTGCAAGGTCTGCCACAGGATGATGTGCCGGTTCTTCTTTCATGCAGTATTGTTCTTTTTCAAAATAGGGTGCAAAATTAATAGTAATATTTCATTCCGGGTGCCGGTTTATTGGAATAACATAGATGCTGATATAGCTTTATCGCTGTATCAGTGATGTTGGCCAGGTGAATATTTTGTAAAACGAAACTTAGTTTAAACGTTTATGAAACTGAATATTTCAGACTTTGATTTATTCAGATTAGTTTACCTTTCTTCAGGCAAAAGAATGACATATTCTTTTTTAGTGCTGTTTCTTAGGATGTTATTGACAAGCCACGGGTTCAAAGTTTTCAGCATTTTATAAGTTGTGCCGTGCTCTTTGGCAAAGGCAACCAAATCTGAGATTTCATTATTAAGTGTGACAGCGCGGGTTGCAACAGGCTGATAAAGATCTTTATGCTCGAGGGAAAAACCAAACTTTTCAGGATTTTCATAGATGGCTTTTACAGCCAGAATGCGATAAACATAGCGAGATGTTTCTGTATTAAGATAAAGGTCATAATAGTTGTTTGCGTGCTGCCTTTCGATTTCCCGGTTAATTCTTCGCTTTCCGGCGTTGTATGCCGCGGCAGCCAATGTCCAGCTATCAAATTTATCGTAAGCCTTGTTTAAATAATCACATGCAGTTTGCGTTGATTTTGTAAGATGATAGCGCTCGTCTACATCTTTATTCACCTCAAGGCCATAATCATGAGCCGTACCTTTCATGATTTGCCAGAAGCCTGCAGCGCCGGCAGGAGAAACTACATTTTCTAAACCGCTTTCTATCAAAGCCAGATACTTGAAGTCTTCAGGAATGTTATTCGCTTTAAGTATGGGTTCTATTTTCGGGAACCAGCGGTTTGCACGTTTGAGCAACATGAGCGTGGAAGAATGCCAGTATGTGTTGATCTGCATCTCTTTATCCAATGCTTCGCGGACGTAGAATTTATCTAAGGGGACTTCTTCTCCGGCAAATGATGCCGTCTCAGGTAACACTGCACCCCTGATTTCATCATAATTAAAATGCGACTTTTCATTATTACTGCTGCTATTGAAAGTATTGCTTTTGGAAGTACTGCTTACAATAACACCAATAATTATCAATAAACCCGCGGCGCCTAATGCCAATACTGCTCGTTTCATCTTCTTTGAATTTAATTGTGCAAAATTAAGTAATCAGTTATTGCAATGATGATGCCAGTATGTTAAAATTGTTATTCTTTGTGGATGAACAATGCCGGAATTCTGTTGTCTTTCCACTAAACACTATCAATTATGCGAAAAACAATATTAATTACGGGTGCAAACGGAAATCTCGGTAAGGCAGTTACCCAGAAGTTCCTGGATGAAGGATACAAGGTTATTGGTTTAATAGCCCCCAATACTGAAACCGACTTTATAAAGTCTAATCAACTGGAAATACAACAGGTTGATTTGATGAAAGAAGAGGATACTTTTGATGTCATCAATAAGCTTGACAAGGCTGAAGGTGCGATACTTACTGTTGGAGGTTTTGGTATGGGAGCGCTTGAAGATACTTCCCTCGAGCAAATTGAAAAGATGTATCGCCTTAATTTTGTAACAGCCTACAATTCTTCCCGTGCTATACTCCAAAAGTTTAAGAAAGCTAATACGGGCGGTCAGATTGTGCTTATCGGGGCACGGCCTGCGCTGGATTCGACGGCAGCTAAAGGAGTTGTGGCATACGGATTATCGAAAAGGCTGGTGCAATACCTCTCTGACATTATCAATGAAGAATCTAAAAAAACAGGTGTCACCTCTTCGGTGATCATGCCAAGCTTGATTGACACTCCACCAAACCGGCAAGCTATGCCTGATGCTGATTTTAGCAAATGGGTTAAACCGGAAACAATCGCCAATAATATCTTTCACCTTTTCACTGAGTCAGGTAAAGCGCTAAGGGAAACCGTACTGAAGGTTTATAACAAAAGTTAAAACCGTCAGGTTACAGTCAATATTTTTGGTTTTACAGTGAATCTGTATGATTTGTGATGCCTGTGATTTCAGTTATGCTAAAAAGGACTGATAAAATCCCGGAACAATGGTGAACTCTGATCTTTCTCAGAGAGAACAGGGTTTTCCAGTTTCCAATCAATATTTAAATCCGGGTCGTTCCACCTGATGCTTCCTTCAGAAGCCTTGTTGTATACGTTGGTGCACTTGTAAAAGAAAACCGTTTCATCCTGCAGTGTGGCAAACCCATGCGCAAAACCAGGAGGAACCCAATACATCCATTTGTTTTCCTCGGTGAGTACTACAGACGTCCACTGGCCATATGCGGGGCTGTTTTTCCGGATGTCTACAGCCACATCCAGCACGGCGCCCTTCATAACTCTTACTAATTTACCCTGGGCAAAAGGAGGAGCCTGGAAGTGAAGCCCCCGCACTACATTTTTCACCGATTTCGATTCGTTGTCCTGTACAAAGTTTTGATCTAAACCGTGTTGCAAAAATTTTTCTTTATTGTAGGACTCAAAAAAATATCCGCGTGTGTCTTCAAAAACCTGCGGCTTAATTATCAAAACGTCTGGGATGCTTGTTTTTATGATTTCCATGAAAATGTTATATTATAATTGACTCCAAATTACAAAGTACGGGAAAATTCCCGGATGATTGATTTGCAAGATATGAAAAAAACCGATGGTTTTCATTTTGTTGCATGAAGTATAGTATGCTGAGCACTCACTAGTGCAGTAAATATTCAACATAGCCAAAGAAAGTGAAATATGGCTCTGAATAAGCGATTAGGTAAGTACCCGGAACTAAAACTCAAAACTCCTGATACCGAATTCAGGCATCAGGAGTTTTGCATTGTTAGCTCTTTGGATGCTATCTTTTGGCATCCAATTATGATTTAAATGTGTATCACCTCGTCGTAAGCGGCAGCTACAGCCTCCATAACGGCTTCTGACATGGTTGGGTGCGGGTGTACGGATTTAATAATTTCATGGCCTGTAGTTTCAAGCTTACGTGCTACCACAGCTTCTGATATCATTTCCGTTACGCTGTCGCCTATCATATGAGCTCCAAGCCATTCGCCATATTTTGCATCGAAGATAACTTTAACAAACCCTTCAGCATGGCCGGCTGCTTTAGCTTTCCCGGATGCGGTGAAGGGGAATTTTCCTACTTTCAATTCATAACCGGCTTCTTTGGCTTGCTTTTCGGTCATTCCTACTGAGGCTACTTCCGGCACAGTGTAAGTGTTGCCCGGGATGTTGCCGTAATCGATCGGTTCAGGGTTTTCTCCGGCGATTTTTTCAACGCACGTAATGCCTTCATGAGAAGAAAGGTGGGCGAGAGCCGGGCCGGGGATAACATCGCCAATGGCATAAACGCCATCTATATTCGTTTTATAAAATTCGTCGACTACGATTCTTCCTTTTTCGGTCTTCACTCCAGCCTCTTCAAGCCCAACATCCTCAATATTGGCGGCTATTCCAACAGCGGAGAGAACGATGTCAGCTTCAGCTTCTTCTTCTCCTTTTTTGGTTTTGATTTTGGCTTTGATTTTTTCTCCGCTTGTATCAACTGACTCAACTGAAGAATTGGTCATTACTTTAATGCCGGCTTTTTTGAAGCTGCGGCCTAATTGCTTTGAAACATCCTCGTCTTCTACCGGCACAATATTCGGGAGGTATTCTACCAGGGTTACTTTGGTGCCGATGGCATTGTAGAAATAAGCGAATTCAGATCCGATGGCGCCTGATCCTACAATCAGCATGCTTTCGGGTTGTTTTTCCAGGGTCATGGCCTTACGGTAGCCGATAACCTTTTTTCCGTCAATAGGGAGGTTGGGTAACTCTCTGGCGCGGGCTCCTGTGGCAATGATTATGTTTTCGGCCTCGTAAGTGGTTTTTTTGCCGTCTTTGTCTTCTACTTCAACTTTTTTGTCTTTGGTAAGACGGCCATGACCTTCGATGGAATCTATTTTATTCTTTTTAAAAAGAAACTGGATTCCTTTGCTCATGCTGTCAGCTACATCCCGACTTCTGCCGATCATACCCTTGAAGTCAGGGGTTATTTTGCCTCCGATTTTCACACCATAATCCTTGGCGTGATTGGCATATTCAAAAACCTGTGCACTTTTCAAAAGGGCCTTGGTGGGAATACAACCCCAGTTAAGGCATACTCCTCCTAAAGATTCTTTTTCTACTACAGCTACTTTTTTCCCTAACTGAGATGCGCGGATGGCTGCAACATAACCTCCCGGGCCGCTACCAATAATTATCAGATCGTAATTCATATTTTTCGTTATTTTTTGAGTTTTAATGCACTTTGATGCGAATTTATTAAAATAATCGGCTTGTTACACGATATAGTTAACAATCCAGTTTCATTAAGGTTTGGACGTTTTTACTTGCCTGATGCCAGATATACTTTTTTTATCCAGAGTTGGGTGTCCATGTTTCGGGGCATATCGGGTCGGCTTGTCATGCGTTGTTGCCTCTGGTTGCGACCTGGAGAAATTCCTCCTATACCTCCCTGTCCGGGCGTACGTCTTCGCATGTTCTCATCGTTTGGATTCTCAGGTTTTCCGGTGATCATGCCAATACTCAGAACTTGTTCCTCCAAATTTCCTTTTATGTTAAGCTTGTCTAATGGAACGGCCAGATGGTAGCTCAGGTTTTCTGAGGCATCGTAATACAACTTTGTTTCCACAGGCGCTTTATCCGCAGGTAAAACGGTTTCATCAAACTCTTCCCCGAAGCCTTTGAGCTCCAGATTGACATTTTCTTTGATTAGCCTTGAACGAAGCGAAGCTTTTTTCTTATCATTATATTTCAGACGCTTAAAGCCATCTTCATCTTCTACTACTTCAGGGAGCTGCGATCTTTCTGATGGAAACCCGGATGTGTTTTTATCCCGCAAAGGAAAAATAATACCGTAATTTTGTTTTTTACGCGCTTCCGGATCAATCCATACCGTAAAACCAAAGCGCCTTACTTTCATAGCTGTAAATCTGTCAGCAAATTTTAAGTCTACAAAAAGGGTGTCTTCAGAGTTGGAAAAATGATACATAATACCTGCATCCTGATCATAACCATAATTCTTGTCTGCATCGTTAACCAGATCCGGCTGGTCTTCAGAACTTCTCCATTTGCTTTCAAAGGTTGGTGAACATCCTGCCAGTATTAAAATACCCAATAAAGCAGAAAAGGCAAATCGTTTGTTGTTGCCGTGGCGATTGCTTTGTATTGTTTTTATGCCCGAAAGTTTAATCATATTTAGTCATTCCTCTTGTTTCATTTTTTAACGACAATTATTGTGCCTGTATTCTTATTTGACTTTTATTTTTTAAAGTCTGACAGATCCAGTTTTTTGGTATGATTGTATCCCACTTCAAATAGTTCATCAGCCTGGCCTGAATTAAGCAGATCGTAATCGCTGCATTTATCCGGTGAAATAACAAGATCGCTTCGCTCACTAAGGTCTTTTACTGATGCGCCTACGCTCAAATGGAAAGTACGCAAAGCAATCTGGAAGAGGTTTTCAATCTTATCCATTCCAGTGATGGGGCTGATATCTACAGCTATTGTCTTATCACATATATCCCGCAAAGGTTCAACCGGAACGTTATCCATCAAACCACCGTCGGCGTAGAGATTTCCGTTCATTTCTACCGGTGAAAACAATACCGGGATTGCCGAAGAAGCCTGGATAATCTGATCGGCCGGTCCTTTATCCAGATACTCTACTTTGCCTTTGTTCAGATTTGTAACAGCAGCGATGAAAGGAATGGATAAATCCTGAATCATATCCACAGAAAGGTCTTCTTCAAGTAATTCTTCCAGCCCTTCGAGGCTGACGAGCCCGGTTTTAGGGATATTAAAGCGGGTATAGGTAAAAAAGCCTTTTTCTTTTAATAACGTGAGAATCTCTTGCGGGTTTTTCTTATCGGCCAAAAATGCTCCTACAATGGAGCCGGCGCTTGTGCCTGCGATAATGTCAGGATAAATGCTTTTTTCATGCAGCGCCTGCAAAACACCGAGGTGTGCAAACCCTCTTGCACCTCCACCGCCCAGGGCGATACCTAATTTATATTTTGTCATAGTTTTATTTTGTTAAAGTATATTTTCTAAAAATGCCTGCGTCAATCCATCCCCGGTTTTTATCCTCACCTTCCACTACTTCCGAGCCTATAAAATTTTCACGTGTCTCGCTGGTATCATTGTCGCAGTATGCAAGAGCGAAGCCTATTTTTTTGCCTTCTGAAAGTGTTACCGGGGTATTTGAGGTGTTTTCACGGAAGGTGCTGTCAAACAGTTTGATGCTTACTTCCCATGTGCTGATATCGCCGCTGCGGCGATGTTTAGAATCAATATGGCTGTCCAGATAGATTGCAGTACTGTCTACACCCATATCGGTTACCCGTTGGTCCAGCGAAATATGATAAGCAAAAGCCTGGTGGTTGTATTGGTGATTCCCTCCCGAAGCATCTTCGTCGATAAAAATTTCCAGGCAGTCGTCGTCCCAATAACGGTCGAGGCCATCCGGATGAATATCAACCAGGGTGTCATCTCTGATTTCGGCCAGCACATAAATATAATTGTTATCCCAGGCCAGCTTATACTTTCCTTCAAAATCTTCTGCTGTGTAGGGTTCTCCCACCCAGTTCTGATCAAGGGGTTGCCATTCTTGCTGTTCCCAGACCGGCTCTGTTGCTCTGGCATCAATAACGGGCGATTGCTCTGCATACAGGATGGCTTTAAGATGTTGTTTTTGCGATGTTTTTTCGCTTTTCTTTGACATTATATCGCACCCAGATAAAATCGTCATGCTTATTAAAAGGAATGAAATCAATGCTTTCATGTTTGTGATGTTTTTATTGTAGTGTTAAATAAAATATTTTCCGAAACTTAATTTAATGATTTTTCATTATTGGCTTTGCGCTTAAAAATGGCACAACCTGCTGCGGGCAGTTCCACTTTCAATGCGGTGATTTCACCCTGTAATTCGGCGTTGTATTCAACATCAGGCGCTTTTTCGTAGCTTCTGTAAAGGCACTCAAAGGTATCTCCGGGCTCATGCAGGTTGGTGTCTATCTGAATGCTTGCTTTTACGGCATGCGTTGTATGAGTATTAATAGCCAGAATAACCTCATATCCTTCATGGAAGCGCGACCAGGCAAGCACGCCCTCGTAACGGGCTTCATTTTCGGGTTGGGGATAGTAAAAGCTCTGCCCGTCATAAGAGATTTGGCGGTAAAACTGCGTCCCGGTTTGCAAAGCGGGTTCCCGGGCTCTTATGACAAGCATCTGGCTGATTTCGCTGTGAAGCGAGTTCTCTTCTCTGAAAAAGTGCTTCCCGGAGCTTCTGAAAGCGCCGAATTCACCTCCAAACATATTTTCCCTGATATGCCGGTCATGGGGCCCGTTACCGTCAAAACCCTGTTCAGTTCCATAATACATGCATGGAATCCCTGCAGTGAATACATTGGTGAAAACGGCCGGGAGAACCAGCGGAGCAGTTTCCTGATCAGCACAAAAACGTGCTTTATGCTCTTCTCCCTGTGAGACCATATCATGGTCATCAAACATGGTAACCACATTGTTTCTGAACCATAAGCGTTTTTCTTTCGCCTGTTCAGGATCGTTTTCAAACAAATCAAAGTAATACTTCAGATCGGAATATCCCTTCACTCCGTTTTCAAGTGTTTCGGGGATGTTGTTAATCCCCAGCGCTGCGTTCAATCCTGTGTGTTCTATAGTGTTTAAAGCCAAATCCTTGCCTCCCGTGATTTCGCCAATAATGTAGAAGTTTTCTTTTCCGATTTTTCGGGTAAATGCATGTATCTCTCCGGCAAAATATTTCACGGCTCCGGGCCACATGTGTTTTACTGTGTCCAGTCTGAAACCGTCCAGGTCAGCATAAGCAATCCAGTATTTATAGGCTTCTGTGATGACCTTCAGCGCATCGGAGGGGTAAAACTTATTGCCCTTCTTTTTACCCAGGTAATGATTTTTTAAATTATAGAAGTCTCCTTCAATATACTCCGGATAGTTATCCCAGTTTACAATTTGTCCACGACGCGTGTAGGTTTTGGGTCTTTGCAACTCTTTTGGCCAAACCGAGCCGTCAGGCCAGTGCTTGTTGTGCGAACCTGTTTTTGAGGCTGAGATTGTGGGGCGGCCTTCTTTATCGCGAAACCCTTTGATACGGTATGGGAAGATCTTTCGCCATTTGGGCGCTTTTTTCCGGTAGGCAAATACGTTGCCTGAATGGTTTACAATAATATCAAGAATCACGTATAATCCCATCTCATGGGCTTTTGCTGTAAGGTTTTTTAGATCTTCGCGCGTACCAAAATGGGGGTCAATTTCCAGGAAATTTTGTGTAGCATAACCATGATACGTTTCCTCAAAAGCTACTTGTTTCAGTACAGGAGAAATCCAGATCGTAGTAATACCCATACGTTTCAGGTACCCAAGTTTGGAGGACAGGCCCTTTAAGGTACCCCCGTTCCATCTTAAACCTGCTTCATCGCGCTTGTCAGATGTTGCGTTTTCATAATCGCTGTCAGGATTGTAAGGAGGGGTTTCACCATCTTTAATGGTATTTCCTTCATTGTCTTTATATAGCTTTTCCTTGCCGTCTGAGAAGCGGTCTAACATCAGAAAATACAGCACTTGTTGTTCCCACAGGTCAGGGGAGGGATGGAATGTTTTGTTTTTTGTAAGTGCTTTCAGGTTGAGTTCACCGATGGACTTCATAGATTGTTTTTGCCCAAATTTAGAAAAATAATCTGCAAAATCCGTTATTTAAGAACTGAAAGAGATTAATAAACCGGTGTTATGCTATAGCCTTTATCTTTTAGCAACCTGATTATCCCGTTTTCCCCACCTAAATGAGCTGCTCCAACTGCGTAAAACGCAGATTTATCCTTACTTATGTCAGTTATTTGTTCTATCCAGTTATGATTGCGTTCAGCAAGCAGTTTTGATTCCATTTCTGCATACTCATCGCTCATGTATTCTTTTGCCAGCGATTGTATTTCGAGAAGATTTTCATTCAGATAATAAGACAGCATTTCCTCGAAAAGGTTTTTCATGTTTTGAAACTCAGAAACGCTTTCTATCAGCATATTTTTCCTTAATGAGAGAGGTAAGCTTTCGATTGCGGCCATTTGTTCTTCAGCGGTTTCTAATCCTCCAATTTCCATTTCGCGGTTTTCGGCTTCCTGAACCAGTAAAAATTCCCAGGATGCCGGCTGGCAATCGAGGTAATGGCGGTAAGTCATAGAAGTGAGGAAAAACGGTTTAATGCTTTTTAATCGCTCGAAGGGCATTTTCAGACTGTCTTTAAAAAACTTTGATACCGTTTGCAACTCGTTTTCGCTAAGGTAATCTGATGCTGTTGTCCCATCGGTATACATCATTTTCGTTTGTATTTCCTTTAAGACATCACGGTCACTCAGGTCGATTTCAAGTAAGAGGTGATCGCTTTTATCCAAAGCTTTGGTAATCTTTTCGCTAAGATTCAAATCGTCTGGACAGAGCAGGTGTATGGTTCCGAAGAGATAAGAGGGTTGGTCGAGGTCATTGCCATTGATTTCATACAGCAAGGTGCCTTCATTGGTTTCCTGTGCTTCGGCAGGAAACAGACTCATTAAAAAAGAAATGAGAGCGATAGCGATTTTTAACAGAAATTGTCTCATGGCTTATATATTTTGAATTCTGTAAGATAAGTATCCGTTATGAGCAAAATATTACACTTTGATAAGAAAAAAGAAGTAATTTCTTTTGATTTGTTTGTTTTCCTGATTTCAGAGGAGGTTTAAAAAACATGAGATTAACCGGCAGGAAGTTGCCTGGTGAACCCTTCCTCCAGTGAAATAAAGGTTTCCGTAGCTATGATTTCGGGGATCACCTGGATCTTTTCTACAATCACGTCCTTCAATCCTTCATTGTCCCGGGTATAAATCTTGGCCAGCAAAGAGTATTTTCCGGATATGTGATGACACTCCACAATTTCAGGTATTTGCTTGATTTTTTCAAACACTTCATTATGGGTTCTTGTGCTGACCAGATTCACCTGCATCCCGATAAATGCGCAGGTATGATAATCCAGCTTTTTGGGATTCACAGTATATTGTGAGCCGGTAATCACTCCTGAAGCCATCAGGCGCCTCACGCGCTGATGAATGGCTGCCCCTGAAACCTGGCATTGTTTGGCTACCTCCACAAAAGGGGCTCGCGCATTCTTCATCAATATGTTTAGGATTTTCCGGTCGAGTCCGTCAGTTAACATTTTTAATTTTTTGGTTTTTTCTGAATTGTTTAGCTTACAAATTTAGTAAAAAAGCGGCTTTTTAGTTTAAAAATGTTAGCATATGCAATTAAAGTATACTGTTTTGCTATTTTTATCGGAAAATTAACAACAATCAAAAAATTATAAATCATGGAAAAGAAATTTAATCCTGCCACGAATTTGGAAAAATCGGCACACTTATCTGAAAACATGATGGTCAATCCTCCCATTACTGATTCAGCAACCTATGCTTTTGAAAGCGGGGAAGATATGACCGATTGTTTTCATGGAGAGAAAGAGGCTTTCCTTTACAGCCGCCATTGGAATCCTACGAATATGGAACTGTCTAAAGCCCTCGCTGCTATGGAAGGCACAGAAATGGCCTGGGTTACGGGTTCTGGTATGGCTGCTATTACGGCTACACTCTTGCAGCTTTGCAAAACCGGAGACCACATTGTTTCGAGCATGACAACATATGGCGGAACGTTTGCTTTTATGAAAAACTGGTTGCCCCGATACGGCATTGAAGTGGATTTTGTGGATATCACAGACCTCGATGCGGTTGAAAAGGCCATAAAGCCGAATACAAAAGTGGTTTATACCGAAACCATGACAAACCCATTGTTGCAAATATCGGACGTGCCGGCTCTGAAAAAGATATCAGAGAAGCATGATGCCAAATTGGTTATAGACAACACGTTTACGCCATTGATTTTTTCTCCCTGCCAGTTAGGAGCTGATGTAGTAGTTTATTCCATGACCAAATTTGTAAATGGTAAGAATGACGCTACTGCAGGCGCTATCTGTGCTTCAGCGGATTTTATTAACTCACTCATCGATGTAACTACAGGCACGGCTATGCTTTTGGGTCCAGTACTTGAGCCTTTAAGAGCCTCCAGCATTCACAAAAACCTGTTTACGTTGCCTGTGCGGATGAAGAAGCACAGCGAAAATGCCATGTATCTTGCCAAAAAATTTAAAGAAGCCGGACTGAAAGTGAATTACACAGGACTGCCCGGTAACCGCGGTCATGAAGAGATGAAACGGCAGATGAACACAGAGTTTGGGTTTGGAGGCATGATATCCATTGACCTGGAAACCACAGAAAAGGCAAGCAAATTTATGAGTTGTATGCAGGAAGAAGGCGTAGGTTACCTGGCCGTGAGTTTAGGTTATTTCCGCACCTTGTTCAGCAATAGTGGCACCTCCACTTCTTCAGAAGTTCCTGAGCATATTCAAAAGAAAATGGGCCTTTCTGAAGGGTTGGTGCGCTATTCGGTAGGTTTGGATTTTGACATTGAAGCCACCTATCAGAAAATTGAAAAGTGCATGAAAAAGCTGAATCTCATGTAAGCTTTATCCGGAAGGGAAAGAGAATAAAAAGCCGGCGAAATCATTTCGCCGGCTTTTTATTATGTTAATGATTGATTATCAATTTTTGAGCTTTCTTACCACTGCTTGTTTTCAGTATTACCACGTAATGCCCTGAAGGCATGTTGTTAATGTTGGTTGCAAGGTGGTGCTTGCCTTTAGTGAAATTTTGATTTGCGATATGTTTTACTTCCCTTCCAAACATGTCATAAATAGCAATCGTACCTTCGGCTTTATTGCTGAAAGCGGCTTTAATATGTAAGATATCGTTAGCCGGATTGGGATAAATCTCAAACGAACTCTTTACTTCAGCAAGGTTGTCTATATTCACACCTGAAACAGGGCCATATTCCATCATCAAACACCAGTTTTGTAATGTTCCTTCATCCATGCTGCCATTGTCTTCCACCTGAAGCACCCAGGTACCTTCCAGGTCCTGTTCATCATATACTGAAAGAGGTTGCTGTGGTTGATAGGAGCCTTCGAACGGAGCGCTTGCATCCATGATGCTTTGTTCTGCTTCATCATCAAAAATCGTATTATTATAATTATCACCACCAGAGCCATTGGAAATGCTTAATGCTGTCGTGGTTTCGTCAGGTCCCTTCAGTGATATTACAAGATCACCAACGTAGCTATGCTCGATGTCAACCATTACATCCACATCCAGAATTACACCTTCATCTTCAATAAAAATGGTGTCATAAGCCGTAGTATTATCTTCTATTGCAACCGGCACGGTTTCAGAACAATATTCATCATAATAGATTTCGTCTACCAAATACGAGAATGTGGTTTCCGGTGCATCTGTGCCAGGTGGGTTTACGCCTTTTCCGCCCGAAGGCAAAGTAGCCACAAAGTCTCCCTCATCTCCCTGCAGGGCAAAGTAATAATCTATGGTAGTTCCTAAAGGATGTCCGGGAATCAGGAAATGCAATGTATCTCCATTTGCATCATAAGCTCCGGTGGATGTGTATTCTCCTCCATCGGCTTTGTAATACAAAAGAGGTGCATTTTCATCTTCGTCCATATTTTCCAAATCCTCAACAACTAAAGTAGTATGTCTGCCTGATGTATTCGGGCCTGAAAGGATCGGGTCATGCTGCATATCCACAAAATAATCCAGGCCAAAGGTCGTAATCCCTGCAAGCGAAGCCCGTGCAAGCATTTCAAAGTATGGCATGTTTAGAATATCAATATCGTCTGTTGTGGTATGGTAGTAATTGTTGAAATCGTCCATGTCTTCAATCAGCAGTAAAGCCGGATATCCTTCATCCCAGAAACTGGAATGATCGCTGGCTGTAGTAGAAACAAAGTTATGCTGAATTTCAGGTGTGTAGAGGTTGAAAATATCCACAAAGTCATTTGTGAATTCAGTTGATAAAGTGTTTGTAGAGATGGAAACCATATAGTCGTCATTTGAATCCCAGGCTATCATATCCAGATTGATCACACCAAGGATATCATCGCCATTGTCAGCGGCATCTTCTGCATAATGATTGCTGCCAATAAGTCCCAGCTCTTCTTCATCCCATAAGGCAAAAATGATCGTATATTTTGTGTCGATATCGGCTAGTATTCTGGCGGCTTCAAGCACACCTACTGTTCCGCTGGCGTTGTCGTCAGCGCCGGGGGCAAGCGATCCCGAAGGCATATTGTCATAATGTCCACAAATCATGTATTGCTGATCGGGATATTCTGTGCCGGTTTTTTGGGCAAGTACATTCACCCCGCTGCTGCCAAATTCATGATACCACGGTTCATAACCGAACTCTTCAAAACGTTCAAAAATCCATTCTCCCGCTTTTTCGTTGCCTTCGGTGTAAGCATGACGAGTGGCTATAGTGTATTCTTCGCCACCGATAATTGTGGGTGTATTTCCGGTTAATGGATTTTCAAGCTCCATTAAACTCTCTTCGGTAATTTCATTGACTAACGAATCCACCATCGGACTAAAGGCAACTTGGCCGGAGGTTTTGGCGGATATGCTGATAATCAACAATGTAACTAAAAAAGTAAATAAGTTTTTCATAGTCTGTTTGCTTTCATATTTTTATTAGGACAATTCTTTTAATGGATCGGTTTAATATAGCCATCTTTTTAATTGTGGGGTAAAATTAGCAAAGATGATGGAACTGACCGGAAAAATCTTAAATTCGCTAAGTCTATCAAAATATTGAATGGATGAATCAGTACTTCAAGCGCTCCCTGAAATTCATAGCGTACTTTGCAATTGCTTTATTTTGCAGCGAAGATGTTACAGCTCAGCGTCAAAGGATTGCTTATTACCCGCTTTCGGCCAACCAACCGGATACATCTGCAAGCCCTCACGTGGTAATATCAGACAATAATCACCTGAGAGCTGAAACAATGAAGGATTATGATGAGTTGATTTCCAGTGTTGTTCCGGAATACGAGCTGGTAAACCTCAACAGTTCTAAATACTATCGCATTGCTGAATTGCCGCATCACCCGGTTTATTATCAGGAAAATATCCCTTCTGACACGGCTTTTGAATATTCCGGGAAAACAGATACGATTTTAGGTTATCCCTGCCGGCATGCCAGGCAGGTTATATTTTCCAATACGGTTGAGTTTTGGGTGGCTGATGAGCTGTCATACAGGGCAACGCCTTATCCTTCTTTAGGCATAGCTGATGGTAGTGTATTAAAAGTGCTGATAAACGGCTCCGGAGGATACGAAGCATTTAATGTGGAGCAAGAAAAAGGAGGGGTGTTTTTTCCGGAGCTTTTAGGAACAGAGCTTTCACAGAAGGAGTATCAAAATCGGCTCAGGGATAATCATGTGCAGAAGATTGATATCTTTTCTGATGTTAGGCTTAGTTTTGGCAATCCCATTAACAATCCGGTTAATACTGATGCCGACAGTGTTTTTCATTATTCAAAAGGGACGGTCGCTCTCAGAAAAGTTGCACTTCCGGATTTATACAATCGTACGGTTTTTTTAAAACTATCCGAAAAGTCCGCCGGCGATGCCTATGATCGTACCGGGTCGGTTTTTTTAATCCGTCCAACCCACAAAAAGTCATTTCTTGATGCTTTGCGCGATAGCCTTCAGGTTTTGCCGGTTACGGAAGACAATAACGGACGGAAATATCGTGGGTTTACCAAAACAGCCCAGTATGAGCCACCGGTAGAACTGTTGCGCTTTTTTACGCCTTTTGGCGTAGGATATTTTAATGAAAAGCGTCAGGTTTCTGGTTTGCAGTGGCAGGATAGCGCATATTATGAGCAGGATGTTTCTTCGGCTATCATTCCCTTTTCAGGGGATGAGGTCTGGATTGGGGTTTACATCGCCAATTATGATAAAGGTGGCCACCGGGTTTCGCTTTCGCTGGATGCGCATCCCAGCAGCCAGTCAAAAAGGGCTCAACCTGATACGCTTTGGGCGCTCCCATTGTTTAAGACGCTGAATATCATGGAAATGTCAGGGCAGGAATATTCCCGCTTTTTTGATAATGATACACTTTGCGTGGATTTTGAAATACCTGAGAACATTGAGGGTTTGCAGTTGCGGTATATCTCTTCAGGTCATGGCGGATGGGCCGAAGGGGATGAGTTTACACCTAAAGTCAATACCATCTTAATCGATGATGAGGAAGTTTATAGCTATACTCCCTGGCGGGAAGATTGCAGCGTTTACAGGACTTTGAATCCAGCCTCAGGTAATTTCTGGAATGGCATTTCCTCTTCAGACCTCAGCCGTTCAGGATGGTGTCCGGGAGCAGCCACCAATCCGGAATACATCAACTTACGCGGCCTGGAACCCGGAAAACACACCATAAAAGTGATTATTCCACAAGGTAAACCTGAAGGAAACAGCTTCAGCTCATGGAATGTATCCGGGTTGTTGACGGGAAAAAAGAAAGAGTAA
>JBNJGK010000026.1:2731-29191 GCA_051747665.1 Bacteroidota bacterium | reverse complement strand
GGTACTTCAGCATAAAGGTCAAGAATGATAGTATAATTGCCATCTTCTTCTACAGTAAGGTTGGCACCACCATAGGCTAATACAGTCTCATCATTCTCATCAAGGCCCAAGTCAGTATCCCAGGCGCTGTTGGCTCTCCATTTAAACTCATCACCTGCCTCGAGGTCAACTGTTGCTGTAAAGACCTGCTCATCAGCGTCAAATTCCAATGGGATATCCGGGTCATCGCCCCATCCTGTAAATGAACCTACAAGAGCAAAGTTTCTCAGTTCACTTTCCCAGGTGAGCTCATCTGTATTTACAGTCATATACCATGTTCCGGTTTCCTCTACCTCAAGGTTTCCGGCACCAGGATCAGTGTTTAAAACACCTTCTTCACCTTCTGTTAATCCATAGTTGGTGTCTTCCCAATCTGGAGCGGAGGTGAATTTGAACTCAAGACTTTCGCTATCTTCCGGGAAATGGATGTATCCGTTGTATTCACCATCGTCCGCCGGTGAATATACGTTAGGCGCCTCTTCAGGAGCCCATCCCTGGTATGCTCCAGGCACCCATAGCTTAGCCGCTTCGGCTACTTCGGCTTCATATGCTGTAACAGAAGTTTGTGCTATGTCTGAAGAGACCTTAGTAGCTTCATCATTACCTACTAATTCAGCCTTAACTCTCATTTCTACGTCAGCCGCAACCCCTGGTTCTAAACCAGCTTTTTTGATTTCGGTATTTAATTCCGCCACCGAAATTTTAAAAGTGGTTGCACGAGTATTGGTTAACTGACGAAAATCACTGCTGTCAACATGCTTGTATTGCAGCCTGTATGTAGGCTCTGTGATATTGTTCAGGCTGTATTGAGCCGGAGACCATTCAAAAGTGATAGTATCCTCTGCATTGTCTTCCAGCAATACCAGCTCATCAAAATCCAGCGTAAGAGCTGGTGCTGTAACATCATTTGTATCAATTACCGGGTTGTTGTCTTCCTTCTCGCAGGAAGCCAGAAAACCGGTAGTAAAAACGATTAATATCAGATATATTATTTTCTTCATTGTTTTCTGTTTTTTGGATTAATAACCCTCATTTTGAATTAAGTTCGGATTGGCATTGATATCAGCGCTTGGAATAGGGTAAATTCTGCGAAAGTCGCTTGTAGCTGCACCATCCTGAATTCCACCTTTCCAGGCCCATACGTAATCGTTCGTAGTGAAATGTTTGTGACGCACTAAATCTGTTCTGCGGTGACCTTCCCAGTAAAGCTCTCTTGCTCTTTCATCAATAACAAACTGAGGTGTGAGGTCGCTTGCAGAAATGTTCCCTGAGTCATCACCGTAGGCGCGTTCTCTGAGTTGGTTAATCAGATCAACGGCAGTACCTTCATCACCACCCTGACCACCGCGGGCCACTGCTTCGGCATACATCAGGTATACATCAGCCAGGCGGAACATCGGAAAGTCAATATCAGCAAACTCAGCCACATTACCCGGAGTTCCATCAGAATTGATGTTTTTCCATTTAGTTACGGCATAGCCTTGAGTGAATTCACCGGTGTTTTCGATTTCAAGCGTCTGTCCATCGGTATGGAACATGGCGCGACCATCGTTATCCACATCAAATTTGTCAACAAACTGACGTGTTACGCGGTGTCCCTGCCATCCGCCATCAATCCCATAGTTGTCTGCTTCCATGGAGCCTCCAACCTGGGCATGGACAATAAAGTTTGTGCCACCATAAGTTTTGGTGTTTTCACCGTCGAATGTGATTGGGAAAATGATACCATCTGCCGTATGGTTGTCTGCAAGGAAAAGATGCTCATAATTTTCATCCAGTTGATATCCTCCCTCGTCAATGACTTTTTTGGCATAGGTGATTGCTTCGGTATATTTTGCTTCATCAGTGTATACTTCAGCATTCAGGTAGAGCTTGGTCAGCAGTGTCCAGAGTGCGCCCTGGTTTGCTCTTCCATATTCATTAGCTCCAGGAGCCGGCAAGTCATCCTCAATGTCAAGCAATTCGCCTTCGATATATTCAAACAAATCACTTGAGTTGATAGGCTCAGGCAGAAAGGCTCCAATCGGGTCATCTTCTGTTACAAAAGGTACACCGGCATTGGACTGATTTCTCTCGCCAAAGAGGTCAAGTGCATGATAGTAACTCAAGGCTCTTAAGAAACGTGCTTCTGCCAGATAACCCTGAATTTGTTCGCTATCTTCGTCCTTAGCTTCTCTGATGAATTCATTCGTCAGGGTCACCTGGTAAAAAATACGGCTGTAAATAGCCATCACAAAATCATTGGATGCGCTCCATGACTGAGTGTTGAACTGTGGTAATCCCGGGTCAGACCAGGCTACTACGGCTTCGTCAGTTGGAATCTCCTGGGTAACCCAATACGTACGTACATAGCTTGAAAAGCCTTCGTCAATACCGTCAATGTCGGGTTCACCAGCAGGGCCTTGTTGTCCTGTGGCTGCGTAGCCGGCATATAGTTTAGCTAAAACCTGCCTGAATCCCTCAGGGCTGCCGTAAGCATCCTCGGGCGTTATTTCGCTATCGTCAATTGGCACTGTATCAAGGTCTTTTACGCATGAGGTTGTAAAGCCAACCATGAGCGCTATCAGAGCCAATGTTATTATTTTCATTCCTTTATTTATCATAATTGTATTTTTTATTATCGGTTATTAAAAAGTAAGATTGACACCTAACATAAAAGTACGTGGCCGCGGATACATGTTGTTGTCAATTCCGCCAAATACTTCCGGGTCTATACCGGAATATTCTGTAATAACAAATGCATTTTCTACCGTAGCGCTGACCCGCAGCGAAGAAATCTGATTTGCCAAATCTTCAAAGGTATATCCCAGTGTTATATTGTCCATGCGGAAGAATGAAGCATTTTCAACGTAATGATCCGAATGATATCGTGGATCCATAAACTGTGTTTCCTGGATGCTTGTGACTGCATTGGTCATATACAATGGTTCGAAAAACATTTCACGGTAGTTTCCGTTCATGGATGCTACGTTGTTGTAAACGTAGTTACCGATATTTGCTCTTCCTGAGAATGAGAAATCCCATTCCTTATAATTGAATCTGGATGAGATTCCGAAAGTATAGTCGGCAGTTGGTTTTTCAAAGCGGTATTTATCGTCTTCATTGACTTCTCCGTCGCCATTTCTGTCAGCATAAAGGCCTTCTACGGGGTCTCCGTTTTGGTCATAAACCTGCTCGTATACAAGGAATGAGCTACGCGGATAACCCACGGAATGAATCTGAATGTTGTTACCAACACCTCCTGAAATACCACCTGTTTCCACGCCTTCGTAATTCGGGTCGTCAACGGTAGTCAGCTTAGTGATTTCATTCTCGTTGTAGGAAGCATTAAAACCAATTTCCCAGAACATATCTTCTGTAGAAATGGGTCGTCCGGTAACATTCAGTTCGATACCCTGGATTTCAAGGGTTCCAACGTTAGATAAGATCCTGTTGGTGAAATTAGTTCCTAAAGGAGTTGGAATGACATTCAATAGATCATTCGTTTCTCTGTAATAAGCTTCAATAGAACCAACCAGGCGTTCATCGTAAAAAGCATAATCCAATGCCAGGTTGTATGTTGTGGTTTCTTCCCACTTCAAGTCGGCATTGTAGCCTCCCGGGCGCAGTGTAGTAACAAATTCGTCTCCGAACTGATACCTTGCGTTGGATTCTGAAAGCATATAACTGGGTAAATAAGGATAATTTCCCTGGTTAATGTTTTGCTGGCCTGTTATACCATAACCCAAACGCAATTTAAGTTGATCTAACTTATCTACATCCTCCAGGAACGATTCTTCGTTTATCTTCCACGCCAGCGCTGCTGAAGGGAATAATCCCCAGCGATTGTCGGGATGGAAACGTGAAGTACCATCATAACGGAGTGTAGCTGTCAATAAGTATTTTTCTTTTAAAGTATAATTCATTCTTCCGAAGAAAGAAACCAAATAGTATTCGGTTTTATATTCTGTATCCTGATCAACTACGGTGGAATCTTCGCGGTTGTAGTTTGTAGCAAACTCAGAGCCTTCTTCATAATGATGTTCCCATGAATACCCACCGGTAAAATCTACGGTGCTTTCTATAGAAGGATAGTCGGCATTGTATTTCAGATAGAAGTCCAGGAGCTCATTTTCTTTCTTTTGCGTATAATCTCTGCGAACACCTGTGTATTCTGAACCATCATCTTCAAAAGCAGCGTTTTCCGGGACAAGGTATAATCCGTCTGCTACATCCGAGTAGTCAAAACCTAAATTCAGTACGGCAGAGAAGTCTGGCATAAAAGGTAAAGCATAATCCAACTTAAAATTACCCAGTGCTCTGTTTACGGTAGACTGATCGTCGGTTTGTTCCAGCATAGCAACGGGGTTGCTTGTGGCAATAGGAATTCTGTCTCCTGATTCATCCCTCCATGTAAAATATCCCCCGTAGGGCTTATCGTAGCTATCCGCATTGGGGTCCATTACCGGACGTGTTGGGTCAAATGCAGCAGCAGCTCCGATTGCTCCATCGTTAGCAAACTGGTTTTGGATTTGCATTCCTTTGAGGTTTACATTCATTTTTAAGGCATCATCCAGGAACGTTGGGTTTACGGAAACAGAACCTGTGACCCTGTCGAGTTTGGATGTGCGAAGAATGCCTTCGTTTCCTGAATAACCCACAGAAGCTCTGTAAGGCAGATTTTTATAAGCCCCTGTAACGCTCAGGTTGTGGTCCTGGCTGAAGGCGTCATCATATATTTCATCCTGCCAGTCAGTGTTGGCATCGCCAAGGAAGTCAGCTCCTGATTGTCCGTAAACATCCGTAATCACCTCTTTAAACTCTTCTGTTGAGAGAAGATCGACCTGGTTACGAATAGTTTGAACGGAAGCTTTACCAGAGTAGTTGATTTCCATTTCCTGGCCTTTTGTTCCTTTCTTTGTGGTAATCAGAATCACACCGTTTGATGCCCTTGAACCATAAATCGCCGTAGCAGATGCGTCTTTCAGCACCGTTACCGACTCAATGTCATTCGGGTTTATAGAGTTCAACGGATTACGCATCCCTGAGATTCCACCTCCGTCAGCAGGAACACCATCAATGACAAATAACGGATCGTTACTTGCTGACAGCGAAGAACCTCCGCGAATACGGATAGTTGATCCCGAGCCAGGGGCGCCGCTGTTTGATGTAACGTCTACACCTGCTGATTTTCCGCGGAAAAGGTCTTCCGGGGATGTTATAGCGCCTTCATTAAAGTCTTTTGAACTAATGGAAGACACAGAACCAGTATTGTCATCTCTCTTTTGCGTACCATAACCAATAACCACTACCCCTTCGAGGCTCTCTGAAGAGGGCTCCAGGGCAACATTTACAGTGGTCTGGCCGGTTAATTCAACTTTTCGTTTTTGATATCCAATGAATGAGAAAACCAATGTTTCCCCTTCATTTGCCTGAAGGCTGAAATTTCCTTCAACATCGGTAATTGTACCCCGGGTTGTTCCTTCTATCTGAACCGTTGCTCCCACAAGGGTGCTGCCATCGCTGGCATCAGTTACTGTTCCCGTAATCGTTTGCTGAGCATAAGCAATTTGACCCATTGCCATGACCATAAACAATGACAAGAACAGCGTCTTAACATGTTTTGTAATGCTTGATTTATTCATTTGAAACACTTTTTAGTTTAAAATTAATTTTTAGGTAAGTTCTTCTCCATTTTCGTATTAAATACACTTTTTGATCTATTCGTTTTTATTTCTCATAATTCCAGTTGATTGCTTCATAGGCTTACAATTTTGTTCCTTTTTTATTTATATATTTAATTTTCAGTGATAAAATTAATAATTATTTAATAGATACACTATTTTTTATGCTCTAAATTCAGTTTTTAAGTAATTATAAAAATTAGAATTTCAGAATATTATACAGATGCAATCGATTGCATTTGTTTCCAAAATAACATCATAATAGCTACCCAAATAAACTGGTTTACGTTTTTCTTGTTCATTACGGCGGTTTTATTAACAAGGTTTCTGTTTTAAGTCAATAGATGAGTTCGGTTTAATAAGGATGTAAGTTTTTTGGTTTCTAAAATTTAGTTGGCAAAATGGAGTTGGCAGTGGGCAAATTTTTTTGTGATGAACCAAAGGAAATATTCGGCTTTATGAATACAAATTGCTTACATAAAAAGCTTTGTCAGAGATGGAATGTGAGTTTACTTTCTGAATCG
Source organism: Bacteroidota bacterium (assembly GCA_051747665.1). GTDB lineage: Bacteria > Bacteroidota > Bacteroidia > Bacteroidales > JAIPAH01 > JAIPAH01. The sequence continues at coordinate 22,965 of JBNJGK010000026.1, read as the reverse complement.
CAAACGTTTGCGGTTTTTCTGCTTTCCAAAGGCGGGTTTTCATTGTAATTTTGTAATTGTCAAAACGGAAAATACATTTAGTTGATTAGAGTTTTTGATTAGAGTTGATTTGAAGCCGGAGCTGATTACTCCGGCTTTTTTATTGTGAATTGAGATTTAACGAAACCTGATTATCCATAAAAGCTAGTATCATCATAATGATAAAAAGCAATTGCCCGTCTTATAGCAGTTACAATACTTAAGAAGCATACATTGAGGTAATTAAAAAACAACAAAAAAAGTTTCTGTTTTAAACGTCGTAAGGGTTTAGGACATCCAGCCTTTCAACCTTTTCAAAATCTTTTATGTTACGGGTAATAATGGTGAGTTTGTTAACAAGGGCTGTGGCTGCAATGGCGTCGGGGAGTTTGTCATCCAGGTAGTCAATAACTGTGTTGGTATCAATCAGGTATTCCTTTCCCATTCCTTGCGTGATTCTTTAATATATTCCTGAAAATTGCTGTACTGTGCTTCAGAAAGATTTAGCTTGCCCCTTAGGGTTGATAAATCTTTTTTTGGTTTTTCGTCATCATCCAATAAACGAATGATGTTAGTTCGCTCCAGCTCTTTAAGAAGCCTGAGGGCATTATTACTCCGTAATTCTACGCTTACTGTTTTCATTTTTGATACCTTAAATTTCTTGCCTTAAACACAAAGATAAACCATTTTCATGGCAATTCTATTGCGATTCTGGTAAAATATTGTTTCGGAAACTCATTGTGGCAGCTTTGAATTGTCTTTCGCATCCTGCCAGGAACGCTAAAATATTATTGAAAAACAAAAAAGAGGAAAACAAAACCGTTTCCCTCTTTTCTAATCCTTTGTATTTTAAGACCGTTTTATTGTTTAATGTATACTTCATAACCCCAGGGTTGGAGCTGGAACTTACGGTCGAGGGCTTCCTTCTCACCAGTGAAATAGTTTACATAGTTGCCAGCGATATCGGGTATCGCAAAAGCCTGTGCATCATTCGTCAGATTGGTGACTACCAGTACTTCGTTATCGTCTTTTTTGCGGGTAAAGGCAAATATATCTTCGGGTTTGTCGGAGGTTAAGATATCAAAATCTCCGCCGTACTCTCCGAAATACAGCGCCGGGTTTTCGGCCTTAAGTTCTGTCAGTTGCGCATAAAAATCCTCCAATGGACTTTCTTCCCATTCTATCGGGTCTTTCTGGAAGAATTCCAGTTGTTTATCCAGCCCGATTTCCTGTCCGCTATAAATCAGCGGCATTCCGGGAATGGTAAACGAAATCACAGCCATCGCCTCGCTGGCATCGCCCATTCTTTCCTCGATGGTTCCGTTCCAAGAGTTTTCGTCATGGTTGGTTAAAAAATGCATCTTATGTTTATGCCCTTTTGTAGGTTCTACTTTTTCAAAGTACTCATAAAAGGCATCAACAGACTTTTCTCCTTGCGACACCTGGTTCATTACATGATGAAACTCCCATCCGTAATGCATGTGGAATGCTGAATCCAGAAGGCTGAGCTCCTCTTCATCTTCGGCAAGCATAAATACAGGCTTCACTTCATGGAGTTCAGCAACGGCATCTTCCCAAAAATCTACCGGAACCATCCCGGCCACATCGCACCGGTATCCATCCACATCAAACTCTTCCACCCAATACTTCAAGGCGCCTTTCATGTATTCACGCACTTCCGGAACATCGTAATTCAGGTCGGCCACATCAGACCAGTCATACGGAGATACCATGTTTCCGGCAGAGTCGCGGGTGTACCACTCCGGGTTTTCTTCAATCAGGTAGTTATCCCAGGCCGTGTGATTGGCCACCCAGTCAAGGATTAACCTGAATCCTTGTTCGTGGGCTGCATCTACTAAGTTTTGAAAGTCTTCATCCGTTCCAAACTCAGGATTTACCGCTTTGTAATCTTTTACCGAATAATAACTGCCAAGTTCTCCTTTGCGTTTTTTCTCACCTATAGGATGAATCGGCATCAGCCATAAAATATCTACGCCAAGCTCTTTCAGGCGCGGCAAATGTTCCTGGAAAGCCTCAAAAGTTCCTTCCTCAGTGTACTGCCTTATGTTCACTTCATAAATGGTAGCGTCTTTGTGCCATTGCACTTCTTTTTGATTTGGTTCTTCGCTGTTGCCCGGCTGCGAGCAGGATGCTATCAATCCCATAATCGCCAGGGCGATTCCCATGCTTAAAATTCTTTTCATAATACTTTGATTTTATTTTCGACTGTAAAATTATATCAAACATGTTTATGAAAATACAAAAACTTAATCCGTTTGCGCAAAGGTTTGCGAAAAAAGCATTATTTGTCTATAATGTTGATTTTAGTATGATTGTAGCGTACCTTTATACTTATTATGTGTTTTAACTTGTTTTACAACACGATAATATTTTAATTAATTTCGCATTCTCAGAGGAGTGAATTTGATTGAAAAAAAATATTAAATAAAGAAAGGCTATATTTATGAAACGAGTTTTAGTCTTAACGGGTGGCGGAGATTGCCCGGGCTTAAATGCAGTAATAAGGGCGGTTGTTAAACGCGCCTCACAGGAAAAAGATTGGGAAGTAATTGGCAGTATGCAAGGGTTTAATGGTGTTCTTAATGAGCCCCAGGAAATTAAAGTTTTGGATGATAAAGCCGTACGCGGTATCCATTTCCAGGGAGGCACCATTCTGGAGTCTACGAACAAAGGAGGCCCTTTTGCCTGGCCCGTAAAAAACAAAGATGGCAGTTGGGGAACGGTAGATCGTTCTGATGAATTGATAAAGAAGCTGCAGCTATTGGGTGTAGAAGCGGTCATCAACATTGGAGGCGATGGTTCGCAAAGAATATCACAGGCCCTTTATGAAAAAGGACTGAACGTCATTGGTGTTCCAAAAACCATTGATAACGATGTTGCGAATACGGATTCTACGTTCGGGTTTCAGACTGCGGTACAGATTGCTACAGATGCAGTTGATAAGCTGGTTACTACGGCAGCCAGCCACAACCGCGTGATTATTCTGGAGGCGATGGGACGCGATGCCGGGTGGATTGCTATGAATGCTGCCGTAGCCGGCGGCGCTGAGGTTTGCCTGATTCCGGAAATTCCTTATGATGTCCAGAAGGTGAACGACCATATTGAGTCGAGGTTCCATAAAGGCCGCGGATTTGTGAACATTGTGATTGCTGAAGGAGCCAAACCTAAGGGAGGAACACAGTCGGCTGTAAAAACTAACGAAGTGGGCTATGCCAATAAAAAGCTTTCCGGAGCGGCTGCCCGGCTGCGCGAAGAGTTATTACAAGCCGGTTGTGAGCATGACATCCGCGAAACTGTGTTAGGCCACTTGCAACGTGGTGGTGTGCCTATTGCTTATGACCGTGTGCTGGCAGCACAGTTCGGTGTGAAAGCGTTTGACCTGGTAAAAGATAAAAAGTTTGGACATATGGTATCTTACCGTCATCCTTACATTACTTCTGTGCCACTCAAATCAGCCATTAGCAAGCCAAATCTCGTTACGCCAGATACCGCCCTCATCAAAACAGCCAGAGGCGTGGGTATCAGTTTTGGTGATTAGAACACAGAATTCAAAATAACAGAAACGGTGGGGATAAGCTTCTTCACCGTTTTTTTTGTGGGGATTGAAATTTTGCTGTTACTTTGCCTTAAAAGAAAACTATGAAAGTAACCGATCTGTCGCATACTATCCATAATAACATCACCGTGTTTAATGAAGCAGAGCGCCCAAGCATTGAAAAGGCAGCCACCATTGAAAATGATGGCTATGCCCAGCTTCGCTTTACGATGTATACGCACAACTCCACGCATATTGATGCCCCGGCCCACATGGTAAAGGGCGGGAAAACACTAACTGATTTTTTACCTGAAAGCTTTACGGGTAAGGCTTTTGTTGCGGATGTAAAGAATGCAGCTCAACGAATCACAAAGGAACATTTAGCGCCTTATGAGGAAAATCTTAAAGCCTGTGATTTTATCCTGTTAGATACCGGCTGGGCTGAAAAATGGAATACGGATGCCTATAAAACGGGCTTTCCGGTGCTGGAACCAAAAGCTGCTGAATGGCTTACGCAATTTAACCTCAAAGGCATTGGCCTGGATACCATTTCCATAGACCCGGTGGATAGCGTGGAGGTACCCAATCATCACATCGTTCTTGGAAATGATATGCTCATTATTGAAAACCTCACCGGACTTGATAAAGCCGGAAAAGGTGTTTTTTGGTTTTCATGCTTTCCGCTGAAAATAGAAAATGCCGACGGAAGCCCGATCAGGGCCATAGCCATGATGTAAGGCTTTACGCCGGTGATATTTTTTCATGCAAATTACTTTAGCTTAACCACCATTGCGCTCATAGCCGGGACGGTGATTTGATCGAAGGTTTCAATGGATTTCCCTGTAATGATGTTTTCTCCGGATTTGTAATCATCCATGATTTCTGAAAACCGCTCGCCATCTACTGTTTTGTTTTCTCCGGTATTGTTGTAGGCTATCATTACCGCTTCATCGTCAAGATGCCTGAAATAAATATAAACATCATTCCCGGGAATAAACTGCGTGAGCTTTCCGGTTTGCATTACTTCACTGCTTTGCCTGAAGTCGATTAGCTTTTGGATGTGATTAAAAATTTCGTTTTGCTCTTCAGTGCGTCCTTCTTCTGTAAAAGCGTTTTGCTCATCTTCTTCCCATCCTCCCGGGAAGTCTTTTCGCATTTTGCCATGTCCGGCATGTTCTTCACCGGTCATCAGAATCTCCGTGCCATATTGCAATACGGGGGTGCCACGCACGGTAAAGATGTAGGTCATGGCCATCTTGAGTTTATCCATGTTTTCTCCCATAGTTGTGTAAACACGGCTTAGATCATGGTTGTCAGCAAAAACGAGCAAGTCATGCGGACGCGGATAGAGAAAATCCTGTGAAAGGTGTTCATAAAATCTTGCCAGACCGCGGTCCCAGCCATTATCTTCATTAAATGCAGAGCTAACAGCATAGTTTCCGGGAAAATCAAAAACATGGCTGAGATGCGAGTCATATCCGTTGAAATTGTCTTTGCCGCCCTGGTAATAAGCTACCAGCGAAGGCTGGCCAATCCATGCTTCGCCAACAATTGAGAAGTTCGGATATTCTTTCATAACATATTCTGCCCAGTCGGCCATAAAGTCTTCATCGGGATAAGGCTGCGTGTCCATTCTGATGCCATCAATCCCGGCATATTCAATCCACCAGATTGTATTTTGGATAAGGTATCGCGCCAGCAGTGGGTTCTTTTGATTCAAGTCCGGCATATGCGTATCAAACCAGCCATCTTTCATTTTCCTAAGGTCATATTCAGATGCATGCGGGTCTACCGCTACGTTGGCGCGGTAGTTGGAACTGGTATACTCATCAAACTGATGTATCCAGTCATTCATGGGTAAGTCGTCCATCCAGTAATGTCCGCTGCCGATGTGGTTCATAATCATATCCATGATAATTTTGATATCCTTGTCATGAGCTTTATCAACCAGTTCCTGAAACAGTTCATTGCTCCCGTGTCTTGGATCTACACGGTATAAATCACTTATGGCATAGCCATGATATGTGTAGGCTTGCTGGTTGTTTTCCAGAAAAGGATTCAGCCATACAGCAGTAGCGCCCAGCTCTTTGAAGTAAGAGAGGTGATTCATAACACCCTGTAAGTCTCCGCCGTGGCGTCCGTCAGGGTCTGAGCGGTCTGCCTTCTCAAGCATATCAGGATGTGAATCATTCGTGGTGTCGCCATTGGCAAAACGATCAGGCATCAAAAGATAAATCACATCTTCCTGGCCAAAGCCTTGCCGGGATGCCGATGTCTGCTTGCGATCATGCAGCTCATAGTCATAAGAGTAAACCTGTTTTCCTTCTCTCATAAAATAAATCGTAAAAGAACCGGGAGTGGCTTCAGGCGATATTTCCAGGTCTAAAAACAGGTAGTTGGGATTTTTTACTTTAATGGTTTGCTTTAGTTTAACACCATTGTAGTTGAATTCTGGTGTGCTATATCCAATATCTTGTCCATGTACCAGCAATTGTAGTTCTGAATGCTTCATGCCTGCCCACCAAAACGGTGGTTCTACGTGCTGTGGCTGCTGAGCAAGGATTAATCCTGAAAAGAGCAGCAATAAAATGTTCAGCGAAATCTTTTTCATCATGATATATTTTTGGTTTTTAAAAATCCGTATTAATACACTAACCCCAAAACGAATGCTTTGCTCTATAAAAGTATGAAAAAATGGCTTTTAAGTGATTTTATTTACGTTTGCAATCGATTCCGGTATTCTCAAATCATCCTTTCGAGCCGGAATTTTCTTTTGATTTTTTCATCATTGCGCAGGATTTTAAGCCTTATCTTCTTGTCCTCCTTACTGCGCAGTATAGCATTGATATGGCTGAGCGAATAAAACCGAACGGGAATCCAGTTAATTTTCAGGATTTCATCGCCGGTTTTTATTCCTGCCTCTGCCGCGGGAGAACCTGGTAGTATGTCAACTACCATAATACGGTTGTAATTGTCACCAAAAGCCATGATATCCATACCACTCATGTTATACTCAAAAGGTTCATCATAGTTGTCTGATTTTTTGAAATAAAGCTTTTCTTCCTGAAAATGAAAGATGGGATTCAGGCGAGACAAAAACTCTCCGCCAATAGTACCAACCCTTCCGTGCATCTGTATTTTTGAGTATTGAGGCGTGAATGATGCAATAACATCTTCTAACAAAAAATCGCCTATGATGCATTTTTCCAGACGCCCTACATAACCATCAATATCGCCTGATAAACCTCTTCCTAAGGAAGTTTTGAGGTGTTCATCCGGGATGGTAAATTGATTTTTATTATTGAGCTCCAGCAATACGGCATGACTTGCTCCTAAATCGACCAAAAATTCAGCTTCTTTCCAGCCGCTTTTATATTGTTTCAGTTTGCCACTGATGTAAGGCTTGTTGTTTTTCAGCGTGACAGGGATGTCTTTATAGCCGCGCGGAGGGGTAAAATGAGCCGGGTCATGGAGGGTTAGCATGTAATCATCATAGTTCACCTCTACAACCAAATCATGGAAAAGGCTTACACCCATTATTCCCTGTACTTCCAACCCTAAGTATTCTTTTAATGCCAGATAATCTTGTTCTAAAACCAGCACTTCTGTGGGATCGGTTTCCATACCATTCATGGATAAATATACACTGTCTGCCCTGTAGGCTTGCAAAGTGCCCTGGTTGCCGGCTCCGGCAACGGTAACAGTATCGTGATACTGAATATTCAGGAAATCGGCTACCATTTTCTCAAGAATGACATTGCCGCTTGCTCCGCTGTCCAGAATAAATTTTGCCTCAACCAAACCATTGATGATTACGGGTACAACAATCAGGTTATTGTGGTTTTCAATAGAAACATCCAGCTTTTTAACACCCCGTGGTAGCCTGAATGTGATTTCTTCCTGTCCTGTAGCGTTTTGTGTGAAGACCAACATCCCAAACACAAATACACTTAACTTTATCATTGCCAGAAGATGCAAACGTTTGCAATTCGTTATTCTATCAATTATCTTTTTCATAAAAATCTGTATAAAAGCATTTTGCATAATGGATACAAGAAAACTTCATGTGCCCTCTACATAAAATATTCGTTATCTTTGACCATTAAAACAAAGTATATCAATTTGATTGCCCATAAAAATAACAAATAACAATGAATAGAGATTCACTGCAAAAAAAATTAGATGAGATTTGGCAGGTTTTGTACCCTGAAGCACCTGCTGAAAAACTCACGCAATTTGTTGGGGAGTTGGAACAATTTAAAAACCAAAACCCTTTACCTTCCCATCCTGATAAATGGTATAAAGACGCAATTGTTTATTCGCTTTATGTTGATTTATTTAATGAAGACTTTGACGGACTGGAGGAAAAACTGCCATACCTTTCTGATTTGGGCGTAAATACCCTTTGGCTGTTGCCTATTCTCGAATCGCCAATGAAAGATGTTGGTTTTGATATCAGTCGTTATAATCGGGTCCGCCGCGAATTGCTTGGATTAGATGAAGATGCTTCTGATAAGGAAAGAGAAAACCGTTTCGGAAAATTTTTAGATAAGGCGCATCAGCATGGGTTAAAAGTCATTTTTGATGTGGCGATGAACCACACTTCAAATGAGCACCAATGGTTCCAGGAATCACGGAAATCCACCGATAATCCTTATCGCAATTATTACATCTGGAACAAGGATAAAAACAAATACACCGAAACGCGCCTGATTTTTAAAGGAATGGTTAACAGCAACTGGGAACCGGACGGCGATTGGTATTACTTCCACCGCTTTTTTGAGTTCCAGCCTGACTTGAACTATCACAACCCGCAAGTGCTTTTTGAAATGTCGCGCATTTTAATGTATTGGATTGGCCAGGGTGTAGATGGCTTGCGGGCTGATGCTATTCCCTATCTCTGGAAAAAAGAGGGAACCAATTGTGAGAACTTACCGGAAACGCACCAGGTGGTTAAGTTTTTCAGGGCCATTATAGATTATCTCAGACCCGACACGCTTTTGCTTGCTGAAGCGTGTCAGCCACCGCATGAAGTGGTGAAATATTTTGGAGATCAGGATGAATGTCATGCAGGATATCATTTCCCGCTTATGCCGCAGATTTTCAAAGCCTTCGCACTGGAAGAAGCCAAACCTGTTATGGAAGTGCTTTCAGAAAAGGTAACTCCCGCCATCAGCGACGAAAATCAGTGGTTTACCTTTTTACGAGTGCATGACGAGCTTACGCTGGAGATGGTAACCGAAGAAGACCGTAAAATCATTCACGACCATTATTGCCGCGATCCGCGCTGGGATTTTCGTGAAGGCGAAGGGGTTGCTGCCCGCCTGGCTGATTTGCTGGAGTTTAACCCGCAGAAATATGCAATGGCTTATTCAGTGATGCTTACATTGCCCGGAACACCCCTGGTGTACTACGGCGATGAATTCGGCAAGCCTAATGATGAGGATTATTATCAAGAGCAGGTGAAAAAAACCGGTTATAAAGACGCCAGGTATTTTGTAAGAGGCCGCATTGATTGGGAGCGATGGAATAAGGAGTTGGAAAAACCCGATTCATTCCACTCCAAAGTTTTTGATGCCGTTAAAAATCAATTGGAGGTGAGAAAAAACACAAGCGTTTTTGGCCGGGGCAGCATAGACTGGTTAGAAATAACTGACCAGGAAGATAATCCTGTTCCATCCTTGCTGGCTTTTTTAAGGGAATATGAAGATGAGCAGATTATGGTGGTTCATAACCTTTCAGGTAATCCCGTAAATTCCAATCTTCGTGTTAACTTTGTGACGGAAAACAGCCATGATATGTTAGGACAAGAGATTTCACAAACCGGGGAAGGGTATTTGTCTTTTGAACCTTATGCCTATCATTGGTTTAAAATAAAGTAAACAGCCATGGGAGAATTTCACGAACAAGCAGAAAAAATCCGTTTTCTGGAACATGTTTCGGTTTTTGATGATGTTGCAGATGATGATAAAGATAAAATTGCTGAAGCGCTGCAAGTAAAAGCCGCGTCTACCGGCGAAACCATTTTCAAGAAGGATGAACCTGGCGATACGCTCTATATCATTGCGCAAGGCAAGGTTCGTGTACATGACGGAAACCACGTTCTTGGACGGCTTCAGCGGGGCGAAGTGTTCGGGGAATTCTCTCTGTTTGATAACGAAAAGCGGTCTGCTTCTGTTACGGCAGAAGAACCAACCCAGCTTTATACCTTAGGCCAAAAGGATTTTTATGAGCTGATGGCTACTAACAGCACTGTAATCCATGGTGTTATGCGGGTTCTGATAAAACGCTTGCGATACATGAATGAGCTGGAGAATAAACTGTCAAAAAGCTATTTGAAAATCAGCAAGCAAAAAGATGAAATTGAAAAACGCAATCAAAACATTCAGCAGCAAAAAAAGGAACTTGAACATAAAAACAAGCAGTTAGAGCAAAGCAACCGGGAAAAGAACCACCTTATCCAGGTTATTGCCCACGATTTGCGGAATCCGCTGGCAAGCAGCATTTGCGTTGCTGATATGCTCAAAAGCACCGATAAGCCGGAAAGCAAAGGCCATACAGACACCGTATCGGTGCTGGAAAATTCATTGAAAAACATGAACAACATCATTAATCAGATACTGCATGTTCATGAATTGAATACAAAGAATCTAAACCTTAAGCTTGAACCCGTGAATGTAGCGCTTACCATAAAGCAGATTCTGGAGAATTTTGATTATGCAATCTCAAAAAAGGAATTAAACGTAGAGTTCAAGCAAAAAAACACATTTATAATAGCCGATGAAAATCTGATTGCACTGGTTTTTGAGAATTTGCTCTATAATATAATTCGGTTTTCACCGGATTTCGGCCACGTGCTAATCGATTTCGAAGATTCGGAAAACACGGCTGATGTAATTATCCGTGACAACAGCAACCTGGATAAAGCACGGCAACACCGCAAACTGTTTGGGCTTTATCAGCATCCGCAACCCGAGGAGCTTGAAAAGAAACCCGGCGCTAAGGATTCTATTATTATTAAATATACCCAGTCGATGAATGGAAAGCTGACGCTCGAGAAAGTCACCAAAGGATTCGGGGTAAAACTAACTTTTAACAAACCACAAAAAGAACAAAAGCAATGAAAACCATACATTTTGATGCCGTGATTTTTGATCTCGACGGCGTAATTACCAACACTGCAGAGGTACATAGTAAAGCATGGAAACGGATGTTTGACGAGTTTTTGCAGCAATGGTCTGAAAAGAACAACACTTCTTTTGAGCCTTTTACCCATCAAAAAGATTACCTGCCTTACGTAGACGGCAAGCCACGTTATAAAGGTGTAGCTTCTTTTCTGGAGTCCAGAAACATTGATATACCATACGGAACACCGGAAGACAGCCCGGAGAAGGAGACAGTATGTGGTCTCGGAAACCGCAAAAATCAAAAGTTTAACGAAACCCTGCAAAAAGAAGGAGTTACTGTTTTTGATTCTACGGTTAACATAATTCATCAGTTAAAAGATGCCGGCGTTCATATCGGGGTAGCTTCTTCAAGCAAGAACTGCGGAGCAGTGCTTGAAGCAGCCGGATTACTGGAGCTTTTTGAAACAAGAGTGGATGGTGAAGTTTCTGTGGAATTGAACCTGAAAGGAAAACCGGAAGCGGATATTTTTACTACGGCTGCTGATAATATGAACGTGAGCTATGCACGCAGCGTTGTTGTTGAAGATGCCGTTTCAGGCGTTCAGGCCGGACAAAATGGAAGGTTTGGCTTAGTACTCGGAATCGCACGCGAGGATAACCATAATGAACTCTACAACAATGGGGCGGATATCGTGGTAAATGATATGGCGGAAATCTCGCTCGAAGGTTTAAATCATTGGTTTGAGCACGGCTTGCGGGAAGATATGTGGAGTATCAGCTATGAGGGTTTTAATCCGGAAAACGAACCCACTCATGAAGCATTGCTTACCATCGGCAATGGGTATTTCGGAACCCGTGGAGCATTGGAAGAAACATCCGCAAATGACGTAAATTATCCGGGCACCTATATCGCCGGGCTTTACAACAGGCTTAAAACTCCGGTCAGCGGCAGGGAAGTAGAGAACGAAGACTTTGTCAATTGCCCCAACTGGCTGGCAGTTAGCTTTAAAATCGATGATGGAAGCTGGGTTGTTCCTGCAAAAGAAAACATTAAGTCCCTAAGCCGTAAGCTTGATTTCAGAACCGGCGTACTCAGTAAGACGATGATTGTTGTTGATGAAAAGGGCCGCGAAACGGAAATTACGTCGCATCGCCTTGCCGGCATGAAAAACCCGCATGCAGCCATTCTGAAATATACCTTAAAAGCGCTGAATTACAGTGGTAAGGTAACAATATCCACAGGATTAAACGGCGATATCATTAATGATGGCGTAAAGCGATATCGTCAGCTAAACCAACAACATTTAAAACCTTCTAAAGCTGATGCCCGTGAAAACCTGCAATTGCTCGAAGTGGAAACCACCCAGTCAGGTGTTCGCATTGCAGAAGCCGCTGCCATTAGTATCAGTTCTGAAGGCAAAACGCTTCAAAAAGAGTTGACGCATTCCGTTGAGGAAGCGGCGGTGTATTCTTCCTTCCAGCATGATTTACAACACAATGATTCAGTGGGATTTGAAAAAGCCGTATCGATTTATACAACCCGCGAAACGGAAGATGAAAGCCCACTGCAAATAGCGGAGCAGGAGGTGAATAATGTGCCCGGATTTGATGACTTTTTAAATGAAAGCAAAAGTGTTTGGGACAAACTATGGAGTGAAATGGATGTGGCTGTGGAAGGCGACCGTTTTAGCCAGAAGCTGTTGCGGCTGCACATGTACCACCTGATGGTCAGCGCTTCACCTCACAATACAAAAATTGATGCCGGCATTACAGCCCGCGGACTTCATGGCGAAGCGTATCGCGGACATATTTTCTGGGATGAGCTCTATATCCTGCCGTTTTATTTTATTCATTACCCCGATGTAGCCAAATCGTTGTTGATGTACCGGTATCGCCGGCTCAACGAAGCCCGTAAATATGCGCGCCAACATGGTTATGAAGGCGCGATGTTCCCATGGCAAAGCGGAAGCTCAGGGCGCGAAGAAACCCAAACCCTGCACCTGAATCCGGTATCCGGAAAATGGGGGCCCGACCACAGCATGCTGCAAAGGCATGTTTCGCTGGCGATTGCTTTCAATATCTGGCAATATTATCACATTACGGATGATAAAGCTTTTCTGCAGGATTATGGCGCTGAAATGTTTCTGGAAATCTGCCGTTTTTGGGCCAGCAAAGCAGAATACAGCGCTGATGACGGAAGATACCACATCAGTAAAGTTATGGGGCCCGATGAGTTTCATGAGAAATATCCCGACAAGGAAGAGGGAGGAGTGCAGGATAATGCCTATACCAATATTATGGCCGTATGGGCCTTCCGCAAGGCATTTGCTATCCTTGAAACGATGGACGATAAATCCAAACAGGCGTTGCTGCAAAAGCTTCAGCTCACAGAAGATGAACTGACACGCTGGGATGAAATAGAAAAGAACATGAATGTAGTCATCAAAGATGATATCATTGCCCAGTATGATGGATATTTTGATCTCAAAGAGCTTGACTGGGATGCCTACCGGAAAAAGTATGACAACATTTACCGGATGGACCGCATTCTGAAAGCTGAGGGCAAATCAGCCGACGATTATAAAGTATCTAAACAGGCTGATACCCTGATGACGTTTTATAACCTGAATCACGGGGAAGTCACAAGCATCCTTCATGACCTGGGATATAAGCCCGGAAAAGATTACCTGGCTAAAAACCTGGAATATTACCTGAAACGAACATCACACGGTTCAACGCTTAGCCGCGTGGTGCATGCTTTGCTTGCCAGCATGAGCGGAGATGAAGAGCTTAGCTGGGAAATGTATCAGGATGCCCTGGCCAGCGACTACAACGATATTCAGGGTGGAACTACCGGAGAAGGAATTCACGTGGGTGTGATGGCCGGCACAGTGATGATTGCCCTGACTACATATGGCGGGATTAACCTGAACGGTAAAATCGTGGAAATCAATCCGAACCTGCCGGAATTATGGCAAAAACTCGAATTTGGTTTCCACTTTAAAGGAGTACACTATTCGGTAATTATCGATAGTGAAGCACTAAAAATCAAAACTTCAAACGAAGTGGCGATACATGTTTATGGCAAAGAATACCACATTCCTGAAAAGGAATGGATTACGGTATCATTAACTTAAAAGACAAGGATTATGCAAGGAGATATTTTATTTATTAATCAAAATCACGTTGATGCAGCGCGCAATATTTATGAAACGCATTTGCAGGATAAACCGCTTAAGAAGCATATCATAACTGTTACCGGTGAAACGCAGACCGGGAAGTCTGAAATTGCATACCTGCTGGCCAAGCTGTTAGCTGCCGATGGTGTTACGGCTAAAGTGCTGAATATGGACAGCTATTACAAAATACCGCCCAAAGAACGGCAGTCGTGGCGCAAAAAGCACGGCGTAGAATCTATTGGTTTGCAAGAGTATGATTGGGATAAGGTTAATGAAACCGTAGATGCTTTTAAAGCAGGAAAGAAGGTTACTATTCCTTATGTTGATGTGATTACCAAAGAGGTGGATGAATTAACAACAGACTTTAAGAATGTTGAAGTGCTGATTTTAAACGGCCTTTATGCTATAGCCTGTAAACAAAGCAACCTGAATGTGTTTATTGAACTAAATTATCATGATTCGCTGCGCGAACAAAAGAAAAGCAAAAATGAAGTGCTTGACGATTGGCGCATGAAAGAACTTGAGCAGGAACATAAAGTGGTGCAAAGCCTGAAAAAGCAGGGGCACTATTTTGTAGATTCCGATACTTCACTGGAATTTTATCATTTATAAATATCAGACAATTATGTTAGGAGACGTTTTATTAATAGAAGAAAAGCACAAAGAAGCTGCTGAAAGCATTAAAAAGCATGTGCTGGAAAACCGGAAAGCAAAGTACATTGTAGCTGTTTCGGGTGAGTCAGGATCAGGAAAGTCCGAGCTGGCGCACAGTTTAGCCCGCAAGTTGAAAGATGAAGGCATCCGGGCCAAACCCATTCATATCGACAATTACTACAAAACCCATCCGCTTGAGCGGAATGAATGGCGCAAAAAGCATGGCATCAAAAGCATCGGGTACAATGAATATGACTGGGATACCATTTACAAAAACATCGAGTCCTTTAAAAAAGGCGAAAAAGCTACGATGCCTTGTATTGATATTGTAACAGACCAGGTGGATACGCTTATCACGGATTTCAGCGATGTGGATATGCTGATTGTTGACGGGCTTTACGCCATAAAAACAGAAAATACAGACCTGAATGTGTTCATTGATCTGACATATCATGAAACTAAAAAAGCCCAGACTAAAAGGGGCAAAGAAAGTGTGAATGATTTCAGAATGCAGGTGCTGGAGCAAGAGCACCAGGTAGTAAGTTCCTTAAAACCGCGTGCTAACCTTATTGTAAACAAGGATTATAAGGTAGAGCAGGCCGGATAAGGCAAGTCTTTTCTGCCTTTGCGGGATGGATATTTCCGCTTAAAGGAATAAAGGATATGTAAAAAGCCGGAATTTCTCATTGAGAGATTCCGGCTTTTAAGTCTGTTTCATTTTCTTTACTCCAAATAACCCTGGTTAGGCTTCATCTTCATGACGGTCCTGCACGAAAGGCATCAGCGCAGCAGCTATAAACCATGTAGCGCCGCCAAGAACCAAAGCATAAATTGGCTGCTCGTTAAAAATGCTTTTCACGAGAAATCCTAAGACACTTGCAGCCAGGATTTGCGGAATAACAATAAAGAAGTTGAAGATACCCATATATACCCCCATTTTATTAGAGGGCAGGGTGCTGGTAAGAATCGCATATGGCATAGCTAAAATACTGGCCCAGGTCAGCCCAATCCCCACAAAGGGAATCAACAACGGCAGGCCTGTATTCTGGATAAAGTACAGCGATATTAAACTAATACCTCCAACTCCGAGTGCGATCATGTGTGTGATTTTCCGGTTTGTGACTTTAGCCAGGAATATCAACAAAAAGGCAAAAACTGCTGCAAAGCCGTTGTAAACAGCAAAGCCTACACCAACCCAGTCAGCGCCGGTGTTGTATTCTTTCTGGATATCTTTCATCCTTTGGTGGGTTACATCACTTAATTGCAAATCTTCAGCCCTTTCATCATCAGCAAAAAACTTCACTACCCGCATAGAAGCAACGACGTTGTCCTGCGTCTGCAATTTATTATCAAAACTTGTCAGCGCTTCGTTTATTTTACTGAGGTCTTCATATTTTTCTGCCTTTCCTTCAGGAACACGTTCAACGCTTTGGTTTAGTTCCTGATAAGTAGCGCGATCGATTTTCATATCATAAGTATGGCTGGTTATGCCTGCCACAGAATATATCCATACAGCAAAAAGCGCAAACCAGCTAAAAAACTGCACTATAGCCAACTGTTTCATAGCCTTGGGCATCATATTGAAATCGTTCACGATCTCAGCCAGCCCTGATTTGCTTTTCTGCGTTTTTTGCAAGGAAAGTGCCAGCAATTCAAAGACCCCAAAAACGGTAACTCCAACCGTTAGGACATACAGCTCGGCCATATAGCCCTGGATGTAAACCAAAGCTGTGGTGAGAACACCAACTATAGTAAGCCATAAGCCCATTTTGCGGGCTTTGGTTTTGAGCACATTCAGCGAAACGGTTTCTGATGTTTCTATTTCTACATAGTTGGGTTTTTGTTTCTTTTCAGCTTCTTCGGCTTCTTCAAACTTTTTCAGTTGCTCTGGGCTGTATTCTTTGGTTCTGAATACCGTCCAGGCCACGGCAAGGAAGAACGCCGCCGCACCGAAATAGAAAGCAAACTTAACTGAGTCAGGGATGCCTTCATCCGCTGTATTACTGATGCCAAACCAGTTGGTCAACATCCACGGAAGAGCCGAAGCTACAACCGCGCCAATTCCAATAAAAAAGCTTTGCATCGTAAAGCCCTGGGTTCGCTGTTCTTCAGGCAATAAGTCGCCAACAAAAGCACGGAAAGGTTCCTGCGAAATGTTTATCGAAGCATCCATAATCCACAGCATACCGGCAGCTACCCAAAGCGCGGGTGAATTCGGCATAATAATCAAGGCAATGGATGCTAAAATGGCCCCTATCAGAAAATACGGCCGTCTTCTGCCAAGCCATCCCCACGTTTTGTCGCTGTAATGCCCAACAATGGGCTGAACAATAAGCCCGGTTACCGGAGCCGCAATCCAAAGTATAGGAATGTTTTCAATGTTGGCGCCTAAGGTTTCAAATATCCGGGAAACATTGGCATTTTGGAGCGCATATCCGAACTGAATTCCCAGGAATCCAAAGTTCATATTCCATATTTGCCAAAAGCTAAGTTTAGGTTTTTTATTCATATGTCTTTTCGTTTGAGATGTGCCCAAAGTTAGTTTTTTTTTGTTTGCTGGCGAATACATTAATCGTAAACGCCGCAAACGTTTGAATAAGATTTTAACACTGCGTTTGTAAGTTATGTTTAAAGAATTGGGGTCAATTGTTTATTTCTGTAGTAAATATTCACAACCAGATGGCAACCAGCGCTGCCAAAGAAGAATGCTTTTCTGAATCTAATCATCGAATTATGACAAATGAAGGGTCAATTTTGTTGTAAATTAAAGATTTATTGTATATTTGCACCGGATTTACCGGAAAAAACCCGGAAGATTCAGGAGTAAACGAAAATTCGTTTAAGGGAGGAGGGGACAAAAAGTCCTCTTTTTTATTTGTTAGCAAAGGGTTCCGTATGGACAAAAAAGCGCTGGAAAAACATGTGCAGAATATACTGACTGATGAAAGTTATTTTTTGGTGGATATAGACATCAATAAGGATAACATCGTCGAGGTGTTTATAGATGCTGAGAGCAAAGAAGTAAGCATTGCAGACTGTGCTGATGTCAGCCGGGCTTTGGAGGAACTTCTTGACCGCGATGTTGAAGATTTTCAGCTCAGCGTCTCCTCAGCAGGCTTTACAAAACCTTTTAAGGTTTTCAAACAGTATAAAAAGAATATAGGCCGGGCTTTGGATGTGATGACCACAGACAGCTCAAGGCACACCGGAATGCTGTTGGACGCCGTTGAGAATGAAGGAATCAAATTGGAATTAAGGGATTTTAAAAAGAACAAGAAAAAAAAGAAAAAAGCTGAGCAGCCTAAAGAGTTGTTTATCCCGTTTAGCGAGATAACCATGGCAAAAGGGTTGGTTACGTTTTAACAATAACATTGCAGAAAATGGAAAAAATTAATCTTGTTGATACTTTTTCGGAATTTAAAGAATTCAAGAACATTGACCGTGAGATGATGATGGCAATACTTGAAGAAGTATTCCGTCATATGCTCAAGAAAAAGTATGGCACGGATGATAACTTTGATATCATCGTTAACATCGACCGTGGAGACCTCGAGATATGGAGGTTCAGGGAAATTGTGGAGGATGATAACGTAGAAGATGAAAACCTTCAGATTGCCTATTCTGAAGCCATCAAAATTGAGCCTGACTTTGAGGTAGGCGAAGAGGTTTCAGAAGAGATTAAAATGAAGGATTTCGGTCGCCGTGAGATTCTTTCTATACGTCAGAATCTGGCTGCGAAGATTGCAGAGTATGAAAAAGATAATATTTACAAGAAATACCAGGATAAAATCGGCGAAGTAGTTACCGGTGAAGTTTACCAAATCTGGAAAAGGGAAATCCTTTTGCAGGATGATGAGGAGATTGAACTGGTGCTGCCCAAATCAGAGCAGATTCCGGCAGACTTTTTCCATAAGGGCGATACGGTCAGGGCCGTGGTGCTTAAAGTGGAAATGAGAAACAACGATCCGTCTATCGTTTTATCGCGCACTTCACCAGTATTTTTGGAACGTCTTTTTGAGCAAGAGGTTCCTGAAGTATATGATGGGCTCATTACTGTGAAGAATATTGTAAGGGTTCCCGGAGAACGTGCCAAAATTGCTGTAGAATCCTATGACGATCGCATCGACCCGGTAGGAGCCTGCGTGGGTATGAAAGGAAGCCGGATTCATGGAATAGTGAGAGAACTCAAAAACGAAAGCATCGATGTGATCAATTATACAACGAATGTCAGTTTGTATATTACACGTGCTTTAAGCCCGGCAAAAATTTCTTCCATCAATATCGATGAGGAAAACCAACGCGCTGAGGTTTATCTCAAGCATGACCAGGTGTCTCTGGCTATCGGAAAAGGAGGTCATAATATCAGGCTGGCCGGGCGCTTAACCGGCTATGAGATAGATGTGTTCCGTGAAGGAGGATATGACTCTGAAGATGTGGCGCTGGATGACTTTTCCGATGAAATCGATCAATGGATCATTGATGTTTTGAAAGATATTGGTTGTGATACGGCAAAAAGCGTGCTTGACCTGACCGAACAAGAGCTTGTAGACCGTACAGACCTCGAAGTGGAAACCATTCGCGAAGTAGTACGTATACTAAAAATCGAATTTGAATAGGAAGTAGGATTTCTGGCGGTAGCGACTGAATGGGTAGAGAATATAGTTTAAAGAGTTTTTATAACTTTTTTCGGGAAAAAGTCTCGATAAATAAAAGTTCATCAAAAACAAAAGGGATTTCAATAAAGAATATGACAAACAATAAGAAACCGATAAGACTAAGCAAAGCAGCTCGAGAGTTCAATGTGAGCATTGGGACTATTGTTGACTATCTTACGAAGAAAGGTCACGAATTATCGTCCAATCCAAACACAAAACTCTCACCGGAGATGTACGAGCTTCTTCTGAAAGAGTATTCCCGGGAAAAGTCCGTGAAAGAAGAAGCAAAAAGACATAGTCTTAAGTACAGCAAGAGACGTTCTATTTCCCTTGAAGATGAACAAAAAGAAAAATCGGAAGAAGAAGTTGATGACGTAGATCTTCCTGAAGAAGAAGAGGATGAGGAAGAAGATACCGTTTTCATAAAGAATGCTTCAGGATGGTCAAAGGCTGAAACAGAAGAGTCCGCTAAAGAAGAGAAGCAAAAGCCCGAAGAGGCCGAAAAACAGAAGCCTGCCGCTAAAGAAGAGAGCGCTGAAGAACAACAGCCAAAAGAAGAGCCTTCCAGGGAAGAAGAGCCTCCTGCAAAAGAGCAGGAACCAGATCAGGAAAAGCCTGCTGCAGAAGCGGAATCAACTGAAGAAAAGCCAGCAGAGAAAGGCCCGAAAGTTTTAGGTAAGATAGAACTTGACACGTCTGACAAGAAAAAGGCCAAGCCGGCTGCCAAAAAGGAAGCAGCGAAGCCAAAAGAAGAAAAGAAAGAACAGAAAGAAGAGAAAGAGAAGAAAGCGGAAAAAACAAAAGCGCCTGCCAGTAAAAAGGAGAAACCGGCCGGGAAATCAACTGAGAAAAAGGCCAGCGAGAAGCCTGCCAAAGAAACAGCAACATCTGCTAAATCAGAAGATAAAGCCGAAGACCAGCCTAAAGAGGTGAAGAAGCAATCTGAGGCTGCTCCTAAAGAGCAGCAGAAGGCTCAAAAACCTGAAAAGGAAGAACCCAAAAAAGAACAGGCTGCGGCTGCTCAGAAAGAAAAGGAACAGAAGCC
>JBNJGK010000026.1:0-2631 GCA_051747665.1 Bacteroidota bacterium | reverse complement strand
GGCTGCTCCTAAAGAGCAGCAGAAGGCTCAAAAACCTGAAAAGGAAGAACCCAAAAAAGAACAGGCTGCGGCTGCTCAGAAAGAAAAGGAACAGAAGCCAGAAAAAGAACAGGCTGCGGCTGCTCAACAAGAAAAGGAACAGAAGCCGGAAAAAGAACCTGAAAAGGAAGAGCCAAAGCAAAAAGAAGAGGCTCCGCAAAAAGAAGAAGAAAAGAAAGATACAGAAGACACTGATTTTATCAAAACCAAAGTTGAGAAACTTAAAGGCCCCAACATTGTAGGTTCAATTGAGCTTCCGGAGAAACAGAAAAGACACGAAAAGAAAAAGCCCGATCAAAAGCGGCGCGACAGAAACAAAAAACCGGCCGAAAGCAAAGGCAAAGCGAAAGAGACGGATAGTCAGAAGAAAAAACCTGTGGCATCGTCTACAGATGATAATGTGCGGCCCAAGAAGAAAAAGCGCCGTAGAATTGCTACCGGGTCAGAGACTACGCAAAACAAGCAAGACGCATCTCAAAGGCCGCAAAAAGGAGCTAAGCCTGCCAAAAAGACAACCAGTAAAAAACCGGCTGCCAGACGCAGGCATGAGCCCAGCGAAGAGGAAGTTCAAAAGCAGGTTAAAGAAACGCTCGCACGCCTGAGTGGCGGAGGGAAAAGCAAAAGCTCCAAGCATCGCAGAAGCAAGCGCGATACTGTAAAAACCCAGCAAGAGAGCGAGGGAAATAATCAGGAGAAAAAAGTATTGCAAGCCACTGAGTTTGTTACGGTGAACGAATTGGCTACTATGATGGAGGTGAATGTGAACCAGGTTATCTCTACTTGTATGTCTCTTGGCTTGTTCGTATCAATAAACCAGCGCCTCGATGCTGAAACCATAAATATGGTTGCGGATGAGTTTGGGTATGATGTGGAATTTGTTAGTGTGGAAGTGCAGGAAGCGCTTGAGTCGCATGAAAAGGATGAAGAGGAAGGTGAGCAGGTTGAGCGTGCCCCTATCGTTACTGTGATGGGACATGTTGACCACGGAAAGACATCGTTGCTCGACTTTATCAGAAAGACAAACGTCATAGGCGGAGAAGCCGGAGGTATTACCCAGCACATAGGTGCTTACGAGGTAAAGACGCAAAGCGGAAAACGCATTACATTCCTTGATACTCCGGGTCACGAAGCCTTTACAGCTATGAGGGCACGTGGAGCGCAAGTTACGGACGTGGCTATCATTATCATTGCGGCTGACGATAAAATTATGCCGCAAACCATAGAAGCTATCAACCACGCGCAAGCCGCCGGCGTACCTACGGTTTTTGCAATAAACAAAGTGGACAAGCCCGGCGCCAGCCCCGATAAAATTAAGGAAGAGCTTTCGCAACGAAATATTCTGGTTGAAGAGTGGGGTGGTAAATATCAAAGCCAGGACATCTCGGCCCTGAAGGGTGAGGGTATAGAAGAATTGCTTGAAAAAGTATTACTCGAATCGGAACTTCTTGAACTGAAAGGTTCTCCTGAGAAGATGGCACGAGGAACAGTGATTGAATCCGCGCTTGATCGTGGGAGAGGCTATATCGCAAAACTGCTTGTACAAGACGGCACGTTGCATAAAGGCGATTATGTGTTGGCAGGCGCCCACTCCGGAAAAGTGAAAGCCATGTATAACGAGCGGAACCAGGTTGTGGATGAGGCCGGCCCGTCATCGCCGGTATTGATGCTTGGCCTCGACGGAGCCCCGCAGGCAGGAGACCAGTTCAACGTATTGAAGGACGAAAGAGAAGCTAAGGAAATCGCGCTGAAGCGCAGGCAGTTGCAGCGCGAACAGGGTATCCGCACGCAGAAACATGTTACGCTGGATGAAATCGGACGACGCATTGCCATTGGTGACTTTAAGGAGTTGAATGTAATCGTGAAAGGTGATGTGGACGGCTCAGTGGAAGCACTTGCCGACTCCTTGCTGAAACAAACGACGGATGAAGTACAGCTTAATGTTATCCACAAATCAGTGGGTCAGATTTCAGAATCGGATGTGATGCTGGCATCGGCCTCCGATGCGATTATTGTCGGATTCCAGGTACGGCCCTCATTGGCGGCAAGGAGACTGGCAGAGCGCGAGCAAATTGATATCAGGGTCTACTCTGTTATCTACAAAGCCATCGAAGAAATCAAATCTGCCATGGAAGGGATGCTCTCACCTGAAATTGAAGAAAAGATTGTTTGTAATCTCGAAGTCAGGGAAACCTTTAAAATCACCAAAGTCGGAACCATTGCAGGATGTAAGGTGCTCGACGGGGTTATCACCAGAAATACCAAAGTCAGAGTTATTCGCGATGGTATTGTGATTTACACAGGTACTCTTGGTTCACTTAAGCGTTTCAAAGACGACGTGAGAGAAGTAAAAGCCGGTTATGAGTGCGGACTGAACATCGATAACTTTAATGACATTAAAGTGGGAGACATTATTGAAGGCTATGAGCAGGTAGAAGTTGCAAGAAAGCTATAGTCACATCAAGTATAAAATTAAAAAAGCCGGAAATCATTTTCCGGCTTTTTTACGTTTAAGCAATTATCTTACTTTATCTCAAAAAATTGTCATCCGTTAGAATTTGATGTTTTGAGTTTGTTATTTGTGTTTTTGATCCC
>JBNJGK010000025.1:5382-29709 GCA_051747665.1 Bacteroidota bacterium | reverse complement strand
TACGGCTACGCTTTCGCGCGATGAAGTATCAGACCGCATGGGACCCAACAACATTGTGATGGCCTGGACTCCGGATGGCGAAGACATTGTTTTCAGAAGCCGTAAAAAAACTTTTAACTCCTTTGTCGGTCAGCTTTACTCCATCTCAGCAGAAGGTGGAATGAGCGAACAGCTTCCCCTTCCCAAAGGAGGATTTTGTTCTTTTGCCCCTGATGGCAAAAAAATGGCCTACAACCGCGTATTCCGCGAATTCCGCACCTGGAAATACTACGAGGGAGGAATGGCTGACGATATCTGGATTCACAACTTTGATGAAGAAACTACAGTCAATATTACCGATCATAAAGCTCAGGATATTCAACCCATGTGGTATAAAGACCGGATTTATTTCCTCTCTGATCGCGACCGCATCATGAATTTGTTTGTTTTTGACACGCAGACCGAAGAAATCGAAAAAGTAACGCAATTTGAGGATTACGACATCAAATTTCCTTCTTTGGGCGAAAACAGAATCATCTTTGAAAAAGGGGGATATATTTTCACGCTTGACCTTGAAAACCACGAAACAAAGAAAATAGACATCCGCATTCAGGAAGATTTTCTGCCATCACGTAAAGAATATGTTGATGCTTCAGAATCTGTAGCTTCTTACGAAATTGCACCCGATGGAAAACGCGCTTTGTTCAGCGCCCGGGGCGACGTATATACCGTTCCCGAAAAATCAGGGATAACCTATAATCTCACTGAATCGTCAGCAGCACACGACCGCAACCCGAAATGGTCTCCTGACGGGAAATACATTGCCTACATTTCCGATAAAAGCGGCGAGTTTGAAATATACATCCAGGAAAACGGCTCAGGGACTGAGGCTGTGCAATTAACAGACAACGCTGAAACATACAAATACAGCCTGCAGTGGTCGCCCGACAGCAAAAAAATCATGTGGAGCGACAAGAAAAACCGCCTGCGCTATATCAACATTGATTCTAAGGAAATTACTACTGTTACGACGTCCGACATCTGGGAAATCCGGTCTTATGACTGGTCTCCCGACAGCAAATGGATTGCCTTTGCCGATCCGATGGAAAATGATATGACAAAAATCCGGCTTTATGATTTGGAAGACAAAACGCTCCATGATGTAACGCAAGGCTGGTACAGCTCTTCACAACCTGAGTTCAGCAGCGACGGCAAATACCTGTTCTTTACCTCAGACCGCGATTTTAATCCGGTATACAGCCGCACGGAATGGAACCATGCTTATAAAGACATGGCTAAAATATATCTTGCTACTTTAAGAAAGGACATTGAATCACCTTTCGGAGCGGAAAATGATGAAGTTAAAACAGAAGAAGAAAAGAATGAAAACGGGGAAGCTGATGATTTCTCTATTGATACCGATGGGCTTCAAAACCGGATAATCAACCTTCCGGTGGATGCCGCCAATTACTACCGCCTGGCCAGCACAAAAGGCAAGTTGTTTTATACTTTTTTGAAAGACAGTGACCGCTCTCTTAAAGTATTTGATTTTGAGAAGGAAAAAGAAATTGACCTGAAACACAAAGGTGGGTTTGAGATTTCTGCGGATGAGAAAAAAATGCTGGTATCCAAAAACGGAAAGTATGCCATCATTTCGCTGCCTTCAAAACCGGTCGAAATCAAAGAAACTCTCGACTTATCGGGCATGGAGACGTGGGTGGATAAAAAAGCCGAATGGAAACAGATTTTTGACGAAAGCTGGCGCCAGATGCGCGATTTCTTTTACGTTCCAAATATGCATGGCGTTGACTGGGATGCCATGAAAAAGAAATATGCTCCTTTAGTTCCGCATGTAAACAACCGTCATGACCTGAACTACATCGTTGGGGAAATGATAGGAGAACTTAATGTAGGGCACGCCTATGTCAATGGCGGAGACCTTCCCGAACCTGAACGAATTCCGATGGGATTGCTGGGTGCAGAAATCAAGCCTCATAAATCAGGATATTTCAGGATAGAAAACATTCTTGAAGGCGAAAATTTCAGGAAATCATATCGCTCTCCACTGACGGAAATTGGCGTAGATGTTTCCGAAGGTGATTTTATCCTGGAAATTAACGGGAAGGATTTAAAAAACATGGACAATATCTATAAGGCGCTCATTGATCAGGCAGGAAAAATTACCGAAATCACCGTCAATGATCAACCTAAGATGCAAGGAAGCCATAAAGAGCTGATCAAACCGGTAAAAGACGAAGCAGACCTGTATTATTACAATTGGGTTGAAAGCAACATCGAAAAAGTAAATGAGGCTACTGACGGACAGGTAGGCTACATCCACATTCCTGATATGGGCAGGCATGGCCTCAATGAGTTTGTGAAATACTTTTATCCACAGCTTACGAAAAAGGCGCTTATCATCGATGACCGCGGCAATGGCGGCGGAAACGTCAGCCCGATGATCATCGAACGCTTACGCAGGGAAGTAACACGAGCCAATATGGCTCGCAACAAGCAAATACCCGGTCACACACCTACAAAAATGATGCTGGGACCCAAGGTCTTACTCATCGATCAGTATTCTGCTTCAGATGGAGACCTTTTCCCCTATTCCTTCAAAAAACATGAAATGGGAACCGTAATCGGCGTCAGATCATGGGGCGGTGTTGTGGGCATCAGAGGCTCGCTGCCGTTTATAGACGGTGCGGATATGCGAAAGCCCGAGTTTGCCTCCTATTCTGCCGAAGAGAGCGAATGGATCATAGAAGGGCACGGTGTAGAACCCGACATCGAAGTGCACAATGACCCGACTAAAGAATACAAAGGCATCGATGAGCAGCTAAATAAAGCCATTGAAGTCATTCTGGAACAACTGGATGAATACCATGAAATTCCTCCTATCCCACAAGGGCCGGATAAAAGCGAATAAATCATTTCAACCCCCGGGCTACGAAACCCGGGGGTTTTTTGTTTTAAAACCTCCAGGATATCTGCCTGCAAGCCCTCTTTTCCTTCCTTCAAATTTTAGGTATATTTTTCTGCCATAACCAAGTTATCAAGATTGATTTCTCCATCAATTTAATCTTTGGAATATCCTTATTAAAAAATCCATCACAAACCCCACAAAATGGGAATTGTTGAAAATTTGTGGGAAAAAAGTATATATTTTTGGAATAAAGTGGAAAAAAATGGGATAATTTTGTACTTTTGAAACAACGTATATACGAAAAGCATGATTGAATTTGTAGGCAGCGCTTCCTGTAAGCTAGATGATAAGTTACGTCTCGCGCTTCCCTCTAAGTTTTTAAAACAACTTGAGGGCAAGCCTGAGAACAACAAGTTCATCATAAAGCCCAGCCTGCATTTACCCTGCATTGAGATTTATCCTAAGGTAAACTGGGATGTAACGATGGGATGGCTCAGGGAGTTAGACCAACTGAGGCCGGAGGTTCAAAAGTATATGTTGTACTTTTTGCGCGACCATCAGTACGTCCAGTTGGACAAATCAAACCGCTTGCTTGTTCCCGGGGAATTAATCAGTCATGCAGATATTGAAAAAGAGGTGATGCTGAGTTCACAAATGCATATTCTGCAATTATGGAATCACGGCAAGTATAAAAATCAAACCAGCGAATTGCCTGAAGACTTTGATGAAATTACAAAAATAGCGCTCAACACAAAAAATGGTTAAAGAAAACTATCACACACCGGTAATGCTCCAAGAAAGCATTGATGCTCTGAACATAAATCCTTCAGGCATCTATGCTGACGTCACTTTTGGTGGCGGAGGGCATTCGCAAGCCATTCTGGACAAGCTTGCCGCTGCTGGTAAACTGTTTGCCTTTGACCAGGACCCTGACGCAGAAAACAACAGTCCTGACGACAACCGTTTCCGGTTAATCAGAAGCAACTTCAGGTATCTAAAGCATTTCATGCGTTATTATGATGCAATACCGGTTGACGGTATTCTGGCCGATTTGGGTGTATCCTCCTATCAGTTTGACCAGGCCGGCAAAGGTTTTTCCATTCGCATGGAAGGGCCGCTAGACCTGCGAATGAATCCGGACCTGGAAGTATCAGCTTCTGATATTGTGCATCAATATGATGCAAAAAGACTAGAACAGCTTTTTAAACTTTACGGCGAAATTCATAATGCGCGATTCCTTGCCAAACTGATAGTTCAGGAACGCCAAAGACAAACTCTCAACACTACAAACGCATTTATTAATGCTATTAACAAAGCTGTTCCACGCAAAAAAGAAAACCAGTATTTGGCGCAGGTTTTTCAGGCGCTCCGTATCGAGGTAAACGATGAGCTTGCCGCTTTGCAAGAGATGCTTAAACAGACACCCCGACTGCTGAAACCCGGTGGCCGGCTGGTGGTTCTATCATACCATTCATTGGAGGACAGGCTCGTAAAAAATTTCATCAAATCTGGAAACTTCACCGGCAAACTTGAAAAAGACTTCTATGGGAACATTATATCCCCATTCAACCTGATAAGCAGGAAACCTGTAAAAGCAAGCTCCGAGGAAATAACCATGAACAACAGGGCGCGCAGTGCAAGATTAAGAATAGCTGAAAAAAAACAGGACAATGGATAAGAAAAACAATCGCAGCATATGGGATTTTTTACGCGGGTTCCTTTCCGGAAAAGTGATCCAGGAGCTGGATATGCAAAAAACCACACAAATCCTTTTGCTACTGGGCTTTTTCGCATTCATAATCATCGCCAACACTTATCATGGCCAAAAGCAGGTAAGAAAAATCGAATCTTTAAACCGGGACTTAAAAGAGCTGCGGTTTCAATATACCGTTACAAAAGCGGGGTTGATGGAAATAGACAAACAGTCGTGGCTGGAAGAAGCGCTGAAACAGCGGGGGCTCAATCCCATGAAACGTCCTCCTCAAAAAATCGTGATTGAAAAAGAATGAACGAGGAAAAAAAAGGCATATTAACCCGTGCGGCAATTGTGTACATCATTACAGCGCTAATAGGGCTGAAAATTTTGTACCAGCTATGGCATATCCAATTTGCCGAGGGAGATTACTGGAGCCAGCAGGCAGAAAAAATAACCTACCGCTTTCAGGAGATTGAAGCTATGCGCGGAAATATTTTTGCCGATGATGGCACATTGCTCATGACCTCTGTACCGCTTTTTGATGTGTATATGGATGTTGCCGGCCCCAATATTACAGAGCAGCATTTTAGGGAAAATGTATCGCCACTGGCACACCAGCTCTCTTCGTTACTGAAAGACTATCCACCCTCTTATTACGAAAGGAAATTACGTCGTGCCCGCCGAAACGGTGAACGTTACCTGCTTATCAAACGCGATGTTACATATTCTCAACTGCAGGCTATGCGTACATTTCCTATTTTCAGAAGGGGTCGTTATGCCGGGGGATTTATCAGTGTACCTAAAACCCGACGGATAAAACCCTATGGGAGTCTGGCATCAAGAACTGTAGGTTTTATTAATACTAAAGCCGACAGCGTTTCTTTTGTAGGAATCGAAGGAACTTACGATCAGTATCTGCAAGGCAGCAAGGGAAAGCGGCTGATGCAAAGGGTAGCTAACGGCGAGATGATTCCGGTAGATTATAAAAACCAGGTAGAACCGCAAAATGGCAACGACATACATACCACAATAAATGTAAACATTCAGGATGTAGCTGAGGCTTCTCTAAAACGGCAACTCGCCAAACATGATGCTCTGTTCGGAACGGCTATCGTTATGGAAACCCAAACAGGATTCATAAAAGCCATTGCCAACCTCGGGAAAACCGGAAAAGGCCATTACCAGGAGATATATAACTATGCGGTAGGACGCATAGAAGCTCCCGGCTCCACATTTAAGCTCGCTTCTTTTCTGGCCGCACTGGAAGATGGCGTACTGCCGCCGCTTACAGATACTATCGATGCTCTTGACGGCGAAAAACGCTTTGCTGACAGAACGATGACGGATGCCCACAGAGGTGGTTTTGGAAAAATAACCGTAAGGGAAGTTTTTGAAAAGTCCTCGAATATCGGCACGTCAACGCTTATCACAGAAGGATATGATGATCCTCAAAAATTTGTAAATTCCTTAGCTCAATTCCACCTAACCGAAAAACTGGGTATTGATATTCGCGGAGAAAAGCAACCTTATATCCGCCGGCCCGGCAGCAAAAACTGGTCAGCAGTATCTCTTCCATGGTTATCCATAGGTTATGAGTCAAGCCTTTCACCACTTCACATTCTCACATTTTATAACGCCATCGCCAATGACGGCGAAATGGTAAAGCCGCAATTCGTCAAAAGCATTTCCCAATCCGGTTTAACCGTAGAAGAATACGAGCCCGTAGTGCTGGAAAAATCCATCGCCAGACAAAAAAACATAGATACGATACAATCTCTACTCAAAGGCGTAGTTGAGCGCGGAACGGCCTCAAATCTGAGAAACACGGTTTATGACATCGCCGGAAAAACAGGCACTGCTCAAATTGCCAACAGAAACAGAGGCTATAACAAGCGGGATTACCGGGCTTCTTTTGTAGGCTATTTCCCTGCCGAAAATCCGCATTTCACAATCATGGTAATGATCTCCAACCCCACCAAAGGCATCTATTACGGCAATATCGTAGCGGGCACCGTTTTCCGGGAAATAGCCGATAAACTGTACGCCACACATATTGACCTGCAAAAGCCAATAAACTCCGGAGACAATCCTTCTCCGCCACCAGTTTTTGTGCAGGGAAGACAAAGCGATCTTCAAAAAGCCTATAACCAACTTGGATACCCATTATCAAAACCAGGCTGGGTAGACGAGTGGGCTGTAAGCATGACGCAACAAGACTCGCTTACGCTGGGATCAAGAACTATTCATCAGGGTATTGTTCCAGACGTGCAAGGAATGAGCGCCAAAGACGCACTCTACCTTCTGGAAAAAATGGGTATTGATACTCGCTTAGTAGGAAAAGGAAAAGTCAAACGGCAATCAGTGCCGGCCGGAACGGCCATCAGCAATGTTAAATCAATTACAATTTATTTATCTTGATATGAGAAGCTTACAAAACATATTACGAGATATCCCCATAGCAGAATCCCTGAATTTTGCTGATGTTGCTGTAAACCATATTCAATTTGACAGCCGCAAAGTAGAACAGGGAGATGTGTTCATTGCTGTGAGAGGCACGCTGACTGATGGTCATAATTTTATCGATGCAGCTACAGCGCAAGGCGCCGCCGCAATTATCTGCGAAAAGATGCCCAAAGCCACTACAGCAAATGCGCCGGTTTATATCCGGGTAGAAGACAGCCACGATGCTTTAGGAAAAGCAGCTTCAAATTATTATGAAAGGCCATCGGAAAAAATACAATTGGTGGGCGTTACAGGCACCAACGGCAAAACCACGGTAGTCACCCTGCTTTTTCAGCTCTTCCGTGCTTTAGGCTATCATACAGGATTACTCTCTACTATTGAAAACAAGATAGATGATCAAATCTTTCCTGCCACGCACACTACCCCGGATCCGGTTAAGATAAATGAGCTACTAAGTCAGATGGTAACACAAAAAGTTTCTTATTGCTTTATGGAAGTAAGCTCGCATGCCATCCATCAAAAAAGAATTTCAGGATTACATTTTGATGGCGCGATATTTACCAACATCACACAAGACCATCTGGATTATCATCAAACATTTAAAAACTACTTGTACGCCAAAAAAGCGCTTTTTGACGCTTTGCCTTCCGATTCATGGGCGCTTGTGAATGCGGATGATAAAAACGGCAAAGTAATGGTCCAAAATACAAAAGCCAGCAAATACAGCTTTGGCCTGCAAACTGCAGCAGACTTTAAAGCAAAAATAATCGAAAACCGTGTTGAGGGGCTCCACCTGAATATTGACCAGCATGACATTTGGTTTAAACTGGCAGGAAAGTTCAATGCCAGCAATCTCTTGGCTGTTTACGGGGCTGCTATACTGATGCAACAGGATAAGCACAGCACATTATCGAATTTGAGCGTCCTTGATGCAGCCGAAGGACGCTTTGATGTAATTAAAGGAAAAAACATCAGGGTAGTTTTGGATTATGCCCACACACCAGACGCGTTAAAAAACGTCCTCGAAACGCTGAGAAAATCACGCACAGACCAACAGCAACTCATTACAGTAACAGGTGCAGGAGGCAACCGCGACAAAGGTAAAAGGCCTCTCATGGCACGAATTGCCTCTGAATACAGCGATAAAGTAATTCTTACTGCCGATAACCCGAGAGATGAAGACCCTCAGGAAATTATAAATGAAATGCTTCAAGGACTGGATGAAGCTGCGCAGGAAAAAGTACTCAGCATTGCATCCCGTCGCGAAGCCATAAAAACGGCTTGCATGCTGGCAAATACAGGAGATGTTGTTTTGGTTGCCGGAAAGGGTCACGAGAAATATCAGGAAATACAAGGCGTCAGACATCCTTTTGATGATAAAGCACAAATCAAGGAATTTATAAAATAACAAGCAGGTATGTTTTACTATTTATTTGACTATTTGAATCGCGTATTTGACCTCCCGGGAGCAGGTATGTTTCAGTTTATCTCCTTCAGGGCTGCCATGTCAGTAATACTTTCGTTGTTGATATCACTGGTTTTCGGAAAATCGCTTATTCAAATCCTCAAAAGGAAACAAACCGGAGAAACCGTTCGCGAGCTTGGCCTGGAAGGGCAAACAGAAAAGGAAGGAACCCCAACTATGGGTGGCCTTATCATTATCGCCGCCATTATTATTCCCACCCTGCTTTTTGCCAAACTGCACAACATTTATGTTATAATATTGCTCATTGCCACTGTATGGCTTGGTTTAATTGGGTTTTTAGATGATTACATCAAAGTATTCAGAAAAGACAAAAAGGGACTGGCAGGCAAATTTAAAATCTTCGGGCAGGTTGGATTAGGCTTGCTTGTTGGTGCTACGATGTACTGGCACGAAGATATCGTAATCCGACAAAGCACACCGCAAACGCAAACAGAAGTTAGCGATGAAGATTCTGATCGCACGGCCAGGGCCAACAAAAGGTTCGAAGAAACAACCCGCTCTACCAAAACTACCATTCCTTTTGTAAAAAACAATGAACTGGACTACAAGATATTTATCTCATGGTTAGGTGAAAAAGCAGAAAAGTATGCATTTCTGGTCTTCATCCCCATCGTAATTTTAATCATCACAGCCGTATCAAACGGCGCTAATCTCACCGACGGCATGGACGGGCTGGCTACGGGCACTTCCTCAATTATCGGGGCTACCTTGGGCATCCTGGCCTGGGTTTCGGGTAACATTATTTTCGCAGACTACCTCAATATCATGTACATCCCTGATGTGGGTGAGCTTACCATTTATATCAGCGCCTTCGTTGGAGCCGGAATTGGCTTTTTATGGTATAATTCCTATCCGGCACAGGTATTTATGGGCGATACCGGCAGCCTGACACTGGGAGGCATTATTGCAGTAATCGCCATTCTAATCCGAAAAGAATTATTGATACCTATCCTTTGCGGGATATTTCTGGCCGAAAACCTTTCAGTGGTCTTACAAGTGACCTGGTTTAAATATACCCGAAGAAAAACCGGCACAGGCCGGCGAATATTTCTGATGTCACCGCTACATCATCACTATCAGAAAAAGGGCTATGCGGAACCCAAACTCGTACTGCGCTTCTTTATCGTCGGCATTATGCTGGCTGTATTAACAATTGTAACCTTAAAAATACGGTAAACTATGCAACACAAAAACATCGTCATATTAGGAGCAGGCGAGAGCGGAACAGGGGCGGCTGTTTTGGCTCAGAAGCTTGGTATGCGCGTTTTTGTGTCAGATAATGGCAGTATCGCACCAAAATTTAAGGCCGAATTAAATCAAAACGGCATAGAATACGAGGAAAATGGCCATACAGAAAATTGCTTTGATAACCCACACATAATGATCAAAAGCCCGGGGATTCCAGACACAGCAAAGTGCGTTCAGAAAGCATATGCAACAGAAATCCCGGTTGTAGATGAGATAGAGTTTGCTTCCTGGTACACCAATGCCAAAATCATAGCCATAACCGGCAGCAACGGAAAAACCACAACAGCATCACTTCTGTATCACATTCTCAGCAACTCAGGCTGTAATGCTTCGCTGGCAGGCAATATCGGGCGAAGCTTTGCCAGAGCCGTAGCTAACGAAAAGCCAGACTATTTTGTGCTTGAGCTGTCCAGCTTTCAGTTAGATTATTGTTTTTCGCTTAAAGCGGACATTGCAATTTTGCTGAATATCACTCCAGACCACCTCGACCGATATAATAATGATTTTCAGAAATATACCAACTCCAAGTTTGGAATCATACGCAATATGCAATCTACAGATCATCTGATATATAATGCAGATGACCCTGTGATAGTGAAGGAACTTAATAACCGAGAACCTGCGCTGCACAAGCATCCCATCTCACTCAAAAAAGCAGTGGAAAACGGAGCTTACTTAAGGAACCAACAAATCGAATTCACCGGTAAAAACCCATTTATTATGACAATAGAAGAACTCGCTCTGCAAGGGAAACACAATGTTTACAATTCAATGGCTGCTGGAGTGGCATCCAGGTTGATTGACATACGCAAAGAGTCAATTAAGAATTGTTTGTCAGATTTTCAAAACATTGAACACCGGTTGGAACACGTAGCCGGTATTCATGGCATTGATTTTATCAACGACTCAAAAGCCACCAATGTAAACAGCACATGGTATGCGCTGGAATCGATGAACAAGCCGGTTATCTGGCTGGCCGGCGGCCTGGACAAAGGAAATGATTACCAGAAACTGAAAGAAATTGCAGCCCAAAAAGTAAAAATGATCATCTGCATCGGAAAAGATAATACGCCTATTACAGATGCTTTTGGCGGAATTATTGAAGAAATCTATGAAACACCTTCAATGACAGATGCAGTCCATTGGGCTTATAAAACAGCAGAAGACGGCGATGCGGTATTGTTGTCGCCGGCATGTG
Organism: Bacteroidota bacterium; assembly: GCA_051747665.1. Lineage (GTDB taxonomy): Bacteria > Bacteroidota > Bacteroidia > Bacteroidales > JAIPAH01 > JAIPAH01. The sequence continues at coordinate 18,713 of JBNJGK010000025.1, read as the reverse complement.
CCAGCTTTGATTTTTATAAAAACTATGAAGAGCGCGGACAGAAATTCAAAGAAGCAGTAAAAAAACTATAATAGAGTAAAACGCTAAATATGAACAATATAGGCGCCATCAGTTTTAAGTTCAAAGGCGATAAGGCCATTTGGGTCATACTTGTGTTTATGAGTATGATTTCAATACTGGCGGTGTATAGCTCTACCGGCAGTCTTGCTTTTGAAGAGCGTGGTGGCGACACGGAATTTTTTCTTGTTCGCAGGGTAATTATCCTTCTGATTAGCTGGGCGGCAGCCTTCATCATTCATAAAATACCGGTTAAATATATCCGGATTTTCGCCGTTATAACCCTTTTGGTTTCCCTTCCGTTTCTTATTCTGAACTTGTTTGCCGGATCGCGCTGGGCTACTGTGCCGTTAGTAGGTATCTCCATACAGTTTTCTGAAATCGCAAAAGTAACTTTACTGGTCACTACGGCATGGCTGCTCACAATTCTGAAGCACAAGCTAAGCGAATGGCGCACCTTCTTTATTCTCATCATACCGATTACAGTATTCTCGGGACTGGTATTTTTCGGGGACTTATCAACCGCCGCGCTTATCTTTTTTACGAATACTATTTTGCTTTTCATGGGTCGTGTTCCGTTAAAACACCTTGCCAGCATGGCTTTATTGATAGGCTTATTGCTTTTTGGACTATACAAACTCATTTATGCTTATCCTGAATTCGGCAGGTTTGGCACCTGGAAAAATCGAATTGAAAACTACAGCAATCCGGATATCAATGATGATGCCGGGAACTACCAGATAAAACAATCTAAAATAGCCATAGCCACAGGAGGGCTTACCGGAAAGCTTCCCGGAAAAAGCACGCAGCGTTATATTCTGCCCGAAGCCCATAATGATTTTATTTATTCTATCATCATAGAAGAATACGGATCAGTGGTCGGAGCATTTTTATTAATCTTTTACATGATCTTGCTTTTCCGAAGCATTTCCATTTTCATGAAAAGCGAAAAAACCTTCAACCGGCTGGTGGTTTTAGGTATCGGGTTTATGCTGGTATTTCAGGCTATGATAAACATGGGCGTATCGGTAGGAATCATGCCCGTAACCGGACAAACCCTTCCTGCCATTAGCCAGGGAGGTTCTTCTGTTTTGATGACATTTGTAGCTATCGGCATTATTCAGGCGATAACTTCTCAACAAGAAGAAGAAAAAATCAGAGAGGAGGTTCCTGATGAGGAAACCCATTAGATTGCTTTTCAGCGCAGGTGGAACCGGAGGTCATATACTCCCTGCAATAGCGGTTGCTGAAGCCGTTAAAGAGAAATGGCCGGATACGGTAATCCATTTTGCAGGAGCACAGGGCAAAATGGAAATGGAAAAGGTACCTGCTAAAGGCTACCCCATTACAGGACTTCCCATCATAGGATTGCAGCGACGGATGACAGCTAAAAACCTGCGGTTTCCTGTTAAACTTATAAAAAGCCTGCTTGCAGCAAACCGGCTTATCAAAGATTTTCAACCAAATGCCGTGGCCGGATTTGGCGGATATGCCAGCGCGCCAGTATTGAAAACAGCACAATGGAAAGGGCTGCCTACGTTTATACAAGAACAAAATGCATTTCCGGGTATTACAAATCGTTGGCTCGGTCGCAGAGCTGATATAATATTTACCGCTTACGAGGGTATGGAAAAATATTTCCCGGCATCGAAAATCCAAATAAGCGGAAACCCAGTAAGACAGGATTTTTTCAACCTCCCCGAAAACAAGACAGAATCGCGAAAACATTTCGGATTAAACCCGGATTTGCCTGTTGTTTTTCTGATGGGAGGAAGTCAGGGTGCCAGGGCTATTAATCATGCAGTGGCTCATCACATAGAGTACTTTATCAAAAACAAGATTCAACTCATCTGGCAAACCGGAAAGTTCTATTTTGAGGAAGCAAAAGCCATTATCTCAAAACACAACGCAGGCGATACTATTAAGCCATACATTTTTATTGATGAAATCCACCGGGCTTTCTCAGCCGCAACCATTATGGTAGCCAGGGCTGGAGCCATCTCGATTGCCGAAATAAGTTCAGCAGGTAAAGCCTGCATTTTTGTGCCGCTACCTGCTGCTGCAGAAAATCATCAGTATAAAAATGCAATGAAGCTGGTTGACCATAACGCGGCTGAAATTATTCACAATAATGAACTGAAAGCAAAACTTAAAGACAAAATTGAAGCATTAGTTAACAACCCCGGGCGCATAAAGGAAATTGAACAGAACGTGCACGCTTTTGCCCACCCGGGCGCATCGGAAAAAATAGCAGCAACCATCATGAAGCAAATAATGCACAACGATGATTAACACGGACAACATAAAAAACGTTTACTTCCTTGGGATTGGCGGCATAGGCATGAGCGCCCTGGCACGCTTTTTCAAAGCAAAAGGAGCAGTTGTGTCGGGTTATGACCGCACACCATCACCCCTCACCCGGAATCTTGAGCGTGAAGGAATGCAAATTCATTATGAAGACCGGCCCGATCTGATTCCCAAAAACGCAGACATGGTTGTTGTTACGCCTGCTATACCGCACTCTCTTAAAGAGTTTCAACATGTCAAATCAGCCCAAACACCTTTACTGAAACGCGCTGAAGTTCTTGGAATGATTTCCAGACAAAACAAAACGATTGCTGTAGCAGGAACACACGGAAAAACATCTGTAACCGCATTAGTCACCCACCTGCTGCATCAGTCAGGAATTAATGTCACTGCTTTTGTTGGCGGTATCCTGAAAAACTACCAATCGAATTGCGTTATTGCTGACAACCCGGAATATGTCATCATTGAAGCCGATGAATACGACCGCTCATTCCTTCAGCTTACTCCAGATATAGCAGTAATCACTTCAATTGATGCAGACCATCTGGATATCTACGGCGACAGAAGCAGCCTGCAACAAGCTTTTCAATCGTTCCTGGAGGGCCTGAAATACGGTGGACAGGCTTTTGCGGAATACAAAGCTGCAAGCAAATTACAAATTCCAACGATTTCTTACGGTTTAGAAACAGATGCTCAAATCCGGATTACAAACAACCACATCTCCGGTGGTTTTCAAAAATTTAACTATCAGAATCAAAATACAAAAATAAATGATTTACAAATTCATTTGCCGGGAGAGTACAACCTGAAAAATGCAGCCGCCGCCATTACGATAGCGCTGAGTTGCGGAGCAAATGATACTGATATACGAAACGCCCTGGCTTCTTTTGAAGGAGTTGAGCGGCGGTTTGACATTGTTTACCGGGATGATAAGCATGTTTACATTGATGATTATGCACATCATCCCGAAGAAATCAGGGCATTTATCGAAGCCGTAAAAGTGCTGTTCCCTGACAAGCCGATTACAGGGGCTTTTCAGCCACATCTCTATTCGAGAACGGCTGATTTTGCGGATGGATTTGCAAAAAGCCTCCAAATGCTGGATAAGGTTATTTTGCTACCTGTTTACCCGGCACGTGAAGAACCCATCCCCGGTGTTTCATCCAGGTTAATCCTGGAAAAAATGAATCACTCCGGGAAGTATCTCGTTGAAAAAAATGAATTTTTAGACACAATAAAATCCTTGCAACCAGAAATATTTGTTACTATGGGAGCAGGAGATATAGACCGATTTGTTGAACCTGTAAAAGCCTGTTTTGAAGCAAAAAATGCGTAACATAGGAAAAGTCTTTTTGTGGCTATTCGTAGCTGCCGCTGTTGGCTATGCTGTTTACCATGTGAACGAGCAGCACAGGCAAACGCGCTGTAAAGGGACTAATATTTCGGTGTATTCGCAAGACGGAGTTGCCCTTACGGACAGTGCTGCAATCATGCAAATCATCCATGGGGCTGTAGACAGCCTTACGGAAAAGTCATTGCATGAAATCCCTTTAAAACGCATCGAAAGCCGGCTCAGGGAAAATCCTTTCATCAAAAGCGCTGACGTGATGTTTACATTTGGCGGGTTCTTAAAGATCCGCGTTAAACCTTACAATCCGGTTGTCAGGGTGCTTTCTGAGCAACACCCTTCTTTTTTTATAGATGAAAAAGGAATACTTTTGCCGGCACAGGCAGGCGCAACGGCTCATGTGCCACCCGCATCAGGTAATGTAAATATACGTGTTCCTGACAGCCTTATACGTCAGAATGTTCAAATTAAAACCTTAACCGGTTTTCCAGTGTTAAAAGAGATATTTAATTTAGCAACCAAAATCAGGTCGAATGAGTTTTTGGATGCCCAGATCGACCAGATTTATGTTAACCCGGCCGGCGAATATGAATTAATCCCAAAGATAGGCAATCATGTCATTTTGCTGGGAGACTTAAAAAACCTGGATAACAAGCTTTTAAGGCTTGAGGCGTTTTATAAGCAAGCTATGCCGGCCAGCGGTTGGAAAAAGTACAAGAGCATCAATTTAAAATATAAAAATCAAGTAGTCTGCTCAAAAATATAATGCTATGGAAACGAATGACAAAGAAATCATTGTAGGCCTCGATATTGGCACAACAAAAGTTGCCGTAATTGTAGGCAGGGAAGATGATAAAGGAAAAATAGAGGTTTTAGGTCATGGTAAGGCGCCTTCATTAGGTGTTAAGCGTGGGGTTGTGCACAATATAGGCTCAACTGTGGAGGCCATAAAAGAGGCCGTAGCTGAAGCAGAGAAAAAGTCTGGGGTGCAAGTAAAAACCGTTAAGGTGGGCATTGCCGGCCAGCACATCAAAAGCCATCAGCACCGTGGCAGCATCATCCGTGAAAACAGCGATGAGGAAATTACCCACGAAGATGTGGAACAGTTGGTCAACAGCATGTACAACATTGGCATGAAACCCGGAGAAGAAATTATTTCGGTTATTCCGCAAGAGTTTACGATTGATGGCGAATCAGGTGTAAAAGAACCTGTAGGCATGATGGGCAGCAGCCTTGAGGCCAACTTCCACATAATTACGGGGATGACTCACGCAGCCAAAAACATTTATAAATGCGTAACCAAAGCCGGTCTTGAAGTAGATGAGTTGGTACTGGAACCGCTTGCTTCTTCTGATGCCGTCCTGTTTGAAGAGGAGTTAGAGGCTGGCGTAGCGCTTGTTGATATCGGCGGCGGAACGACAGATATAGCCATTTTTCATGATCATATCCTGCGCCATACGGCAGTAATTCCATTCGGAGGAGATATCGTTACCGAAGACGTGAAAGAAGGATGTTCTATCATCCGCAAGCATGCAGAAGACCTGAAAGTAAAGTTCGGTTCAACGCTGGCTAATCAAAACAGCGAGCTTGAAGTAGTATCCATTCCCGGACTGAAAGGGAGAAAGCCTAAGGAGATATCCCTGAAAAATCTGGCGCACATTATCCAGGCTCGCATGGAGGAAATTCTGGACTACATCAAATATGAAATACAAGCTTCAGGTTATGAAGACAAACTCGTAGGAGGAATTGTGCTCACAGGTGGAGGAGCGCAGCTAAAACACATCCAGCAAATTACTGCATATATCACAGGCAAGGAAACCCGGATAGGATATCCGAATGAGTACTTGTCATCAGAAACCTCAGACAACGTCAGGTTACCGCTATACGCTACCGGTGTAGGGTTGGTAATTGACGGCGTGAGAGATGCACGCAAAGCGCGACTGCTAAACAAAAAGCAGCCCAATGAAACTCCCGCCAGGGATGAAGCCGCAGACAAGAAAAAGAGAAGCTCTAAAAAAGCCTCCGTTTCGAATCTGTTTTTACAGAAGATTATTAAGTTTTTTGAAGAAGAAGAAAGAAGGCAGGAGTAATTAACTTTCGATTGTGGAAAAGTTTCCTGAAAGACTTTACACACTATTTAAAATCTGATTATTTTTATCAAAACCACTTGAACCTATGGCAGTTTTAAAATTTAACGATACAAGCAACAACGAAAACAGCATAAAAGTCATCGGCGTTGGCGGCGGCGGCAGCAATGCTGTAGATAATATGTTCCGCGAGGGAATAAAAGATGTGGATTTCATCGTGGCTAATACAGATGCACAAGCGATGGAACAAAGCGCAGTGCCTGTAAAAATACAACTTGGTGAGCGCGGCAAAGGCGCAGGCAACAGACCTGATGTAGGCCGTGATGCCGCCACTGAATCAGCCGCAGAAATTGAAGAAATGCTCAGCGATGGCACGGAGATGATTTTTATCACTGCCGGCATGGGTGGCGGAACAGGAACGGGAGGAGCCCCGGTAATAGCTTCTATTGCCCGTCAGTTAGGCATTCTAAACGTGGGAATTGTCACCATGCCGTTCTCTTTCGAAGGCCCGAGACGCAAAAGGCAAGCCGAACAGGGCATTCAGGAACTCAGAAAATACGTGGATACTGTGCTTCTTATCATGAATGATAAAATCCGGGAATTGCACCAGGATATGAAAATGTCTGAAGCATTTAAACAAGCTGATAATATTCTTACTACCGCTGCCAAAGGAATTGCTGAGCTGGTAACGAAACCCGGCTACATCAATGTAGACTTTGAAGATGTAAAAAGCGTTATGAAAGACGGTGGCAAAGCATTGATGAGCTCGGCTACGGCTGATGGTGATAACAGAGCGCTGGATTGCGCGGAAGCTGTACTGACCTCACCGCTGCTGGCCGATAATACAATAAAAGGCGCTGAAAATATTTTGCTATACCTGGCTTCTTCCAGTGAAAACGAAATGTCAATCAACGAGATGAACGACATTACTGATTACATCAAAGCAGAATCAGGCATTGAGTCTGATTTGATTTTTGGAACCAGCATTGATGATTCCCTGGAAAATTCGATCAGAATAACTCTGGTAGCCACGGGTTTTGACCAAAAAAAAGATAACCACGAAAAAACAGTAATTAGAATCCCCCTAAACAAAGACCAGGAGAAAGATACAACTGCTCCAAGTGTTGCAGAGCCAGATGATTCTACAATCGAAACAGAGGCTGAGGATAAATCGCAACACTATTCATCTGATTATACAGAAGATGAAACCGAATCCGAACCTAGTGAGAATCGCGTTGTTCATGATTTGTTTTCTAATAAAACTGATAATAAAAGCTATGATGATGAGCCCGAATTAAAAAATTCAAGTGCATCTGAGGAAGAGGACAAAGATCAGAACGAAAACGAGCCAAACGATCACACTAAAGAACAAGAAGATAGCGACATGTTCCCCGGGGAGGTGGGAACCGGTGGTGGGTTTCGCTTTACAACCCGAAAAAAAGAAACCCGGCAAGATCAGGAAAATGATCCGCATGATAAAAAAGCGCGGGAAAGGATAGAGCGGATACAACAAGGACGCAAAATCAAACGCCCTTTAACCGAAACCGAACGGGATGAAATGGAAAAAGTTCCCGCTTTTAAGCGAAAAAACATAGGTATGGACAACACACCGGAGTCTGATGAAGAAAACGACCCGGAGTATGTGTTGGGTAAAAACCAAAACAACGAAACGATATTGAAAAAGAATAATGGGTATATTCATAAAAATATTGATTAATCATGGAACTGGAAAAGCGTATTAATGAAGATATTAAGCAGGCCATGCTTTCGAAAAACAAAGAGCGGCTTTCAGCCCTGAGAGCTATTAAATCGGCCCTGTTACTCGAAAAAACCGGCAAAGACCGCAACACTGCAGAGATTCCTGAATCTGTTGAAATGCAACTGTTGCAAAAGCAAGTGAAACAGCGGCTGGAAAGTGCCGAAACTTATGAGCAGCAAGGGCGTGAAGAGCTCGCTAAAGAAGAGCGGTACCAGGCTGAAATTATCCAGGAGTACCTGCCCAAACCCATGAGCGAAGAAGAATTAAAAGAAGAAATCAAAAAAATTATACAAGAAACGGGCGCAAGCTCTATGAAAGATATGGGTAAAGTAATGTCTCAGGCATCCGGCAAGCTTGCAGGCAAAGCCGATAACAAAAAAATATCTATGATAGTAAAAGAAATGCTGCAATAAGCAAAAAAATGGCATAAAAAAAACCGGCGCCTTAAAGGTTCCGGTTTTTTTATGCTTGCTTCAAAAGCTTTATTCGCCAAGCATATATCGCTTAAAGCTGATAACGCTGGCGTCTTTATCTATCTTCTGAATATAATCCTGTACAGAAGTTTTTGCCTCTTTGATAAATTCCTGATTCAACAAGGTGTTTTCTTTCATGAATTTATTCAGCTTTCCTTCTGCGATTTTTTCTATAATGTTCTCGGGTTTGCCTTCCTGGCGAGCCTGGTCGCGACCAATTTCGAGTTCGCGGTCGATAACTTCCTGCGGCACATCATTGCGATCAACACCGGCCGGATTCATAGCAGCTACCTGCATGGCAATATCATGACCGAGCTTTGCTATTTCCTCTCCGCTCTTGTTCATGGAAACGATTGATCCCAGCTTGTTGCCGTGGTGATTATAGGCAAATACCATTTCACCCTCAAGGCTGTCATATTGGTAAAGCACAAGCTTTTCGCCTGTTTTCCCTACCATCTCAGTCACATTCTCCTCAACAGTGCGACCGTTATCCATTTTCACAGCTTTAAGGCTGTCTAAGTCTTTAGCTTTGTTCGCTATAGCAGTGTCAATGATGCTGTTAGCGAAATCTATAAAATCCTGGTTCTTAGCTACGAAGTCCGTTTCGCAATTCAGCATCATAATGCCCCCAAATTTCTTATCATCTGTAGTTTTGGCGATTACAATACCTTCGTTAGCTGATTTATCCGCACGCTTGTTAGCCAATTTCTGACCTTTTTTACGCAGATACTCAACGGCTTTATCAAAATCTCCGTCTGATTCCTGGAGCGCTTTTTTGCAGTCCATCATGCCTGCACCCGTCATCTGACGAAGCTTATTTACATCTTGAGCACTAATTTTACCCATTTGAAATTCTTTATATACGTGATTAACTAATTATTTTTTCTCTGTTGCATCTTCTTTTCCGGATTCACCTTCTTCTTTAGGTGCTTTTTCTGAAGGCTCTTCAGAAGAAGAAGCTACGGGACCAGCCTTTTTGGCCTGGGCTTGCTTTTCTTCCTGAGCTTCCTTCTCAGCTTTAGCCTTAGCTTCTTTGGCTTCCTGTTCTTTTTTCTTGGCTTCCTTATCCTTCTTGATCTTTTCTTCCTTTTCAGACTTACGTTCCATAATTCCTTCTTCAATTGCCTTGGCCATCAGCTCCACTATCAAAGAGATAGATTTCGAGGCATCATCGTTGGCCGGAATCGGGAAGTCTACCAAATTCGGGTCCGTGTTGGTATCTACCATAGCAAAGGTTGGGATATTCAACTTACGGGCTTCTTTAACAGCGATGTGTTCTTTGTTGATATCAACAATAAACAGGGCTGCAGGCAACCTGTTCAGGTCAGAAATACTTCCGAACTGAATTTCCAGCTTGCTGCGCTCACGCTGTATTTGCAGACGCTCACGCTTGGAAATGTTGTTATACATTTCAGGGTTACTCATCAGCTTATCTATAGAAGACATCTTTTTTACCGCCTTGCGGATAGTAGCAAAATTCGTAAGCATTCCTCCCGGCCATCTGTAAACCATATACGGCATTCCTGTGGGCTTAACTTTTTGCTCCACAATATCCTGGGCTTGCTTTTTAGTAGCTACAAAAAGGATTTTCTTACCTGATTTGGCAATTTGCTTCAGTGCATTGGTTGCCTCCTCTATTTTGGCGATCGTTTTGTAAAGGTCGATTACGTGGATTCCGTTGCGCTCCATAAAAATATAGGGCGCCATGTTTGGATTCCATTTTCTTTTCAGGTGTCCGAAATGCACACCTGCATCCAATAATTCTTCAAATGTTATTTTGGCCATTCTTAATTTTTTTTAAATGTTTACATTCCGTGAAAACAACCGGCAGGTAGTCTAAAGTAAGAATCCTGCCCGTTTAGATACTAAACATCATTCTGCTGCTTGAGCATGAACAAATTTTAGCGTTTACTAAACTGGAATTGCTTACGGGCTTTCTTTCTACCTGGTTTCTTACGTTCTACCATACGGGCATCACGACGCAGCAAGCCTTTTTCTTTCAAAGGAGCGCGGAATTCTTCGTCTATCTGGTTGAGAGCACGGGCAATACCCAGGCGCAATGCATCGGCCTGTCCGTACTTTCCGCCGCCGGTAAGGCGAACCTTGATATCATATTTTCCCGCAGTTCCCGTGAGGTCAAAAGGTTCTGAGATAAACTTCCGGGTGCTTTCTACCGGAAAGTAATCTTCAAGCTTCTGATTGTTGATGGTGAACGCACCTGAACCGGGCTGTAAGTAAACCCTGGCAATGGCAGTTTTTCTTCGTCCAACTGAATTAACTACTTCCATCCTACTTTATTATTTCGTTTAGGTTTATTTTTCTTGGCTTCTGTGCTTCCTGATTATGCTCTTCGCCGGCATATACATACATGTTGTTAAATACCTTACGGCTAAGGCGGTTTTTCGGTAACATACCGCGTACTGCCTTTTCTATAATCCGTTCCGGATATTTATCATGCATTTCCTGTGCAGTCTGAACACGTTTTCCGCCCGGATAGCCGGTATTGCGAACGTACTCTTTATCCGACCATTTCTTGCCGGTAAACCGAACTTTTTCAGCATTGATAATCACGATATTATCACCACAATCCACATGCGGTGTAAAATCTGTTTTGTGCTTTCCTCTGAGCAGAAAAGCTACTTTTGATGCCAGACGACCAACAGGTTCATTAGTAGCATCTACCAATAACCACTCTTTGTTTACCGTCTTTTCATTTGCGCTAACGGTCTTGTAACTTACTGTATCCATTGTCTTAATCTTTCTTTTCCTTTACATCTTAAAAATGGGCTGCAAAGGTAAGCGGTTATTTTCTAATTAACAAATTTGCTTACAACTAAATATCAGTTCAAATTTTACCCGTAAATTCGCAACAAAATTGCAAAAGAGGTATTATGTCGATAGAAGTTTCGCATTTAACGAAAATATACGGAGAGCAGAAGGCTTTGGAGGATGTTTCCCTCCAGGTAAAATCAGGAGAAGTAGTAGGCTTATTAGGCCCTAACGGGGCAGGAAAGAGTACGCTGATGAAAATCATCACTTGCTTTATTCCGCCATCTTCGGGCAACGTAACCGTTAATGGTTTCGATATCAACGACGACCCGCTGGAAATTAAAAAGCAGGTAGGTTATTTGCCCGAAAACAATCCGCTTTATACGGATATGTACGTGCGAGAGTATTTGAACTTTGTAGCCGGCCTTAATCACATCTCTACCTCAAGAGAAATGGTAGACCAAATTATCGAAACCACCGGTTTAACACCAGAACAAAACAAAAAAATCGGGCAGCTAAGCAAAGGATACCGCCAGCGCGTTGGACTGGCACAGGCGCTGTTGCCTTCACCGGATGTACTGATTCTGGATGAACCGACCTCCGGGCTTGACCCCAACCAGTTAGTTGACATTCGCGAGCTTATAAAATCCATTGGCAAAGAAAAAACCATTTTGTTCTCCACACATATTATGCAAGAAGTTGAAGCCGTATGCGACCGCGTGATTATTATTGATAAAGGACGAATTGTAGCTGACGAAAAGACGGGCGACATCGCACATCAATCCAGCGAACGCAATATTGTTACGGTAGAATTCGACAAAGAGGTTAATCCTCAAACCCTCCAGAAAGTACCTGGTGTATCTCATGCCAGGAGTGTATCCGGTAATCAGTGGGTACTGGTTTCTGAAGAAAAAGGCGACATACGATCTGCACTGTTCCGGTTTGCAGTAGATAACGGGCTCACCATACTGTCGTTGAATAAAGAAAAGGAAAGCCTTGAGCAGGTCTTTCAACGGCTGACTTCAGGCCTGGAACCTTCCAAAGGACAATAAACCTGAACTTTACAATCAAATCATTCAATCCCGTTTGCTCTAAAATGATCAGAAAATCATTTCATCGAACAATTTGCGGTCTATTTTCTTAATTTTGCACATTGCTTTTAAATTGCTTCACTTTCGTGGGATGAAACAGGTATGTAAAATAATGCAGGATAAAAGCAAATCAAACAGAATATTAAACTGAAGAAAAAGAATACTATGGGATATTTATTCACTTCCGAATCTGTTTCCGAAGGCCACCCGGATAAGATAGCAGACCAGATTTCAGATGCTTTATTGGATGAATTTTTAAGACATGACCCCGAGTCGAAAGTCGCTGTTGAAACTATGGTAACTACAGGGTTAGTGGTACTGAGCGGCGAGGTACGCACAGAAGCTTATGTGGATGTTCAGGAAGTAGCCCGGAAGGTAATAAAGCGGATTGGCTATACCAGTCCCGAATACATGTTTGATGCCAATTCTTGCGGAATTATCTCCAGCATCCATGAGCAATCTCCTGATATCTACCAGGGTGTTGCCCGTGAAGAAGGCGAACAGGGCGCCGGCGACCAGGGTATGATGTTTGGCTATGCTACAGCCGAAACTGCCGGCAATGACGATTATATGCCTTTACCCTTGCTCATCTCACATATGCTGATGCAGGAAATTACACACATCCGGAAAGAGAATCAACAAATGCAGTACTTACGACCTGACGCCAAATCGCAGGTTACCGTAGAGTATGACCATAAAACCGATAAGCCGCAACGCATACATACCATCGTGGTTTCAACGCAACATGATGAATTTGAAGGCAAAACCGATGAGGAAGGCCTTGAAATGATCAAAAAAGATGTGAAAAATATCCTGATTCCCAGAGTAAAAAATCGATTACCGGAATACTTACGTAGTTTATTTGATGAAAACTGCATCCTGCATGTAAACCCAACAGGAAAATTTGTAATCGGCGGGCCGCATGGCGACACCGGGCTTACGGGCCGTAAAATCATCGTTGATACTTATGGTGGTAAAGGCGCTCATGGCGGTGGTGCTTTTTCAGGAAAAGATTCTTCTAAAGTTGACCGCTCTGCAGCATACGCAGCAAGACACATTGCCAAAAACATGGTAGCTGCCGGCGTTGCCGATGAAATGCTGGTGCAGGTAGCTTATGCCATAGGCATCGCTGAACCGGTAGGGATTTACGTCCACACTTACGGAAAATCAAAAGTAAAAGAATCTGACATTGAGATTGCTGAAAAAATCCAGCAGATTTTCGACCTGAAGCCCGGAGCCATTATCAAGCGCTTCGGCCTGAAAAATCCAATATTCGAGCTTACAGCAGCTAACGGCCACATGGGACGCGATCCGGAAACCAATGAGGTTACGGTTTATAACGGCAACGGCGACAAAACCGGGCATAACAAGACTGTAGATTTCTTTGCCTGGGAAAAGCTGGATTATGTAAACACGATTAAAAAAGCATTTAACTTATAG
>JBNJGK010000025.1:0-5282 GCA_051747665.1 Bacteroidota bacterium | reverse complement strand
GGCAACGGCGACAAAACCGGGCATAACAAGACTGTAGATTTCTTTGCCTGGGAAAAGCTGGATTATGTAAACACGATTAAAAAAGCATTTAACTTATAGTCACCCGGAGCTATTCAAGTTGAACCGTTTCGCGGTTTGGCTCTCATAAACGCATTTAGTAATTAAAATCATTGATTATGGATGTGTTTGCAATCGAGATGCTCCAAAGCCAATGCTTTGAAAAAAAAATCCCGATAGGGATTCAACATGAATAGCCCTGTATGAAATGCAGGGATGAGGATTGCATCAATAATTTTCAGAACCCTGAAAGAGTTCAATTGAATTTGTTAGAGGTCAGAGCGTTATGATTTTTGAATAACTTAAATATTTAAATAAACAAAACCTTATGCTATCAACGAAACATTCAGGTTAATAATAAAACAGTTTGCCTTCAGGTGTAGTAGTGCTTTTTACTTCAACGGGCAAGTCTTCGCTTTTTATTATTCTTTCAAATTTCTGGGCTATACCCAATTGGTAATCATGAGGCTCAAAGAGGACATATCCATTCGGATAATCCGATGAAGAGAACCTTGAGGCCGCTTTTCTGATTTTGTGTGTTGCGCGCTCAAAGCTTTCGCGGGTCAAACGATATTTTTGGTTTTCCACTTTTTCCTGTCCCTCGCAAAGTTCATAGCCTAACGTTTTGTTATACTCGATAGCTGCTTTGTTTTCCCGAAGTGTACGGACATAAGATTCTTTCCCGCCAAGGATGTAGAAATTTATTTCTATCAGCGTAAGCGAGGCCAATAAAGGAATATGGGTTTTTAAGTATTTCTCGTTGGCAATAAACAACCCCGACTCGGAAGTACCGTCTCCCTGCCGGTCAATGTTTTTTTCGTTTATCAACCCAATCTTTTCGCCTTTGTGTATAATCAGATAGTAAAAATTGTTGTAATTATTAACAGATTCAAACCACTTTTTCTGCATTTCAGGCGTGATATACTCACGGTATTCCATATAGCGGTTCACATTTTCAGAGTTCCGCCATTGACGCAGTAATTCTAAATCTTCTTCTGTGATGCGTTTTAGCGTGATGCCGTAATTATGAATTCTCATTTCAGGACTTTCTTGATGGAATAAGGTGGTTTTTTATTTTGCACCAGGTAAATCCGGTTCAGGTATTCTCCTATAATCCCCAGGCTTAAAAGAATCAGAGACGTAGAAAACAAAATCGTAACAATCATAGAAGTGTAACCTAAGGGCACATCAAAAAAGATTTTCCGGATAATGAACCGTATGCCAAAGCCAAAGCTGATTAGGGACGCTATCAGTCCTGTAGCCGTCATCAGCTTAAGCGGAACGGCTGTATAATAAATTGTTATATTGAAAAACAGCCTTAACAGCTTCCCTGCTGTATAACCCGATCCTCCACCCTTACGGGAAATGTGCCGGACCTCCACAAAGGCAATATCTTCGGTATACCAAAGAAAAAGCTCATCGATATAAACAAAGTTCTGATAATGATTCAAAATATCTTTTACCAGCTTATTTTCTATAAGTTTGAATGATGAACCCTCACCGGGTGCATTATACAAGGTTTTGGATGTTTTCTTCAGGAACTTGCTGCCGAGATTACGCCACAAGTTATGTTTTTTCCTTTTGTAATAACCATAAACCAGGTCAGCATTTGTTTCCTCGTGTTTTTTTATGAGCTTGATGATTTCTTCAGGAGGTGTTTGCAAGTCATCATCAATGGTAATTACATCGCTTTCTTTAACGAAACTAAGTCCGCAAAAAATCGCATTATGTTGTCCGTAATTCTTGGCAAGACGTATGGCTTTCACTTTATCCGGGTAATCATTTTTAAGGTAGGTTAAAACTTTCCAGCTTTGATCCTTGCTGCCATCATCCACAAAAATCACCTCCACGCTTTTACGCAGACTCTCAAAAGCAGAAATGATCCCTTCGAAAAGCGAAACGAGCGTTTCTTCTGCATTATAAACAGGCACTACCACACTGTAATCAATCCGGTTTGATCTTTTATTCTGGTTCATCCTCCTCCCATAATCAGTTCTGTTCCTGTAATCCACTTTGCTCCATCCGATAAAAAGAAAGCGATGGCATTAGCCACATCCTCAGGCTCGCCAAAACCCAGTGGCATGATTTTTTCAAAATTCTGCAACACCTCATCTGAAATGGTTTTTCCGGCACCTTCCACCATCGGCCCTTTTACAAAAGAAGGTTTCAGGCAATTGGAGCGGATTTTTTTCGGCGCCAGCTCCAGGGCCAGCGTTTTAGAATATGCTTCTATAGCTGCTTTGGAGCCGCTGTAGAGCGCTCCGCCAAAGTACGGATATTTGGTTGCTATAGAAGACAGGAAAACAAAAGCGCCTCCATTTTCGATTTTTTTCTTTTTCAGGATGCGTGCGGTCAGATATACTGCAGCCTCATAGTTGACCTCAAAAAGCTGCGCCACATTTTTCTGCCGGATAAATTTTACGGGCATGTGTGCCGTAATACCAGCCGAATGCACAACACCGTGCAAGGCGGGCAGTTTATCCACCAGGGCGTTACGCTCCTCCTCAGAAGTCAAGTCTCCTGTGATAAGCTGATGACCGCCACCCGTCAAAGAGTCCAGCACTTCCTGCCCCCGGGCTTGATTCCGGGCATTTAAAAAGACAGTACCACCGAGAGCAGTGCATTTTTTGGCTGCAGCAGCTCCTATTCCGGATGAAGCGCCGGTTATCAAAATATTCTTATCCTTTAACGAAAAACCATCCATAGCTTACACCTCAATCAATTTTGGAATCACCAAATTATCGGCATGCATATTCATGCTGCCCCATGAAAGCCCTACTCCAAAACCACTAAGAATTAAATCCTTTACATTTCCATCAAGCTGCTCTTTCAATTCTGTGACAATGGTCAGCGGGATGGATGCAGAGCTTGTATTGCCAAAATTATGAATAGAATTAGGAAATTTATCTTTTTCAAGCTTCAGCTTTCGCCGGATGGAGTTATTCATCAGCATATTGGCCTGATGAAGCACGTAATAATCAAAATCCTCCAGTGTTTTGCCAAGCTGATTTTCCACCAGTTCACGAATATTGGGCGCCACTTCCCTCATGGAAAAGTGAAATACTTTTTCACCGTTCAGGGCAACCTGAATACCGTTGCGCATCATCCCATTACCGTAATCTTTGTATTCAAAAGACTCTTTGGTTATAAAATGCCGCAGTCCTCCTTCAGGAATAATTATAGCGTCATATCCTGAGCCATCGGACTGCAGGTTAAATGTCATGACTTCAGCGTTATCATCAAATTCAAGCGCCGTGGCTGTGCCGGCATCTCCAAATAGCAGGTATGTACTTTTATCACGATACGAGGATGTGGCTGTAGATACATCGCCTACCAGCATAAGCGCTTTTTTAATTCCGCCGGTGCTTATGAGGCTTCCTAGCTGTGAAAGGCCATAGACATAGCCGGAGCATCCTAAATTTATGTCATATGCCATTGTAGTTTTTGGCAAACCGAGACGGTCTTGCAGGATAATACCCGTAGCCGGCAATATATAGTCGCCTGCCTGAGAAATAAAAACAAGCGCATCAATATCCTGCTTGTCCCAGTCTAACTCTGCTATCAGTTTTTCTGCTGCCTCATAGCATAAATCAGCAGTAGTTACTCCCTTTTCAGCTACACGACGATACTCAATGCCCGTGGTTTTCACAAACATTTTCCGTTCTTTCTCGGTAGTCAGCTCATAATCATAATTGGATTCCCTATTACGCGGAACGCATGCCGAAATGCCACGAACTCGTGTTTTTGGAACGTTTACAATAGCCATCAGCCTGCTTTTTTTAATTCCATAACCTTATCATACAAATCCTGAATCGTCTCAGATTGCTGTATATCTTCAGCATTAATGGTGACGTCGTATTCGCTGTCCACCAAGGCTATAATAATCAGTGCGTTAACGGAATTCCACTCAAAATACTCTCTGAAATTGCTATCGGGTTTCAGAGTGCCTTTCTCAAGCTCTTCAAATTCCTCTTCCACTTGCTCTATAAATTGTTCTACACTCATTTTTCTTCTTCTTTTTATTAAAAAAAACTGTAATTCGGTTTGCTAAAATAACAAAAATGTATCTACAAAACAGCATATTGTTTTTTCCAGCCATGCTCTGCGCTAATCATTTTTTTTGTGTCTGCAGAATGTATAATCATAAGAAATAAACTTCAGTATATAGTCTATCACCTCCTGAAATTTTATTACTTTCATACCGAAAAACAGTTCTATTCATCAAAAAAAACAATAAACCATGGTAATGAGATTTTTAACAATTGTATTTTTAGCAGGCATAATGGCCTGCTCATCGCCTCAAGGCGATAAAGAAAGCAAAACCGAAGACACCCAGCTTAAAAAAGAGCAGCAAGAGGAAGAAAACAAATTTGGCGAGATTATCAAGATGGAATGCAAAGAGAAAAAACATGTCCGGGAGGAAGGAGAGGAATTCATCCAATACAGGTTTTTAATCACAAACCTATCCGGAAAAGATATTGATGCCTTCCGGGGTCGGATCATCTTTACTAACAAGCAAGGGCATACTGTAAAATCCTTTGTGATGAAATATGAAAAGGGTCTGGAAGCTGATGCCGAAACTTTCTGGGAAGCCAAAACCAGGTTCGATCAATTTATGGACGAAGAAAATGCCCTGCGTATGGCAGATGTGGAAGACCTCAAATGTGCGTGGGAGCCGATTGAAGTGACTTACTCTGACGGTACCGTGTTGGATGATTTTGAATAACACACGCAAATTTACTGGTATTAAACCGGGTATTGTTTTCGAAAACAATACCCGGTTTTTTTGAGAAAAAAATTGCTAATTTTGTTGGGATATAAATTCGAGGATGAAATTATTACTTATAAACCCACAGAATAAACACCGGCGAGGGTTTTCCTTGTCATTGACATCGCGCTATCCGCCTTTAAGTTTAGGCATCCTGGCAGCACTTACACCCATGCACTGGGATGTGCGGATTTTAGATGAAAACTTTGACTGGTTTGATGATGCAGGCGACAAAAGCGCTGATTTGGTAGGCATTACGGCATTTACCTCAAATGCTTTCAGGGCTTATGAAATTGCCGGTTATTACAAAAAGCTGGGAATTCCGGTTGTTCTTGGTGGAATTCACGCCACTATGCTTCCCGAAGAGGCCGCTCAATATGTGGATACGGTTTTTAAGGGCGAGGCGGAAGAATTATGGCCACAAGTGATTCAGGATTTTGAAAATGGAAATATAAAA
>JBNJGK010000024.1:0-29824 GCA_051747665.1 Bacteroidota bacterium | reverse complement strand
AGGAGCGGAGCGACTGAGGAATCTGCTTTTTGCTGCACTATTTCCAAAGCGGCGACTGTGGAATCTTTTTTTGAACTTATAAATACTCTTCATCAATTCTGAAAACACTATCATTTAAAGATTTCCAATCAGGATTAGACTTGTTAATCAAAGCTTCTTTCTTTTTCCGACTCCACTTTTTTACTTGTTTTTCTCTGAATATAGCGTCATTAATATTCTCATACTTTTCGTAATAAACTAAGTATTTGCATTGGTATTTTTTACTAAACCCTTCAAATTCACCATTAACATGTTGTTTCAATCTTTGTGAAAATTTACTGGTAACTCCAGCATAAAGGACTGTTTTATTAAAATTTGTAAGGAGATAAAAATAAGAATAGCGGCTCATGATAGATATCGTTTATTCAAAAGTAAAAGTATTTAAAGAAATATCATCGTTTTAGAAAAGGTTTACAGATTCCTCCCTCCGACGCCTCGCTGTCGCTCGGCCTCTCCGGTCGGAATGACCTGTTTTTTAAGAGGAAGTAAGTGAAAAATGGCGCGCCGACGCAGTGGAAATAAAACAAGGAGTCGGCGCGCCATTTTTCTTTGTTCTCCCCTTAGAGTCAGTCATTCCGAGCAAATCACGTAGCGCAAGCGGAGTGATGCAGCGAGGAATCTATAGGCTTTCACCCGAAGGGACTCCAAAAACGTTTAAAATGAATGAGGTCTTTATTATTGGATAGTGGCAGGAAGCAGATTCCCCGCCCGCACCGAATCCCGGAACATCGGGATTCGGGCGGGAATCTATTATTTTTACAACTCAGTAATTTTTTTGTGGATGACAACTCACAAACCTGAAAACTTCGTAACTCACAACTCCCAAACCTACAAACTTAATAAGGTAGAAACTTACAAACCTACAAACTTAGTAACCTACAAAGGTATTAAACTAAACTCATTTAGCTATTTTTGCGGCTATGCAAACACTCATGGCGGTAGATTTAGGTGTAAAAACCGGTTTAGCTGTTTACAGCAGCAATGGCGATTTAATCAACTACAAATCGCGGAATTATGGTAATGCTAAGCGCCTTAAGAAAGCCATTTACCAAATCCTGAAAGAACAAGACAAGCTGAGGTTTCTTTATTTGGAAGGTGGCGGTAAACTTGATAAGTACTGGGTTAAACAAGCGGATAAAATGGGCATAAAAACGAAACAAATTCATGCCGAAACCTGGCGCAAAAAACTTTTCCCGAAAGGTCAGGCTGATTATCATTCCAAGCCGGTTAAAGCCCTTGCCGAAAAGCAAGCAAAAGAAATTCTAAAAGCCCATGCCTTCCCCATTCCTGAAAACCTGAACAAAGATGTTTCAGAAGCGATTCTGATTGGTTTCTACGGATGCCTTGACCAGGGGTGGATCACCAAATAAAACAATACTCACCCATACTCCGCCAAAATGTCATATTATTTTGATGGCACACGCTTTGATAAATTCAGGTGAAAATTTAAAGTATAACCTAAACAGGAAATAACATGCAGACCGGACAAATTAATGTTCAGACGGAAAACATTTTTCCCATTATTAAAAAGTTTCTTTACTCAGACAATGAGATCTTTTTACGAGAGCTTATCTCCAATGCCGTAGACGCCACACAAAAGCTCAGGACTTTATCGCGTCTCGGAAAATATAAAGACGAGCTCGGAGATACTTCGATTGAGGTTTTTGTAGACAAGAAAAAAGGAACACTCACGGTTCGCGATAAAGGCATTGGCATGACCGCCGATGAAATCGATAAATATATCAACCAGATTGCTTTTTCCAGTGCCGAAGAGTTTGTTAAAAAGGTAAAAGCCGATGATGCTTCCAACATAATCGGGCACTTCGGTCTCGGTTTCTATTCGGCCTTTATGGTGTCAGATAAAGTAGAAATCTACTCCAAAACCTACAAAAAAGGCGGAAAAACGAAACCGGTAAGATGGGAATGCGACGGCACACCCAATTACAGCATCGAAGAAATTGAAGATAAAGATCGCGGCACCGATGTAGTGCTTCATATCAACGAAGAAAGCAAAGAGTTTCTCGAAGAGCACCGCGTTAAAGAAGTCCTGGATAAATACTGTAAATTCCTCCCGGTAGAAATCTATTTTGGAACGGAAAAAGTTCAGGAAGAAACCGGCGAAAAAGACGAGGATGGCAATCCGAAAACCAAAGAAGTAGAAAAGCCACGCAAAATCAACAATACAGAGCCAGCCTGGACCAAATCACCGGCTGACCTGAAAGATGAGGATTACAAAGCGTTTTACAGGGAGCTGTATCCGGCTACATTTGAAGACCCGCTGTTTCATATTCACCTGAATGTAGACTATCCGTTTAACCTTACCGGGATATTATATTTCCCGAAGGTGCGCCAGAATTTAGAGGTGCAGCGCAACAAAATCCAGCTATACAGCAACCAGGTGTTTGTTACAGATTCCGTTGAAGGAGTGGTACCCGATTTCCTGACGCTGTTACACGGTGTGCTGGATTCTCCGGATATTCCGCTAAACGTTTCAAGGTCATACCTGCAAAGCGACTCAAATGTGAAGAAAATTTCCAATCACATCATGAAAAAGGTCGCAGATAAGCTGGAGGAGCTTTTCAAGAAAGACCGCGAGGATTTTGAAAAGAAATGGGACGACATTAAAATCTTCATCGAGTATGGAATGATATCAGAAGAGAAGTTCTATGAGCGCGCTGAAAAATTTGCCTTGCTTAAGAATACCGATGGCAAGTATTTCACTTTTGAAGAATACAAAGAGCACATCAAAGATAACCAAACCGATAAGGACAAAAAGCTGGTATATCTTTATACAACCGATGAGGAAGAGCAATACAGCTACATAAAGCAAGCCAAAGAGAAAGATTATGATGTTTTGGTTCTGGACTCCCCTATCGACAGCCACTTTGTTAACCAACTGGAACAAAAATTTGAAAACAGCAGTTTTGCACGGGTAGATGCAGATGTAGTTGACAAACTCATCCAGAAAGAAGAAAACAACGTTTCTAAACTTTCTGAAGAAGAAGAGAAAAAACTCAAAGAAATCATAGAAAAAGTGGTTGACACATCGAAGTTTAGCGTTGTGATGGAAAACATGAGCGAAAACGAAATGCCGCTTTCAATTACACAGCCAGAGTTTATGCGCCGCATGAAAGAGATGCAGCAAACCGGAGGCATGACTATGATGGGCGATATGCCGGATACTTACAACATGGTGGTAAATAAAAACCACCCGGTTATGAGCAAAATCCTTGAAGAAAAGGATGAGGAAAAACAAAAACAAACGGTAGAGCAAATCAAAGACCTGGCGCTGTTATCGCAAAACCTGCTCAAAGGCAAAGCGCTTACAGATTTCATCAACCGGAGCGTTAACATAATTTAAGTTGTGTTTAATAAGTTCATAAGTTCACAGGTTTTAAGATATACATTTGATTATCAAAAATATCAGAAAACCTTGCTGCTTTTTAGAACACACGTATAAATCGATTTGCGCAATAAACAATCCTGCAAAGATTAAGACTGCAATAATTCAAGCCTAAGCAGCGTTTCTTCAGCAGGATTGTTTATATGATATGCAGGACTTTCCGTCCGGTACGGAAAAAAATCTTGCAATATCCGGAAAATCATGAATGAGAGTGTCTAAAAAGCTATTTTAATTTAAACGCTTTCAGGAGTTGCGCACGCTGAAAGGTTGTCTGTCAGCGTCCCGATTAGACGCTGACAGCGTCAACAGACCTGTCAGCATTTGGCTTTTGAACAAGCTCCGGAAATTAAAATTGATCTGCACAATAATAAATCGTATTTTTAAAATGAATTTAATGCGAAAGCATTTGCATAAAATATAAACATGAAAAAGAACACTTTTATTCTGATTGGCGTAGTGGTTCTGATTTTTATCATGGTCTCCTCTACCATCTCCTCATATAACGCCTTAGTTACGGCCGAGGAAGAAATTGAAGGCAACTGGGCGCAGGTAGAAAACGTCTATCAAAGGCGCGCAGACCTGATTCCCAACCTTGTAAACACTGTTAAGGGATATGCTTCTCATGAGCGGGAAACCCTTGAAGGCGTGATAGAAGCACGCTCCAAAGCCACATCAGTAAATGTGAATCCAAGTGAGTTAAATCAGGAATCCGTAGAGCAGTTTAACCAGGCACAACAGCAACTAAGCAGCGCTTTATCAAGGCTGATGGTGGTTGTAGAACGTTATCCTGACCTGAAAGCCAGTCAGAATTTCAGAGACCTGCAAGCCCAGCTTGAAGGAACAGAAAACCGCATTGCGGTTGAACGACGAAAATTCAATGAATCTGTAAAAGACTACAATGCATCAATACGGAGGTTCCCAAAAAACCTGCTTGCCAACAGCTTCGGGTTTGAGCGAAAAGCATATTTCGAATCCGATGCCGGCGCTTCAGAAGCTCCGGAAGTAAACTTTTAACACAAACATCATGAAACAAGATACTTTGAACAAGAAAACGGCACGCAATTTTTTCTCTAAAGAAGAAGAGGAAGCCATAAAAACAGCCATCAAGAATGCTGAGCTGGATACATCAGGCGAAATCCGTGTCCATATCGAAAACAAATGTCCGGGAGACGTAATGGACAGAGCAGCCTTTCTTTTTAAGCAACTCAACATGCATAAAACTGAACTCCGCAATGGAGTGCTCATCTATCTGGCTGTTAAAAACCGTAAATTCGCCATCATTGGAGACCAGGGAATTAATAGTGTAGTACCAGATGGTTTCTGGGATGATATTAAGCAAACCATGCTTAATCATTTCCGGAACGGAGCGTTTACAAAAGGCCTGACAGAAGCTGCTAAACAATCCGGTATCGCTCTGCGCGATCATTTTCCGTATCAGCAAAACGATGTAAACGAACTTTCTGATGACATCTCATTCGGAAACAGCTAAAAAATACTACTGATGACCTATAAAGGCATATTTATCTCATTTCTTATCGCTCTGTTTGGCTCGATAGCCGTGACTGCTCAGATTCCTGAACGACCCACACCTCCACGCCTGGTAAATGATTTTACGAACACCCTAACCCAGCAAGAGCTGCGGAGTTTAGAAAACAAGCTCGTGAGATTCAATGATACTACCTCTAACCAAATTGCCGTGGTGATTGTACCCGATTTTGGCGGAACCGATAAAGCAGACTTTGCTTATAAAATCGGGGAAGAATGGAAGGTAGGTCAAAGTGAATTCGATAACGGAGTGGTCATCGCCCTGCGCCCCAAAACAAACCGGCAAAGCGGAGAAGTTTTTATTGCCACAGGCTATGGCCTTGAGCCGGTTATACCCGACGCCATTGCCAATCGCATTGTAGACAAAGAAATGATCCCCTTATTTGAAAAAAACCGTTATTATGAAGGTTTAAACCGTGCTACAGATGTCCTGATGGGATTGGCTGCCGGTGAATTCTCCTCTGATCAATACCGCAAAGAAAGTTCTCCGGGGGCTGCCGGATATCTCGTACCCATAATTGCATTAGCCATTATCATTTTTTCTATAAAACGACAACAATACCGCCAAAGAACATTTCAGGGAAAACATCACAGATCAGGAGGTGGCGGAATCCTTACAATGCTTTTGTTAGGAAGCATGATGGGTCGGCAATCCGGGCAATGGAATAACTTTAGCAGCGGAAGCGGAGGCTTCAGCGGCGGAAGCGGTTTTGGTGGTTTTGGTGGCGGAAGCTTTGGAGGTGGTGGCGCCGGCGGAAGCTGGTAAGGGTTTTTGATGCTTCGTTATGAAAAACCAATTAAAGCTCTCAAAAAATACAATTCACTGTATAACAAATAGCAATATTTTAGGCCTTATGTTTAAGTCAGGCCAGCAAAAGACCCAACAAATGGCTGAGGCTCTGATTTATAACTATTTAAGCAAATTTTGTTAAGCTTCACCCTTCCAAACATTTCACAGAAAAACAGTCGTTGTTAAAAGCATTCCAAATTTTTTTGTTAAAAACATGTTAAGCGCGCAATCGTTTTAAGCGTTTCAATAACAGTTTTTTTGCATTATTTATACTGATTATTAATAAGATTAGCCCAAATCAGGAAACCTCCTATTATCAGTTACTTTAGCTACTCTTCTTACATTTGGCCCCGTTACAAAACTAACATTAGTCTGTATAAAAATAACGCACTGAATCATAATCGATATGATTTTCTTTGTAATTTGCTGCATCATTTAACAAATGGATTAGAAAAAGCAATACAAGCGCTACAACGATATATTATGATAGAACACTTTTACAACCCAAAAACACAGAGAAAATTGTTTGCTGCTGTCATTATTTTACTTTTTTCCGGAATGTTTTTCCATAGCCATACTCTCACTGCGGCTGAAGCAGACAGCAGTGAATACTCAGAACTGGACATTATGAAAGGCGAACGACTGTTTAAAGGATTATTGCCTTTCAGAAGTGGTTTTAACGATTGTGCCTCCTGCCATTATACGGAAACCAGCGAAAAGCTCAACTGGAATCCCTCAGCTTATGACTTAGCAATAGCATGGAAAGAAGAAGGCGGGGATTATCTTGAGAATACACTGAGCAGTCCGCCGGCAGGAATGAGTGAGCACGAGGAAGTAGAACTTACAGAAACCGAAATAAAGCATATTAAAGCGTATTTTACAAAACTCGAAAAACAAGGGATGGAAAAGCACAAAGCTTTCCCTTACGAGTTGTTCACCTTTTTCGGGACAGGCTTTTTGATGCTTTTGGCATTGATTGATTTGATTTTTACAAAAAAAATCAAGATTAAAGCCATCCCGGTGCTTGTCTTGGTAGTATCCTTAGGGTTCCATATTCAAGTAGTTTCTGAAGAAGCCATTGCTTTGGGAAGAACGGAAAATTACGCCCCCGATCAACCTATTAAATTCTCGCATAAAATTCATGCCGAGGACAATCAGATTGACTGCAACTATTGCCACTCCACAGCTACTGAAAGCCCCTCAGCAGGTATTCCTTCCAACGACTTATGCCTGAACTGCCACACTGTTGTGCGCCAGGGCACCAACTCCGGGAAATTTGAAATCAATAAAATCCACCGTGCTAAAGAAACCGGCGAGCCTGTTGATTGGGTCAAAGTACACGATTTACCCGATCATGTATTTTTTAGCCATGCAACCCACGTAAACAATGGCAACCTCGATTGCACGGAATGCCACGGAAACGTTGAGGAAATGCATATCGTAGAGCAGGTAGAAGATTTATCCATGGGATGGTGTTTAGATTGCCATCGCGAAAGCGAAGTGGATTTTGAAAACAATGCCTACTATAAAGAAACTTTTAAAGAAATGCATGAAAAATTTGAATCCAAAGAAATTGATGCCGTAACAGTCGATATGATTGGCGGCGAAAATTGCATGAAATGCCATTATTAATTACCTGAAAAAATAATCTCTTATGAGTCAACAATATTGGAAAAGTCTTGAAGAAAAAACCGTTGGATCAGAAAACGTAGATTCTGTCAAAGACGAAATCAGCCATAAATCCTCAGTACAATCTCTTATTCAAAACGAGCTGGCCGGAAAAACCTCTTCGAGGAGGAACTTTTTGAAGTGGTGCGGTTTCACGTTCACTTCAACCGCCATTCTCGCCAGTTGTGAAAACCCCGTAAAAAAAGCCATTCCATATTTAAACAAGCCCGAAGAAGTAACTCCCGGGAAAGCCAATTTTTATGCTTCCTCCTTTTTTGATGGCACGGAATACGGCAGCATTCTGGTAAAAACACGCGAGGGAAGACCGATTAAAATTGAGCCGAACGAAACCTCTTCGATAAGCAAAGAAGGCACCAGCGCACGCTCGCAGGCTATGGTTTTAAGTTTGTATGATTCTGAAGGAAGAATTCACCATCCTTCAAAAAACCAAAACAAGATATCCTGGAAAGAAGCTGATGAAGACATTAAAGCAAGGCTTACAGAGATTGCCTCTTCCGGAAAAAGCATTGAAATTGTAACGCCACCGCTTATTAGTCCCTCTGCTAAAGCTTTGCTCAATGAGTTTAGCGATGAGTATGAAAACGTATTCTGGACGGAGTATGATCCCGTTTCTGCTTCCGCCATCAGGCAAGCAGCGAAAACCACATTCGGAGAAGCTATCATTCCTCAGTATCAATTCAACAAAGCAAAAATCATTGTAGGCATCAATGCCGATTTCCTGGGAACCTGGCTCAGTCCGGTAGACTTTACAGAACAATACACTTCCAACCGGAAAGTATCAGAAAACGCAAAAAAGATGTCGCGCCATATTCAGTTTGAAAGCCTGATGACGCTCACCGGAACCAATGCTGATGAAAGACACCCGATGCATCCCTCGGAAGAAGGCGGCTTGCTTGTCGCACTGTATAATGAGATAGCAAAGCAAACCGGAAATCAAACATTCGGCAACTCAGAAACATCCCTGCCAGCATCCAAAACAGCCGCTGAACTGTTAAAGCACAAAGGCGAGGCACTGGTGGTATGTGGCACTAATAATATGTCCCACCAATTACTTGTGAATGCCATCAACAATATGCTGGATGCTTACGGCAAAACCATCAATACCGAAGAACCGCTGCTTACGCATTCTGCCGATGACAAAGGGCTTGATGAGGTTCTTAAAAGATTAGACCAGGGGAATTCAAAGGCTATTATTTTCCATGATGTGAACCCATTTTTTGATTATCCTAATCAAAATAAGCTGAAAGAAGTCATCCAGGATGCAGACCTTAGCATCAGCCTTACTACAGCAAAGCATGAAACCTCATCCAAAACGGAATACGTACTCCCATTGCATCACCCGCTGGAATCCTGGGGGGATTTTGAACCGGTGGAAGGAAAATTCAGCCTTGCCCAGCCTACCATCCGCAACATCTATGATACGCGTCAATTAGAAGATAACTTGCTTAAGTGGATTGGTTCCGAAGATAATTATCATGATTACCTGAAAACCTTCTGGCAAGAAAAAATGTATTCACGGCAAACCGAATACGGCAATTTCCGTGATTTCTGGGTTTACACATTGCAAAAAGGTACTTTTGAGCCCGGACCTGAAAAGAAAAGAAAGCTTAGTTATTCTGACAAAGGATTAAAACCAAGCTTATCAGACGCGCGCAAAAGCTCAAAGCAAGGAACTGCTTTGGTACTTTATGAAAAAGTAGCCATCGGCAATGGCAAGCACGCCAACAACCCCTGGCTTCAGGAACTGCCTGACCCGGTAACAAAAGCCACCTGGGATAACTATTTCTGTGTTTCGCCTGCCTTCGCCAAAAAGCATAAGCTTGAAGACGAACAAGTAATTACGATTGAAAACATCGCATTGCCGGTATTGATTCAGCCCGGGCAAGCTGATGATACAATTGCAGTAGCCGTGGGTTATGGCCGCGAAAATACAGGCAAAGTAGCAGATGGTGTTGGGAAAAACGTATTTCCACTTCAAAAAACAGTAAAAGGCCATCGCCGGTTTGTAATCGATAATGTTTCATTCAAAGCCGGATCAGACAAACATGCTATCGCTACAACGCAAATCCACCATACCATGGAAGGACGCGAGATAGTAAGAGAAACCAGTCTGGATACCTATGTGAAAGACCCGAAAAGCATTAAGCAGAAAAAACACCCGGCCACGCTCTATCCCGGTCATAAATATGAGGGACATCACTGGGCGCTGGTGGTTGATTTAAATGCCTGCACAGGATGCGGGGCCTGCGCTATAGCCTGCCAGGCAGAGAATAACGTACCTGTGGTTGGCAAAGAGGAAGTTATCAAAAAACGCATAATGCATTGGATACGGATAGACCGCTATTACAAGGAAGATGAAAACAACCCGCAAGTTGTTCATCAGCCGGTGATGTGCCAGCATTGTGATAACGCACCATGTGAAAATGTATGCCCGGTAGCCGCCACAAACCATTCTGATGAAGGATTGAACCAAATGGCTTATAACCGTTGCATCGGAACAAAATATTGCATTAACAACTGCCCGTATAAAGTGCGGCGATTCAACTGGTACAAATATGCCGATAACGAAGAGTTTGACTATAACATGAATGATGACCTCGGCAAAATGGTGCTCAATCCTGATGTTACGGTGCGCAGCCGGGGTGTAGTTGAAAAATGCAGCTTCTGCGTGCAGCGTATCCAGGAAAACAAGGAACAGGCTAAACTGGAAAACCGCAAGCTGGAAGACGGAGAAGTTACGCCGGCATGTGCACAGGCTTGTCCTTCAAACGCATTGATTTTCGGAGACCTCAACGATCCGGAGAGCCGCGTATCCAAGCTGGTGGAATCCAACAGAAATTATCATTTGCTGGAAGAGTTGCACACCAAACCTACAGTAAGCTATATGACTAAGGTCAGGAATATGGGAGCTAAAATTGAAGCCTGATAAGTAAATCAAAAAAATAATATGAACGATTAATATACCATTATCCATGATTGTAAACGAACTAAATATCCCGCTGATAAAAGGAAAGAAAAGCTACAGTCAGATTTCCGATGAACTGCTGTCTAATGCGGAACAGAAACCTGCCAAGTGGTGGTTTGCCGCCATGGGTTTTGGAACGCTCTTGCTGTTATATGGTGCATGGGCAATATACATGACTTTCAGCAAAGGGCTAGGTACATGGGGAATTAACAACTCAGTTGGCTGGGGCTGGGACATCATCAACTTTGTTTGGTGGATTGGCATCGGGCACGCCGGAACAGCTTTTACCATTTTCTTCCTGGTATTCAGGCAAAAATGGGCCGGCTCCATCAACCGCGCTGCCGAAGCCATGACTGTTTTCGCCGTGATGTGTGCCGGCTTATTCCCTGTCTTGCACCTTGGAAGACCCTGGCTGGTATTTTACATTTTTCCTTACCCCAACACCCGCTTGTTGTGGACCAACTTTAACTCGCCCCTTTTCTGGGACGTTTTAGCTATCACCACTTATTTGCTGATGTCTATTTCGCTTTGGTATTTTGGTATGATCCCGGATTTGGCCTCTGTACGCGACCGTGCCAAAGGAAAGATTAAAAAAGCGATCTACGGTTTCTTCAGCATGGGCTGGAACGGTTCGATGCGCGCTTACAACCGTTATGAGACTACAATGAAAATTTTGGGCGGACTGGCCGCTCCGCTTGTGATTTCAGTTCACACTATCGTAGCGCTCGACTTTGCCGTTTCAATACTGCCGGGATGGCACACCACTATTCTGCCGCCGTACTTTTTTGTCGGAGCCATCTTCTCAGGGTTTGCCATGGTGCTTACGCTGATGATCCTGATTAGAAAATTATTTAACCTAACGGATTTTGTTACCGACAAACACCTCGAGAATATTGCTCATGTGCTTAAGTTCGGAAGTTTGATTATCGGGCTTGCCTATATCACAGAGTTATTTGTAGCCTGGTATTCCGGCTTTGAATATGAAATGTACACTTTCTTAAATGCAAGAGCTACAGGAACGTATTCTGTTCAATTCTGGCTTATGGTAACGTTTAATGCTATTCTGCCACAGTTATTCTGGTTTAAAAAGGCCCGGCAAAATATTGTGATCCTGTTTTTGATTTCAATTTTTATCAATCTCGGAATGTGGTACGAGCGTTATATCATTTTGATTTCATCGCTTTCGCAGGACTTTTTGCCGTCAAGCTGGGCTACATTTACTCCCACGCTGGTTGATATTGGCATTTATGCCGGAACATTCGGACTGTTTTTCTCCGGTATGCTGCTGTTTGTGCGTTACATACCCATCGTAGCGGTTAACGAAAACAAGCCGATAGCCCGCGATGAACAGAAAAAACTTAAAAAAACTCAAGATCATGAAGAATAAACAAATCCTCGGCATTTTTGATGATGAACAAAAAGTGGTTGAAGCACTCAAAAAGTTTAAGGAGGCTGATATCAAAATCAAAGACATTTTTGGCCCGTTTGCCGATCATGATATCCTCAAAAACTTCACAAAACCCAGCCGTATCCGCCACCTGGCCTTCTTTTTCGGCGTTATGGCTGTAGTCCTGACTTTTTCTTTTGTCTACTATGTTACTGTGATAGATTATCCGATCAATTTCGGGGGAAAACCTTACTTTAGCTTTCCTCCCATGGTTGTAGTAATATATTTGGTTACAATCCTTTTAACAGGTACGCTAACATCACTTACCTTACTCGGGCGAATTCAATTGTTTCCCGGTAAACCTGCTAACATGCCAGATCAGAGGATTCTGGATGATCATTTTGTGATGCTTTTTGAGAAACCTGACAATCCGGAAAAAATCAGGGAAATCCTCGAAACTGCAGGGGCAAAAGAAATCAAAGACAGTGAAGAGGAAAACGAATAATGAGATAAGAATAGTTACACAAAGTGTTAACGGATGATGACAAAGCGTGTAAAAATAACGATACAGAAATAAGAAATTATGCAAACCAATTTTCAGCTTCCCAAAAAAATAAAAATTGTGGCATTTGCCTTGTTAGCTATAGGCATTGTTGCTCTAGCCACAGGGTTTATAAACGATCCGGAACGAACATGGGTAAACCTGCTTTTCAATAACCTATATTTTCTGACCCTGTCTATTGGCGCTGTCATGTTCTACAGCATTCAATTCATCACCCAGTCATCGTGGTCAGCGCTTTTTCAGCGCGTTCCCCTCTCTCTGGGAGCCTTTATACCAGTAGCGGCGGTATTGATGCTGGTATTGTATTTCGGTTTGCCAGATATTTATGAATGGGCTATTCCGGGCATCACAGAAAGTGATAAGCTGATTGCCCATAAATCACCTTTTTTGAATGTACCCTTTTTTATGGGGAGAATGGTATTGTACTTCGCGCTTTTTGTTAGCGTATGGTGGCTACTGAAAAAATATGCATTCAGGGAAGACCGGCAGGGCGATTTGAACTCATTCCAAAAAAGCAGCCATTATTCGATAGTCTTTGTTTTCCTTGCCGTGATTTTCTTTTCTTTTGCGTCCATGGACTGGATTATGACCATCGATTCGCATTGGTACAGCACCATATTTGGATTCAGAACAATGATAACCAGCATGTATTATGCCGTAGCTCTTATCGTACTAATCATTTTCTTTTTGAATTCAATGGGATATTTTCCTGAAATGAACAAAGCCCACCGCCATGACCTGGCTCGCTATCTGTTCCGCTTCAGCATTGTATGGGGATACCTTTGGTTTATGCAGTTCTTGATTATCTGGTATGCCAACATCCCGGAGGCAACCGTATATTACATGCCAAGATTTTTGGGCGAAGGCAGCTTTCTGTTTTATACTGAATTCATCATCAACTTTGCCATTCCATTTCTGGTTTTGATTTCCGATGACTTTGGCCGCAGAAAAGCTGTGTTAATCTCTATGAGCATCCTTTTGCTGGCCGGGTTATGGATTATGCTCTATCTGCAAATCATGCCGGGAAGTTACGGAACATTGCCCTTCGGCTTTACTGAAGCAGGTTTGTGGTTGGGATATGCCGGCGGATTCATTTTGCTGGTGTTCAGGCTACTAAGCAAATCAACCATCATACCGGTTAATCATCCGCAATTAAAAGAAAGTATACATCATCATTTATAATCAGGAATATGAAACGACAAGTCACGATATTAATTTCAGTTACACTTCTTTTTCTAAGCTCTTGCGACAGGACAAGGTTAGATAAAGGCAATGAATTTGCACCTGAAATGGCCCATTCGCTGGCCACAGAAACTTATACCGAAAATGACGTTTTTGAACATGGCTCTTCGGCGCTAAAACCTGTAGAGGGCACTGTTCCACGGGAAATGATCCCATATCAGTATCCGGCTAATTTTGACGGACGCGAAGCCGCCGGCGAAGAGCTAAGCAACCCGGTAAAACTAAATGCCGAAGTCCTTGAAAAAGGTAAAGAACAGTATGAAATATTTTGCGTAGACTGCCATGGCAAAAAAGGCGACGGACAAGGGTATTTATACACCAGCAAAAAATATGCTGTGCAACCCAAATCATTAATTACAGATGAATGGAAAGATCTGCCGGGCGGAGAGATATATCATGTAATTACTGTTGGGCAAGGCGTTATGGGTGCTCACGGACCACAAATCAAGCCGGAAAACCGGTGGAAAATCGTACACTATATTCAGGAGGAATTACAGAAGTAAATAATTGAATTTCTGTTATCCAGGAGCATTATGATAAATAAAGAAAATACAAGGTATCTGGCAAAGGATTACGAAACAAATAATCTAAATGCTTGTTCTAATGCTGAAAATTTAACATTTTTTTAAGCCAGTAAACCATTTATTATGATAAAAATAACAAATATAAAACCAGTATTGCCTCTGCTAATGTTAATCCTTTTCCTGATCTCCGGCGCTGTTTACAGCCAGCAGGAAGGAGCTTTGGAAGACCAGGTAATCATGCCTGAAGATTCCCAAATACCGGACTCGGATGTAGGCGTGGATGAGCACTTGGGAGATAAAATCCCGGAAAACACCACCTTAGTAAACCAGTATGGCGAAGAGGTAAGCATGAACGAGCTTGTAGATAAACCTACCATTTTAAATTTTGTATATTATCGTTGTCCGGGAATTTGCAGCCCTTTAATGAACGGAATTGCAGATTTTGTGGATCAGCTTGACATGAATATTGGCGAGGATTATCAGATTGTGACCATCAGTTTTGACCATACCGAGGGCACCGAGCTGGCAGCGAGAAAGCACGAGAATTACATGAAGATGATAGAAAAAGACATCCCCGAAGACGGATGGACCTTCTACTCAGCAGATAGCCTGACCATTGATAAAATCACCAGCGCCACAGGTTTTAAATTTATACCTACCGGCGGCAGTGATTTTGCCCATTCAGCCTCTTTAATTGTTTTAAGCCCTGAAGGAAAAATAACCCGTTATTTAAATGGTACTTACTTCCTGCCTTTCGAAATCAAACTTTCTATTGTAGAAGCAGCCGAAGGCAAAGTAGGCTCTACCGTAAACCGCGTTTTACAGTATTGCTACAGCTATGACCCTACAGGTCAGAAATATGTTTTAAATATCACAAAAATTGCCGGTACATTTATCATGTTTGTGGCGGTGATTGTCTTTTTAGTATTAGTTGTTAAACCCAAGAAAAAAAACATCAAAAAACAAGCATAGATGAGTGAAGCGAAAGAAGAAAGAAAAGAGAAAAGTTATCTTCAGGCGGAAACCAAATACAAGGGTATTTTTGCCTGGATATTCTCTACCGACCATAAGCGGATAGGTCTTCTGTATTTATATTCCATTGCCGTTTTGTTTTCTGTTGGCGCCCTGCTTGGTTTGCTCATGAAATTTGAGCTCATCGCCCCGGGCAAGACTATCATGGAAGCCCAGACCTACAACGGCGTTTTTACATTGCACGGAATCATCATGATTTTCCTGATTGTAGTGCCGGGATTGCCTGCCGTATTCGGGAACTTTTTCCTGCCTATTATGATTGGAGCTAAAGACGTGGCTTTCCCGCGGCTTAACCTGCTTTCGTGGTGGGTATACATCATAGGCGCCCTCGTAGCGATATCGTCGCAGTTTATGGGAGGCGGAGCGCCCGACACTGGCTGGACGTTTTATGCGCCATACAGTTTCCAAACCGACACCAATATGCTTCCGGCAGTGTTAGGAGCTTTTATCTTAGGCTTTTCTTCTATCCTAACGGGACTGAACTTTATCGTGACCATGCACCGGATGCGTGCCCCGGGAATGGGCTGGTTTAAAATGCCGCTTTTCCCCTGGACACTTTACGGAACTTCATGGATTCAGTTGCTTGCCACGCCGGTAGTTGGAATCACTTTACTCATGATTGTAGCTGAACGTACACTGCAAATCGGCTTTTTTGATCCGGCTTTAGGAGGAGACCCGGTGCTTTACCAGCATTTGTTCTGGATTTATTCGCACCCGGCTGTTTATATCATGATTCTGCCGGCCATGGGAGCTATTTCTGAAATCATACCCACGTTTGCCCGTAAATCTATCTTCGGATACAAAGCCATCGTAGCATCTACTATGGCTATTGCTTTTGTAGGTTATTTTGTGTGGGGACACCATATGTTTACATCAGGAATGAGCGGAACTGCCCTGTATACTTTCTCAATCCTTACTTTCCTGGTAGCTATTCCCAGCGCCATCAAAGTGTTTAATTGGGTTTCTACACTGCACAAAGCTTCTATTCACACGTCTGTACCGTTTTACTGGGCGATGTCGTTCATCTTTGTATTTATGATTGGAGGCCTTTCAGGATTGGTATTGGGAGCGCTGGCAACAAACGTACACCTTCATGACACAAACTTTGTGGTGGCCCACTTCCACTTTATCGTGTTCGGAGGTACGGGATATGCCTTTATGGGCGCTATCCACTACTGGTTCCCGAAAATGTTCGGACGAATGTATGATAAAGCCTGGGCTAAAATCGGATGGGTGATTTTCTTCATCGGGTTTTTATCCTTGTATCTGCCGATGTTTTACCTCGGTATTGCAGGTATGCCCCGCAGATATTATGACTACCTCCCTGAATTCCACGGTCCGAACATCCTTTCTTCTTTAGGCGCTTTTGTGATGATTTCAGGCCTGGTGATCATTTTTGCCAACCTGATTCGCTCAGCACGCCACGGAAAAGCTGCACCTAAAGATCCATGGAAAGGAAGAACACTTGAATGGACTGTAGACTCTCCACCGAGTGTAGAGAATTTTGACGAAATCCCTCATGTAACGCGCGGGCCGTATGACTATTCTGTAGAAGAAGAGGAAGATGAAGAACAAGCAAAAGGGGATAATACTCAATAAAAACCAACCAATATGCACAGAGACGACGAAGGATCAAAAATCGGAATGTGGTTATTTATATTCACTGAAATTCTATTGTTCGGTGGGTTGTTTGTAGTATATTCCGTTTACCGCTATTTGCATCCCGAAGCTTTTAAGCTGGCTGCCGAAGAACTTGATTGGGTCATAGGCACTGTCAATACAGTTATCTTGCTCGTAAGTAGTATGACTATTGCGATGTCAATATCCGCTATCCAGAAAAACAATAAAAAATTTGCGCTGCAATTGCTTTATGCTACGGTTTTTCTGGCTATTGTTTTTATGGTAAACAAGTATTTTGAATGGGGAGCCAAAATTGAACATGGTTTTTATCCCAGCTCGGATGTGCTTCAAGAGTTAGGCTTTGGTACAATACTTTATTTTGGATTGTATTTTATGATGACCGGCCTCCACGCTTTGCACATCATCATTGGTATTGTGGTTATAGGGTTCATCATCTATTATTTACATAAGGATAAGATAACGCATGATGATCATCAACTCCTGGAAAACGGAGGACTTTATTGGCACCTGGTAGATTTAATCTGGATTTTCTTGTTTCCGTTGTTTTATTTAATTCACTGATATTATGAGTAAAGACAAGCATCATATTACACCGTATTATGTTCACCTGATTGTTTTGGGTGCTTTGCTGGTGCTAACAGCTATAACTGTG
The DNA here is from genome assembly GCA_051747665.1 of Bacteroidota bacterium. Classification (GTDB taxonomy): domain Bacteria; phylum Bacteroidota; class Bacteroidia; order Bacteroidales; family JAIPAH01; genus JAIPAH01. The sequence goes on along the minus strand of JBNJGK010000024.1, from coordinate 12,353 downwards.
CTGATTACGCGCGTAGAGTTGGGCGCCCTGAATACAGCCGCGGCTATGTTAATTGCAACCATCAAAGGTATTATTGTGCTGCTGTATTTTATGCACTTAAAGTTTGATCAAAAAATATATGGTATAATGGTAGGTCTGGTTATGGCGGTTTTTGTTGCCGTCATCGTGATCACCTTCTTTGATTATTTATTCAGATAAAAAAAAATTTATGTATTCAGAAGCGTCAAATTTTGTTGAAGCTGTTGACACTGCCTTTGTGGTGATTCTGGGAGTATCGCTGTTTTTCCTGGTAAGCATTACGGCCACAATGATTTATTTTGTGTGGCGCTATAACAAAAAACGAAACCCAAAAGCCACGCAAATTGAGGGAAACACGAAGTTAGAGATCATCTGGACAGCCATTCCTACCGGATTGGTGCTGGTGATGTTTTATTTTGGATGGGCCGGCTGGAAACCCATGCAAGAAACGCCTCCGGATGCGATGCATGTAAAAACAACAGCCCGGATGTGGAGCTGGAGCTTTGAGTATGAAAACGGCAAGCTCAGCAACAAACTGGTATTGCCGGTTAATAAGCCGGTTGTGTTAGACCTTATCTCGGTTGATGTGATTCACTCATTGTATATCCCGGCTTTCAGAGTAAAAGAAGACATGGTGCCGGGCAGCGACAAGCAAATGTGGTTTGTTCCTCAGCAAACCGGCACTTTTGATTTGTTCTGTACCGAATATTGCGGCTTGAGGCACTCCTACATGTATACAGATGTGGAAGTCATGGAGCAGGAAGAATTCCAGGAATGGTATGAGCAAGATGCTACTGTAGCCGAAGAAGACACTGAAAACGGAAATGTTGAAGCTACTGCAGGCAGGAATATTTTGGAAATGACCGGATGTTTGGCGTGCCATTCTCTTGACGGCTCTAAAATTGTAGGACCCTCTTTTAAAGGCTTATGGGATTCTGAAAGAAACGTAGTTACAGACGGTGAAGAACGCACAGTAGTAGCTGACTCTGCCTATATCTTCCGCTCAATTTATGAGCCCGATGCAGACATAGTGGAAGGCTATCGCGAAGGACAGATGATATCCTATAAAGACCAACTAAACGATGATCAGGTTAACAAGATTAAAGAATATTTGAAAACACTGAATGATTAAAGAAAACCTAAAACATATTAAAGAGCTGAGTAAAGTCAGAATCTCTTTTTCAGTAGCCCTCACTACTTTTACAGGATATCTGATGTACAGCGGCAGCCTGGAACCGGGCATTCTCTGGCCTGTCATAGGTATTTTTATCCTGTCAGCAGGTTCGGCTGCTCTCAATCATTACCAGGAAGTGTTTATCGACAGCAAAATGCCACGTACGCAAAACAGGCCCTTGCCGGCTAAAACAGTTTCACGGAATTTTGTCAGAAACTTTATCTTAATCACGTTCTTTGCCGGCACGCTTATTTTACTTTATGGCGCAGGCTGGCAAAGCATGCTGGTAGGCTGGCTAACCTTAGTTTGGTATAATGCAGTGTATACACCGCTTAAGAAAATCACAGCTTTTGCTGTTGTGCCCGGCAGTATTGTAGGCGCCTTGCCACCGGTAGCCGGCTGGGTAGCCGCAGGTGGTGGCCCTTTTGATAAGTTTATCGTGCTGGTAGCATTTTTCTTTTTCATGGCGCAAATTCCGCACTTTTGGTTGCTCTTGCTTAAATATGGAAAAGAATATCATCAGGCCGGCTTACCAACCCTAACGGATATTTTTTCGAAAAAACAGATGCATAAGCTCACATTTGTTTGGATGCTGGCTACAGCGGCAACGGCAATGCTCATTCCCTTCTATGGCATAATTCAGCATTGGGTTTTTATTTTAATGTTGGTAGCGGCTTCTTTTACTACCATCTTCTATATTTCGAAATCATTGTTGAGAAAAAGTTTTACCGGCAACACGGGAAAAGCATTTTTACAGGTAAATTTGTATTTCTTATCCGTGATGGCAATCATCTGGGCAGATCAACTAATACGATAAAACCATTGTTATGAAAGCAGGAAAAATCATTATTTACGTCTTTTTAGGATTATTTGCGCTGGTGTTTATTGTGGGGGCCTTAGTTCCTTCATCCATGCGCGTAGAAAAATCCATTGTCATTGATCATCCACCGGAAACCGTTTTTCCCTATGGAGCAAGCTTCGAGCATATGATGAACTGGAACCCGTGGAGCAAAGCAGACGCTGACGCAAAAAACAGCTTTGAAGGTGAACGCCTCAAGCCCGGCAGTAAATGGAAATGGCGAGGTGAAAAAGTAGGGATAGGTTCGATGGAGATTCAGGAAATCACACCAAATAAAGAGGTGAAGGCAACGCTTAAATTTATTGAACCGAATGAGAGTGTAGCCACTGACATACGCAGATTTGAAAAAGTAAATGGCAGCACCAGGGTAACATGGATTAATGAATCTGAGCTCTCCTACCCTTTCGACAGGATTATCGGACTTTTCATACGGGGTATGTTAGAGCAAAACCTGAAAGATGGCCTTGCCAATCTGAAGGAATATGTAGATGAGCAAGCAGAAATGAACCCGGTTTCTATAACCTTAGGTATTGAGGGCATGACATGCGAAGGATGTGAAAACACGATACAGAAAAGGCTTACGAAAATACCGGGTGTCATAAAAGTAGAGCCATCGCATAAAAATGCCGAAGCTAAAATAGAAGTGGATAGCGCCAGATTTCATTACCCTGATTTTGAATCGGCTATCGAAGAGGTTGGCTACACCCCTAAAGGAATAAAAAAGTAATCAACAGGGATGTTTATAAAAAATTAGCCGAATTTTCAATTAAGGTTGCATAAACGATATTCAAGTTATATTTTTACATCGTTTTAAAACACGCTAAAACTACTAACTACGAGAAGGGAGCCCGCATTTTATGCCGGGCTTCTTTTTTATCATTCCAATCGCCCACATATAATTTACCCCGGAATGAGCTCATTTTGCAGATGAACCATCTTTGCATAGTCGCCTTGCTGCTTCAGCAATTCATGGTGCGTTCCGCGTTCCATGATTTTTCCGTTCTGCATCAGTATGATTTGATCCATCTTTTCCATTCCTATCAGACGATGAGTGATAAACAATAAAGAGCGGTCTCTCAGGTTTGCTTCCAGGATTTGATGCACATTTTGCTCTGTGCGGGCATCCAGGTGCGCCGTAGCTTCGTCAAATAGCCACACCGGAGCATCTTTCAGCAGCGCCCGGGCAATAAAAAGAAGCTGCCTTTCACCGCCCGAAAAACGCATCCCGAAGTTTCCGAGCTCCAGATCCAAATGATTGGAATAAGCTCCCAAACCTGCATTTTGCAGGGCAGTTCTGAGCTGAGCATCACCAGCTTCAGGATTCGCCAACAAAAGATTATCACGTAAAGTGCGGTTAAAGATATGTTCATCCTGCGAAATCACGGCAAACAAATTCCGGTATTGCTCTTCATCCAATTCACGGATATTCTGGTTTCCATAAAGGATTTTTCCCTTATCGGGATGCCAAAAGCGCAAAAGGAGGTTCAGCAATGTGCTCTTGCCGCTTCCGCTGGGACCTACCACTGCAATGCGGCTTCCGGGCATAATCGAGAAATCAATGTTGTTGAGCGTTATGTTTTCCGAAGTGTATGAAAAACCCACATCCTTAAACGTGATGCTCTGCAATTGATTCACAATGAATTCCTTTTCTTTAAGCTGGGCGGACTTCTGTTCTGTAATCGCAAAAACCCTTTCTGCAGCCTTATCTGCGGTTTCATAATACAGGAAGGCATTTCCTAAATTCTGCACAGCTTCAAAACTGCTTAAAACACCCAATGTAACCAACGCCAGCATAACACCCTGCAACTCTCCATTTAATACTAAAGGTATAGCCAGTATCAAAACCGTAAACATAGCCAATTGCGAAAAAACATTGTTAAGCCCTTCCAAAATACCAGTAGAACCCGCATTTTTTCTTTCAATTTGATCAAGGCGTTCCTGCATCCCTTCAAACTGCTTTTCTGAAGAAGTTTTTTGGCGGGTCCAGAAAAGTTCATACAATCCCTGCAGGCGATCAACCAGGAACGTTCTCAGGGAAGACTTGGTTTGCACCTCAGACTTTCCGCGACCTTTAGCGGTTCTGTGAGCCAAAACCGATACCAAAACACCGTTACCTGCCAAAAAGACGAGTGCTGTGATGGCCAGAACAAAATCAAAAAGCAATAACAAGACAAAAACCAGTAATGAAACAACCACAGCCGTAATTACAGGAGAAATAATCTTTAAATAGACGTTTTGCAACGTTTCCACGTCATTTACCAGGCGCGAGAGCAGATCTCCGTGTCGCTTGCCCATAAGCTTCTTAACCGGAAATTGATCGATTTTCCGGAACAAAGTATAGCGTATGGACATCAGTATCCTGAAAGTCAAATTATGAGACACCAACCTTTCTGCATAACGAACCGCAGCACGAGAGATACCAAAAAACCGAACACCTGCCGTAACCATAAATAAATCCGTAATTAAGGGGCGCTCGGCAGCTCTGGAGATTAAATATCCTGAGGTGCTCATCAAACCAATTCCTGTTAGCACAGTACCTATTGCCAATAAGGCAGCTCCGGCAAACTGCATCTTATATTTTTTCAGAAAAAGAATCATCCTGATTATCATGTCTCCGGGGTTTTTTCGTTCGACGTGCTTTGGAGAAACCTTGTATATAATCCTTCCTGTTGCTGTAACTGTTGATGGCTTCCGCTTTGTACCAGTCTGCCTTCATCAAAAACCAAAATCTGATTGGCCTTTTTTATGGTTTTTAACCGGTGTGCAATCATGATGGTTGTTCTGTTCATCATAAGTTTTTCAGTAGCCTCAGAAATGTATTTTTCACTTTCAGGATCAAGATTAGAGGTAGGTTCGTCCATAATCAGGACAGGAGCATCTTTAATAAATGCCCTGGCTATGGCCAGTCGTTGTTTTTCACCACCGCTCAGTCTTGATGCATTTTCAGAAATCGGTGTATCCAACCCTTGAGGTAACTCCTGAATAAAATCATAAGCGTGGGCGTGCTGCAAGGCGTTTTCTATCTGACTTATTGTAGCAGAAGGGTTCGCCAGCAAAAGATTTTCTTTCAGGGTCATATCAAAAAAATGCGGATGCTGTGGCACATAAGCCACATTCTGCAGCCAGGTTTCAGCATCGGTTTCATGGATGGATTTACCATTCGCCTTGATGCTGCCTGTATCCGGAGTGAGAAAATCCATTAACAAATAAACAAATGTGGTTTTGCCAGCGCCGCTGGGCCCAACTAAAGCCGTTAAGGTCTCAGGCTCTATGAAACAACTTACCTGGTTAATAACCGGATTTTGATTTTTTTCATAGCTGAAGGTAATGTTTTCTACTTTGATAGTAGCATTTTCTACTTTAAATTCATCCTTCCTTGTATTTTCAGAAACAACCTCCTCATCCTGCAGTGTAAAAATCTTTTCTGCCGCAGCCGCTCCTTCCATTCCGGCATGATGGTTTGCGCCAAGCGTTCTGAAAGGCAAATAAAACTCAGGCGCTAAAAGCAACACGAAAAGGCCTGCCTGAAAAATCATCAGGCCTTCGATAAGCCGGATGCCAATTTGTACGGCAACAAGCGCAATGCTTATGCTTGCCGCCAGCTCCAGTACCATTCCTGACAAAAAAGCAACCCTCAGTACTGTCATCGTAATTTCACGAAAGCGATTGCTTTGCTGCCATACCTGCTCCTGCTCCTGCTTACTGCGACCTAAAATTTTCAGGGTTTTTAATCCTTGTAAGGCATCCAGAAAATGCGAAGACATATTGCTTAGCTCTTTCCACTGATTTTGAGTGATTTTGGAAGCATACGTACCAATCAAAAACATAAAAAAGAGAATCAGAGGGGCTGTAATCAACAATATCAGCCCACTCATCCAATCATAATAAATTGTAAAACCAATGATTACAAGAGGAAGCACGGCAATATGGACCAACGACGGGATATAATGCGTAAAATAATCATCGAGCTTATCGGTTCCCTCCATGACCGAAGCCACTATGCTTCCTGTTTTCTCACTGCTTGTTTTGGCAGGTCCGGCATTAAGCAAACTGCTGAACAATTTACGACGCAGCCGGGATTTTATTTCTACGGCTTTGAAGTGAGAAAAGCGCTCCCGTCCCCAAATCAATACACTTCTTATCAATATGGTAATCGCCAAAAACACAAAAAGCCAGGTATCAGGAAACCTGTTTAACATGAACACGTCATGAATGATAACGCTGAGCACATACATCTGAACAAGTACGATAACGGTAAATGCCAGGCTAAAGAGTGCCAGCCCTTTCAAAAACAATCGCACATCCATAGCCAGCCTGAATAACCTTTTATGGATGTGCGATTGTTTGCTTTTCTGTTCAGTTCTGTTGTCCGAAAAATCCACCAAGTAAAATGTATAAACTATTTTATTCCGGTCGTGCGATAGAATCCCTTGTCACCCGCTTACTAAAGATGTAATAACTCCAACCCTGGTACGCGAGAACTATGGGCACAAAAAAGAGCGCCACTATAGTCATAATCTGTAGCGTTAAATCGCTTGAAGAAGCGTTATATACCGTCAGGCTGTAAGCTGCATCCATAGATGAGGGCATAACGTTTGGGAACAAACCGTAAAATACTACTGCTGCTCCTAACAAGATGGTTGTGGCGATACTGGCGAACGCGTATCCCTGCATCTTAAAACGCATAAACGCGAATGTAGCCAGGAATGTAATGATAGCCAGTGCCGGAAGCGTTCCGGGCACCAAACCCAAACCTTCGAACAATACCGTTTGCCAATATCCTAAGATCGTAAACGCTGCTGTTACCAATCCGATAGGCAGCCACAAACGAAAAGAAATCTTTTCAACCCGCTTTTTGATATCCCCATCTGTTCTTAGACTAAGGAAAAGAGCGCCATGCAAGACAAAAATCAGCACTACAACCAAGCCGCCCAGGAGCGCATATGGGTTAAGAATGTGTAATAAATTTCCTGTAAAGTTTTTATCAGGACCAATAGGCAAACCCTGCACAATATTGGTGAAAGCAACTCCCCAGAGCAATGCCGGGATTAAGCTTCCCCAGAAGATAAACTGGTCTGCTGCCTTTCTCCACCAGGGTTGTGTCATTTTACTACGAAACTCAAACCCCACAGCTCTGAGGATCAAAGCCAGCAGCATCAAAAACAAAGGAATGTAAAATCCGCTGAAAAGCGTGGCATACCATTCCGGGAAAGCAGCAAACATAGCGCCGCCGGCTGTAATAAGCCAAACCTCGTTGGCATCCCAGAAAGGACCTATTGTGTTTATTACAACACGACGGTCTACATCATCTTTACTGATGAATGGCATCAGGATACCCACACCGAAGTCGAATCCTTCAAGAACAAAGTATCCGATGAATAAAATTGAAATGAGGATAAACCATATAACTTGATAATCCATAATCTGTATTTTTAATGTTTTTTACAATAATAATCAATAAGCATGTGCATCTGAGTCATCTTCAGCCACTCCGGGCTTTGCATATTTATGCAGCAAGAATATGCCCACTGCGGCCAAAACACCATAGACTAAAGTAAAGGCGATGGTTGTTAATAGCATAGAACCTGATGACACATTAGGTGAAACACCTTCACCCGTGAGCATCACATCCTGCACAATCCAGGGTTGACGGCCCATTTCAGCTACAATCCATCCTAAAGAATTCGCCAACAGAGGCAAAAACATTATATAAGTTGTAAGCTTCAGATACTTTTTGCTTTGTTCAAGCCGGTCTCTCCACCATTGGACAATTCCATACAACGCTGTAAGAATAAAAATCATTCCTAATCCTACCATAATACGGAAACTCCAGTAAACAACCGCAACAGGTGGCAGGTAATCACCTTCTCCGTGCCTTTTTTCATATTGAGCCTGAAGGTCTTTCATTCCTTTCACCTCGCTGGTAATGTTGTTATAGGCCAAAACAGAGGTTAAGTATGGTAATTTGATTTCCCGCTTAGAGGTCTTGGCATCCTGATCGATGGTAGCAAAGAGTGAGAAACTAGCTGGCTGCTCTGTTTCCCAAAGCCCTTCCATTGCGGCAAGCTTCATAGGTTGATTTTTAACTGTGTGCTGCGCATGAGAGTGACCTGTTGTGGCTGCCAGGATTGATGAAACCGCAGTAAAAATCAGTGCAATGCGAGCTGATTTAGCAAAAATCTCAACCTGATTGCCACGCAAAATATGCCACGCACTGATCCCCAACATAAACAATCCTCCGGTTACAAAAGCGGCAATTATCGTATGCTGCGCCATAACCAACATCTGTTCGTTGAGTATCACAGCGACAAAATCAGAAAGTTCTGCTCTGCCTTCATTCAGCACATATCCTACAGGCGTTTGCATCCAGGCATTGGCAACAAGAATCCAAATGGACGAAAGCGTTGACCCTATAGCTACCAGCCAAATGCTAAGTAAGTGAAGACTTTTTGGAATCCGGTCCCAACCAAAAAGCCACACTGCGATAAATGTAGACTCCAGGAAAAAAGCCATCAAGGCCTCAATGGCAAGAGGAATACCAAAAATATCGCCCACAAAGCGAGAGTATTCTGACCATGCCATCCCAAACTGAAATTCCAAAACAATTCCCGTAACTACCCCTACGGCGAAAATGATAATAAAAAGTTTCCCGAAAAACTTTGTTAGCCGCTTATAATCCTGGTTGTTGGTTCTGTAATAAAAGCTCTGAAGAATAGCTGTCAAAACAGATAAACCAATAGTTAGCGGAACGAAAAAAAAGTGGTAGATGGTTGTGATGCCAAACTGCCACCGTGCAACTTCAAGTACTTCCATAGCTTAATTGTTTTTTTTAACACTTACGTCAAAAGTATAAAAAAAAGTATTCGAATACCACAAAAGGAATCTTTTAACAATAATACGGATTTGATTTACATTACTAAATTAAGCGTAAATAAATGTATATCTGACTACTATATTAATGTTTAAAAACGTTCTAAATAAGCTTACTGCGCTATTAATGTTTAATAACCATTATTATTTGATTAAACAATAATCATATAGATAATTTATTAATATTTAAATAAATTGCGGCTATGTTAAACAAAATAACATTTTAACATTTTACGGTCTTTCGATGCTGCCATCGGCATATTTTGCAAAACGACCTTCCGTCTTTTCATGCACATTATCAAATCTATTCCAGGGCCATCCTCCAAATTGGGTTTTTCTGTAATCTGAAAAGGCTTTACGGATTTCTTCCTGGGTATTCATCACAAAGGGACCATGTTGTGCTACCGGTTCGTTGATGGGTCGTCCCTGCAACATCAGCAAATAAGCTTCTTTCTTTTTGTTTTCTATCATAACCGGCTGATCGGCCAGCAAATCCACCTGGTTATTTTTGGGAATATCTACACCAGCTACTCTAAGCTCATCACCTTTATAAAAATAGAGTGATCTTTTTATTTCAGGAAAAGCCGGGGGTATAGTCCAGGAAGCATCCGGTTCCATCCTGATAATCCAGATGGCGACTTCGTTATCGGGGTCAGCAGCCCACGAATCGGGGGCCGGATCAGGCGGCTTTATGCCATCCATTTCACCGGCAATCAGTCTTATCGTGATTTCCCTGTCTGATTTATCCTTAAAAGAATGCACGGGAATATTTTCAGCCCACAGCATTTTATAAAATGGATTACAATATTTACGCTTTTGCGGAAGGTTAAGCCAAATCTGGAAGAGGTGCAAGGGGTTGGGCTTCTCAGAACTGAGCAGCGGAAACATTTCAGCATGCTGCAGTCCTTCGCCGGCGGTCATCCACTGCACATCGCCCTGTCCGTATCTTCCGGCTGCTCCATGTGAATCAGAATGGTCTACAAACCCTTCCAAAACTACCGTAATCGTTTCGAAACCCCGGTGAGGATGTGCCGGAAACCCAGGCACCGTTTCACCGTGATACATCCTCCAACCGTCTTTAACCGTAAAATCCTGCCCTATTGGTCTGCCTTTGAGTGAAGCATCCGGCCCCAGCTTTTCATTGCCTTTAGGATAATCATCCTGATGATGAACGCAAAACAAAAAAGGATCGTTGGTCTGCCATGTAAACCCTAAAGGTTTTATGCTGTTTATCAACTTATTATACATTTTCTCAACTTTTAAATTTTTAAAAAATCAATTCTAACTCCTTCAACGATCAAATAATCAAAACCTTACATCTTAGCCCGATTTAAATATTTTTGCTGCTTTCCTGGCTTTATTCATATTTTCTAATCCTGCTGTTTATCATCTGTGAAAACAGGAAGCGAAATCTCAAATGTTGTGCCTTTGCCTTCTATAGAATCAACGCGAATATCGCCTCCCATTTTATGGGCAAATTCATGCGATAAAATCAAACCAAGACCGGTCCCTCTTTCATCAGCCGTTCCTGACCTCTGGGCCTCATTATTAAGTTTAAAGAGTTCAGATGAAAAATTCTCCGGTATCCCAATTCCATGATCGTTAACAAGGACATGAACAAACTCGCCATCTATAAGTCCGTTTAAATCAACGCTGCTATTCTCGTAGGAGAACTTAATAGCGTTGTTGATTATATTGATGAGGATGGTTCGGCTCATCTCAGGGTCTGCCCATGCATACAATTGATTTTGTGGAATGTAATTTCTGAGATGTATGTTTTTTTGTTTTGCGCGGGATTCGAGAACTCCCAACACTTCCTCCACCAGATCAAACATATCCAGTTTTTGCGGGTTATTTTGCACCATTTCTCTTTGAGATCGTGCCCAATCAAGCAAATTCAGCAATAAATTATAAGTGTTCTGGCCGCTGGCCCTCAGGTTTCTGATAATTTCCTTGCGATCTTCTTCATCAAAGTCATCGTAATCGTCGTCCAACTCCTGAAGCAGCGCAATCAGGGTTCCTATCGGGCCTTTCAGATCATGAGAAATTATTGAGAAAAACTTATCCTTGGTTTTATTGAGTTCTTCAAGTTGTTTGTTTTTTTGGCTGATTTCCTTGTTTTTATCACTTAGCGAAGCATTCATCGCTTTTAGCTTTTCCCTGTTGCGATAAATTACAATCAGCATAATAATTACACTTAGGATACCCAATCCGAGTAAAGCTAGCGAAACCTGCTGATAAAACAATTTACGCTGGTTTTCCTGATCTCTTTTGCGAAGCAAATCGTTCTCCCTGATCTTCTGATCGATGTTGGCTTCAGCTTGAAGGGCAGCAACGCGTTCATTCAGCTCGTCATCCCAGATGCTGTCATTTAAATGCATGGCGCTGTCTTTTAGGGCAAGGGCTTCAAGATAGTTTTCTTTGTTTGCTTCATTATCCGCTATGCGCTTAAGAGCGATTAACTTAAACTGAACATAATCGTACTTATCCGCAAGTTGAAATCCTTTTTCGAGATAATAGGTTGCTGAATCAGGCCGGTTGGTTAAAGAATAAATCGCACCGATATTTACAGTAGTTGCTGTTAATGCTTTTGTTTGATTATGTATGTTAGGGTGATTATATGCTTTATTGTAATATTCCAATGCCTTATCATATTCTTTATATTCAAGATAAATGTTCCCAATATTGATCAGGCTGACCGGTACTCTATGTTGTAAGTCGTTCTCTTTATTCAGGCTATAGCTCTTTTTATAGTAATAAAGGGCTGAGTCATAAGCCTCGTTACCTTCGAAAGCCCTGCCTATATTGTTGTAAATCATAGTCGATAAGTTTCTTCCTTCATCCTTTTGCGTCAAAATATAGGCTTCCCTGAGCAGTTTGATGGCTTTATCGTATTGTTTAATTTCGATATAAACAGAGGCAATTCTCATGTATGTAATCACCTCTTCTGTAATGGTCTTTGTATAATTTAACGCTTTTTGTCCATATTCAATGGCTTTAATATAATTGCCTTTCGTATTTTCAAACATCAACCCATTACCGTATGAACGCAATAATAACGCCGTGTCCTGATACTTTTGAGCATAATCTAAAACCTCTTTCATCAAATACAAAGCAGAATCAATATTTCCATGATAGTATAAAGCTTCACTTTGCAAATTTTTTAGCATATAATAATCACCATCGGACACATCCTTATTTAGATAATCATTGGCAATGTTATAGTAAAACAATGCAGAATCATATCCACCTTTACGGGAAAAAAGAAATCCTTTCTCTTTAATCATATCAAACAGCAAGGGAGTATCAACTATGTCATCAGCCAATTGCAAGGCGGAGTCAAGGTAAAGATACGCAGTGTCAGGAGCTGAATAATAATAACCTTTAGCCTTATCTTCAAGCATTTGAATTTGTTGTTTCACTTTGCCGGTG
>JBNJGK010000023.1:22910-30110 GCA_051747665.1 Bacteroidota bacterium | reverse complement strand
TCTAATTTTTTTGGTGTTCCGGCTTTGGGGATGTGGGTGGGGGGAGGCGGCTACGCCGCCTCCACCCTCCGACTTGTTTGAAACTAACAACCTGTCACCTCGAACGCAGTGAGAGGTCTGTATTCAATAAAACCTCAAGCATCAGCTTTTACCGGACGACAGTGTTTTTTTTATTTCAAATAGATTAATAAATAATTTTGTTAGAGATTTCCTTATTGACTAAAGATTCGCATTCAAAAACTAAGAGTTTGAAATGTCGAACTTCAGATTAAAGCGTTTGAGTTTGATGGCTCTGAGCGATATTAGGTTGCATTGTTTTCTCTAGGCTCATTCTTCCTTTTTCACGCAAAGACCGCAAAGAAAAGAACGCGGAGTTTGCTGTGCCCAGGATTTAACTGGCTCTGCGTGAGATTTTTTTGTGACAATAGTCTTGACAGGCTACGAAGAAATAAGGGTCAAAGATTCACTAATCCCGGAAATGGGAAAAGTGAATCTTAGTATTATTATAAAAGATGATTCTTAAAGTCATTGTGTGTACTTCAAATCGCCATGGTCAGGGTTTTTGATATATTTTGCTTTCGTCTCGATATCCTGCATTATCCTCATACCAGTCAGGGAACTCCGTGCCGCCAGACATGGCCCATTCTGCGAATTTCTGGTGAGCTTTTTCTATCGAAATTTGTTCTATCGGGTAATCAAAAGAAACGGGAATATGAATAGCCCATGGCAGGTTGCTTTCCGATTGATAGAATTTATCTTCTTCCGGTTTTGTATCGTCAAAAGATTCTCCAAAGACGGATTCGTCGGCTAAATCTGTTGGTTCGTAACCTGACAGATGGACTTCATAACCCCTGTTGCTGTTGGCAATGATAAACGGATTGTGCGGCGCTGTTCCTGTTTGATTCATGGGCAAAGGAGAAGAAAGCTCTATGCTTATGCTGATACTCTCAGGTTCTACATACTCCTGATCTACGATGGTATTCACAAAAGAACCTCCTGAGTTTATAATATCATAGGCATTCTCAAAAACTATGATAACGGCATTTTGGTTTCCAGCCTCCGTTCCATTGGCTTGGATATCTGTGTATCCGCTTTCCAGGCTTTGTCCTGAAACAGATTGCACTTTGCTGGCTTCGAAGGGCAGCTCAAAAGCAAAACCGTTTTCAAAGCCTGCGCCTATAGCCTGGATCGTAAAGTCAGCCTTTATTTCCACTACATTATTATTTGCATTCGTGATATGGTTGAAGCGATAATCAATAACCAAATCATTAAAATCATAGTCGCCTTTTTCGGGCCATAAATCCTCATAAGCTAAGGTAGCATAGGTGTTTTCGCCCGGTGTATAGTTGTTAAAAGCGCGCTGGTCGTCATCGGGATAGGCGTCTGTCTCGTCAGGAACCCCATCACCATCAGAATCTGCAAACTCATCTCCCTGCTCAATGATTGTAATTTCATCCAAACTTTCATATACACCGGCATTGTCTACACCAATAAATTCCGGACCGTATCCATTTGCATAATATGACCCGTTTTGTCCTTCAGGAGCGATAAGAATGCCCGTTACATTGCGAAGAATTTGCTCTATTTCACTATCAGTGGGATTGCTATTGCCCAGGGTTTTATCCCCTTGTTGTGTGGTGTAGGTGTTCATGTCGCCGATTCGCCATCCTGTTCCCTGTGTGGCCGTTTCGTCGAGTTTGATATAAAGTGTTTGCCAACCTCCGTTTACCTGGTGAGGCATGGCGTCCATAAAGTCTACGCTTAAAACTTTATTGCCATCAGTAATGCGGATGTCTCCCGTATTGCTTTGCATAGGCTGTGGATCAGCCGTGTTGCCTACATAATAATCATATGCAATATACTGTCCATAAATATCTCCGTGAAAGTCAGACGGCACCTCAAATGCTCTCAAGCCTCCTTCTGTGTCATATCCCCACATGAAACCGTCGTTTTCGCCAAAAGGCCCTCTGTTGAGCGGGTTTTCCGGATGGGAGCTGTGCTTTATTGCTAAATCGCCATCGTCGCGATATGAAGAAAATCCTTCAACATCATTATCAAATGTTTTCTTAACGAAATACGACGTTCCTTTGCCGTTGCTGGTTGATTTAGTGAGCGCCGGATTGTTTGGTTGCTCATATTCAAACAAAAGTTTTCCGCCTGTAATGGCAAACATCCTGCCCCCGATACCTCCGTAGTTAGTGCCTATAAACAGGCTATCAGCAGATGAAGGGATAGATACATGCGTTTTGAACATGCCTGATTCACCATTACTCCCTTCAGCAATAAGTTGTCCGTCATTTTCCGGAGAATCATTATAAATTTGCCAACGCAGATTAGCAAATGGGTTACCCTGATTATTCGTTGCCTTCAATTCAAGCTGTATGTCCTGTGTTGTTTCAAAATTAAATCCGTCCGGGATAGGTAAATCAAAAATGGATTCAGGTTCGGGATCCGGTGTTGGATCTGAATCTTTGCTGCATGACGGAGCTGTTATCAGGGCAATAAAAGCAACTGTTATCACAAAGAGACTTCTTATTATTTTCATTGGTTCTGGTTTTTCTGTTATTAACTTATTGTTTGTACATGTACATCAAGTTTAACATGATGCAAAAGACATGTACCAAATGGACATTTTTCATGCCATATAATACAAAGCATTGACATTTAGTGTAAAATTCAGGATGTAAATCTGTTTATGTCCCATAAACAAAAAGATGTCCTATTATGAAAACATCTATCATATTTTTCCAATAAGAAAACAAAACCATACAGGCAATGTTTTTCTAATATGATAAAAATAGCATATGATCCTGTTTATCAGCTTCCATTACCTGAAAACCATCGTTTTCCGATGGAAAAATACGGTCTGATATATGAGCAATTGCTTTATGAGAGAACATTTTCCCCTCAACATTTTTTTCATCCCGGGGCGCTTGATCGTTCTGCTTTGCTTGCCGTGCATGATGAGCAATATGTTGAAAAACTGGAGAAGGGAACCTTGCATCCAAAAGAAGAGCGCCGAATAGGTTTTCCGTGGAGTAAGCAATTAATAGAACGTGAAGAGCTTATTACCTCTGGCACGATACAATCTTCGCTGTATTCTCTGGATAACGGGATTGCTTTTAATGTTGCCGGAGGCACTCATCACGCATACCGCGACAGGGGTGAAGGGTTTTGTATTTATAACGATATCGCCGTGGCATCGCAATATTTGCTGGATCTAAAAAAGGTAAAACAAGTTCTGATTGTAGACCTTGACGTGCATCAGGGCAATGGAACAGCCCGGATTTTTGAAAAACAAAAGAGTGTTTTCACTTTCAGTATGCATGGCGCAAAAAATTATCCGCTGCATAAGGAGAGTTCTGATTTAGATATAGCCTTATCAGCAGATGTCTCAGACCATGCCTATCTTGATTTGCTGAGAAAAAACCTTAAATGGCTTATCGAAACCGTAAAGCCGGATATTATTTTTTACCAGTCCGGCGTGGATATTCTGGAGAATGACCGGCTTGGAAAACTAAGCATAAGTAAACAAGGCGTTCGTCAGCGTGATATTCTGTTATATGAACATGCGTTGAAGCATGCAATACCGGTAACTGCATCTATGGGTGGTGGTTATGCCAGGCAGTTAAGAAATATTGTAGATGCCCATTGCAACACGTTTCGTGTAGCTAAGGATATTTATGAATAAAGCGGTTTCCTGATTTTCAATAAGAAATTTTCTTTTTCTTTTGGAGAATATATATATTTAGTTTACTTTTATAGAACAAGGATATCATTAAAAAAGATTGTTTATGGATACCAAATTAGTTACTAAATCGTTTATCAGCGGACTTGCAGGAGCTTTGATTTTCTTATTATTGATGCAATGGCTTCTCAACAGCGCTTATGCCCCGTTCAATGTTACCCCGGTTGCTGCCTTTGTTTTAACCATCGGCCTCCCGGCTATACCATGGACTACTGTTGTTACTTTTTTGTTTGGCGCTGTGATGTCGGTAATTCTTGCATTGCTGTATGGGCCAAATCTTAAGGCAGGTAACGGACTTTCATTAGGGATTTCATTGTGGTTGATCATGATGGTAGCCTTAAGCCCCATTGTGGATTGGGGAGTTTTTGGAACCGGAGATGCACATTTTAAGGATAAAGAAGATACTTTGTATCTGGCCAAAGGATGGATTTATCCTGTTTTTACACTGGTAATTCATTTGATTTATGGAATCATTGTCGGATTGATTAACCGTTACTGGGCCATTATTCATTTGCTGGATGATGATGACGAGGAATAGGGTTTAACTTGCAGTCTCCCGGCTTAAATTATTGGTTTTAGCAGAAGCCTCTGCTTCTTCAGGTTTTGGTTTTTTTACGGTCTTCACTATGAATCCCATAACGATAGTTCCTATTATACCCACACCGATAACAATGTAATCAACCGTCCTGTTTTCTATGAAAAAATAGGTGGATAAGCCTATCATGGTCCACATCATTGAGTTGGCATAGATCTTTTGTTTTAAGGTCATACCTTTGTTTTTACGGAATTCCAGAATGTAAGGGCCCAAATATTTATTGTTAAGCAACTTGTTGTAAAGTTTATCTGAACTCCTTGCCCATAAATATGCTGTAAGTAATAAAAAGGAAGTTGTGGGTAATCCGGGAACAAAGATTCCTAAAACTCCTAACCCTAAAGATATCGATCCTGCTATTATTAATAGTGCTTTTACCATAATTGTTAGTTGGTTTTAACAGCAAACTACCGGATAGGTTCATTTAATAAGTTTGTAAGTTACTCAGTTTTCATGTTACTAAGTTTGGACGTTTTTAGGTTCAAATGTGTTTACGTGCTGAGGTGTTTAGGTGTTTATGCAAAGAGAAGATAACTCGCTTGAAAAGCTCTGGGTCATGAATGAATGCATTTTCAGACAGACTTCTGTAGCCATTCTATAAGCACAAAATCAATCTATGAGGTTATTATTCTTCTTCAGGTGAGGTTTTCCATCTGATGGTTACCGTTTTTATTCCCCAATCTCTTGCTTTTGCTATGTTTGTTCCCATGTAGATGTCAATTTTCTTTTCCCATCGCCGGTTCATTTTGTCTCTTACTATGTATTTTCCAGGCAGACCTTCGATGCTTACTTCGGTGCCATGAACCAGGCCCAACTCTATCAAATCACGCGATACTGCAATTGATTTCATTCCGGGCTCTAAGGTGTCTCCCCATGCTGTAATCTTAGGATGTTTCGCGTGGGTTTGATTGGGTAGCGAGTTGTAAGCGGTAGCTTTGACTTCCAGTGTATGTGTTTCCCGGTTTTTGCATGATGACACACCATATGCTATAAGTATCCATAATGCTGTTAAGATCAAAAATTTACGAATCATGTTTCAAAATTAGGCAAAACAAACGAAAAAAAACTGAACAATACAAGTATAACAGGTTTTTCTACCTTTGACAATTATGGTTTAAAAAAAACTGACTTGCATGAAAAAAAGAGCTTTGCTGATAGTAAATATAGGAACACCGGATTCGCCTGATGTGAAAGATGTGCGGCGGTATCTTACAGCCTTTTTGAATGATCCGAGAGTAATTGATATTCCTTCGTTGCTTAGAGTTTTGCTGGTAAACCTGATAATTATTCCTTTCAGAGTGAGAAACTCTGCAAAACTCTACAAGCAGTTATGGACAGATCAGGGCTCCCCCTTGCTTGTCACTCTTCAGAGTCTTAGCAAAAAACTGCAGGAAAAAGTTGATGAAAATACGGAAGTAATACCGGCTATGCGATACGGAAATCCTTCCCTGAAGAAGGCTTTGAATTATATCCGGGATGAAGGTTTTGAAGAGGTTGTCGTATTTCCGCTTTTTCCGCAATATGCCTCATCTACTACCGGATCGGTGTTTGACTATGTTATGAAAGAGATGAAGAAATGGGAGGTGATACCTTCAGTTCGCCTGATGCATCAATATTATGATGATCAGAACTTCCTGAATGCTTTTGCTCATCGCATACGTCCTTATAAGCCCTGGAATTACGATCATGTTGTTTTTTCCTATCATGGGTTGCCGCTAAGGCAAATCAACAAAACCCATCCGGATATTCAGGAAAAAACGTGTTCCTGTGATGTTGAACTTCCGGCACACGGCGCTTCCTGCTATAAAGCTACGTGTTATGATACCACCCGTTTACTGGCTGAAAAGCTTGACTTGAAACAAGAACAATACAGTGTTTCCTTTCAGTCGAGGCTTTCAAAAAACTGGTTAAAGCCTTTTACAGATGAAACACTCATAAATTTAGCCCGCCAGGGTAAAAAACGGGTGCTGATTGTTGCACCGGCCTTTGTGGCCGATTGCCTGGAAACTACCATAGAGCTGGGAGTAGAGTATGATGAGCTGTTTAAAGAAAATGGCGGCGAAGAGTTAACATTGGTTGAGAGCTTAAACAATGACGACAATTGGGTCAAAGCCATCTTAAATATAACCGGATTAACAAATTAGAAGGTAACAATTGAGTCCGGTTTAATAAGTTCGTAAGTTTTTAGGTTCGTAGGTTTTTAGGTTTGTAAGTTTTTAAGTTTGTACGTTAATAGTATGAGAACCATTAATATAAAATGCAATATTTCATAGCATTCAGATAACAATGCTTTATAAAAATCATCCAAGTAGTGAGCGCTTTTAGATCAGACTCATAATGGCTAAATAACTTGATGATTATTTCTATAAATGAAAAATATTGGTAATTAGATTTCTTGCCCATTGTTTCGCTTATAGGGCTCTAAAAATGCCTAAGCTTTTATAGCGCGAAACATGGGCTGCGAAATGACAGTGTTTTACTGATAGACATGGAAAAAGCGCGCGACGACACCAAAAAAAATTAAAATACGCCGTCGCGCGCTTTTTCTTTGCTGACTCCTATAGCCTTGTCATTCCGCTCAAATCACGAAGCGATAGCGTAGTGATGCAGGGCGGAATCTATTATTCGGAATTTGGTAAATGTCGAAACTTCATTCACTACGTAAAATCTATATTAAAATCATAAAACTCAAATATTCTGTAAGTATAGTTAAGTAAATATGTTAACAACCCGAAACCTTAATAAAGAAGCATCATGCCGGAAATTCTTCCGGTATGCCTGTAGCGATTGGGTTTTCCGGATTGCTGCTCCACTCCATCCATCCGCCGTCATAAACCGAAATTTTCGGGTATCCCATTAA